>CAZNCM010000124.1:4368-14969 GCA_964571155.1 uncultured Lyngbya sp. | reverse complement strand
CGATAAGTGTAGAGACTTTCTCCCTCCATCTGGCTATCGGGTCGGGCAAAATAAATCATTTCAAACACACAAAGTTTGCGAGAGGTTTGGGGTTGCCACTCAATAGACTGCAATCCATCTTCAGTGATCCAAACGATTTCACCCGGTTTAACTTCTCGTAAAAACTCGGCCCCGATAATATCTAACCCACAGGTTTCAGAAGCCAGAACATATCGAGTGGGATTGGTATCTAAAGTCCCAATAACTAAAGGACGAATACCATGAGGATCGCGTACACCCATTAACCCGGCTGGAGTCCCAATCGTCAAACTAAATGCACCTTCACACATTTTAAAGGCGCTGATACAAGCATCTAACCAATTTTTACCTGAATCTACTTCTGA
Organism: uncultured Lyngbya sp.; assembly: GCA_964571155.1. Taxonomy (GTDB): domain Bacteria; phylum Cyanobacteriota; class Cyanobacteriia; order Cyanobacteriales; family Microcoleaceae; genus Capilliphycus. The sequence continues at coordinate 14,586 of CAZNCM010000124.1, read as the reverse complement.
GGCGATCGCTAAGGCAATTAATTCTGTATCTGTCGTAGTGACAAAACTATATTGGCGTCGGGTAATTTCTTCGCGGAGTTGAGGGGTATTAACGAGATTACCATTATGAGCGACTGCAATTGATCCCAGACGGCTATTGGCAATCGCGGGTTGAGCATTGACAACTCGACTGGAACCCGTGGTAGAATAACGGGTGTGACCGACAGCTAGATTTCCTTTTAACTCACTGAGGATTGATTCATTAAAGACTTGAGACACTAACCCCATGTCTTTATATAAATACAGCTTTTCTGACTCAAAGGTCGCAATTCCTGCTGATTCTTGACCTCGGTGTTGGAGAGCGTACAATCCAAAATAGGTCAGTTTGGCAACATCTTCACCGGGTGCATAGATACCGAAAACACCACAAGCTTCTTCGGGTTTATCGGGGTTTTGAGGAGTGGAGTCGGAGTAGTCGGTCGTCAGCAAATCGTTTGGTATCATGGTTGCGTGGTTGTTTTTAATGTCAGAATAACCAGGAATTGGGATCTCGTTCAAAGCTGTGCAGTGTTCGATCACAGTCTCTAGCTGTGTCATTATTGCACCCTGATCCCCCTTTTTAACAGTAGCGTAAACCACTCTATACGTCATCCGAGATTCCCTCAATATCGGATGTGATTAACCGAACCCTAATTTCAGTATTTGCAACGATTGTGCTGAGATTTTTGAGTCAGCTATGAGTCACAGATCGATTTGTAACTCAAGATTAGACCCTATTTTTTAGTCATTGATTCAGTTAGATTAAATTTATTGATAGCTTCAATAAGATTTTATGAATTCTGACTCAATTCAGTTTATGAACCTGGAATTAAAATTGAACTTCATACTCAAACCGAATCTCACTTTCACCCCCCAAACCAGCCGCACCCCGAATTAATAAGTTATCATTGACTCGATAATTGACCCCAAACTGGGTCGGTTGTTCGTCTGCTAAAACTTGAGTTAGAGAAACCGAAACATTATCAGTCACATCCAAACCAACCTCCAAACCTAAACCCAAAGCTGAAGATGCGGTTGAACTTTCACCCTTAGAAATACGGGCCGGATAAAGACGAAATTCTGTTAACCCCGTTGCATCCAAAACATTTTGCTGAATTTGACTAAAAATACCCGCACTGGCAATATTCGCTAAAACTAAGGTACTATCCCCTGTAATGCCTTCAAATGTACTTCCGCCTAATAATGCAATTAACTGGGTTTTTGAACGAGGGGGAGAACTTTTTAATTGAATAATATCATTAATTTGAGAAGCTGGGCCTTTGACCAATGCAGTCACCCGAATTGTTCTGACGGTTCCAAGACTACTCGCAGTTGGGCCTTCTGAAATCTCGGAGGAAAACGCCGAAGTTGGGGCTTGAAAACGAGTCGTTTCTGGAACCCGAGTCACCAGTCGCAAATCTAAAATCGGTTCAAGACCTTTTGAGGGAACAAAAATCGCCTGTTGAGGATAACCCCGATCTAAAGTAAAACGAGTTGTGTAGAGGTTCAGGGCGCCGCCTGTAAGTTCAATCACACCACTCGGACGAATATCTTCTAAACTCTCCAAAGTACCACTCAAAGCGATCGTACCTTCTAAAGTAAAATCAACAATCGGAACACTCAAAAATTCACTCACCGGAGGAGTAACAATCTGAAGATCTTCTCCTAGTGTTAATCTAAAATTATTCAAACTAATCTTAACCGGCCCAGTATCTGGTAGTCCTCCCCCGGCAGCATCCGGAGAAGCAGCAGCGGCAGTGGGTATAATCACAGTGCCGTTTGAGAGGGTAATTCCGCCCCCAATTTCAGGTCTTAATACACTACCATCAATGGCAATCATTCCGGCGGCATCTCCGACATACAATTCCTCGACACCTACTTGTAAATTCTCCAACGCGATCCGCAGCGGTCTTGTCACATCGGGGTCTTCTTCTTCAAAGGGAAAAATCAGAGGTAAAACCCCTTGAATCAAAATATTTCCGGTTCCTGCTTCCCCGACTAATTCCCCTTGAATTCCATTGACGGTAATCCGATCATTAATAAAAGTTGCGCTTCCCGATAATCCGACAATCGATTGTTTGAGGCTATCTACACTAATGATTCCCTCTTGAAGTTTTAACAACCCTTGAGGTTCAATCGAAATACGGGCAATATTTCCCTCAGAATCTTGTTCCAAAATCCCTTGAACACTCAACTCAAGCAACCCTTTTCCCTCAACCCAATCAACTTCAGGATTGAGTAAATCAATAATATTAAAACCTTCATCTTGAAGATTGACTTGTGCTTGGAGTAAATTACTAGCAGGGGAAACTTGAGCAAAGGGCAAACGATAAGGAACCTGAGCCTTGATCCGAATCGGATCTTGTTCAGTCAGAAGAATTGTACTTCCTAAAAATAGACGAGCATTATTATAACTAAAACTTCCTCGGGCTTCTCTGATGGGTTCCTCATTAAAAATACCATCAACTACCGTAAATTCTCCTGTGGCTTGCGGGTTGGTTAAACTCCCGGCGATATTTGCTCGAAAATTTAATTGACCATTAACATCAATATTGGGTAATTCTACAAAATTCTCTAACTCATCTTGGAGTTGTTCTAAGCGAATATTTTTAATCCGAAACTGTCCAGAAGGTTGTTGGGTATCTAAGGCAAGCTGTCCCCGAAAATCATAAACCGTTTCACCGCTAGTGAGTTGTAAAGGCAACACCCGCACGACGTTATCGCGATCTAAACTAGCATTCAAAATAAACTCATTGGCATCAAATCGCCCCCATGTCCAATCCCCAACATTATTGAGGCTGGCGTTTGCCACGATCCCCGACTCAATCGAACCTTGAACTGCAATTTCTCCGCTAAAATTACCTCGAACAGCTTCTAACGGAGGTAAAGGTTCTTCTTCGTCTTTGAGAAGTTGTCGGGCAAATAGGGCTTGAATTTCTTCAAAACGTTGTAATTGTTGAGTCAAAGTTGCATCGGGAGGTAAACCCACAGGTGTCGGAATAACATCGGCTGCGGTTCCATATTCAGGGGTTTTGAGGCCTCGGGCTAAATCACTGAGATTATAGAATTCTAAAGCAGATAAGACATCTTGTAATCGGCCAATAGGAATGTCAATTTTTGCTTCAAAGTCCGGCTGAATTTCAGGAAGATTATCCCCAAAGGGAACGGTAACACCTGATTGTAAATCAGCAATAATTTCGTCTAAGTCGGCACGGGCGGCAATTAAAATTTCCGTTTCTCCGTAGACCAGTTCACCCTCAGTTAACTGAAACAGTCCGGCTTCGAGGCTGATATTGGCGTTGAAGCGTTCTAAATCAATATAACCGAGGGCGGGGTCTTCTACGGCGATCGCGCCTTGTACGCCAATTTGAGTCGGGTCAAGGGTTTCTAAGTCAGAAATGGTCAGATCAGCGGTGGCTATACCGCTAATTGCTCCGATGCCCTGGTCGGCTAAGGGTGCTAAACTCAGAATACTGAGGGGAAATTGTTCTAGATTAACGAGTAAATTCTCACCGACTGTTGTCCCTTGTGCGATCGCTTCGTCTTGTCGAATTAGGAAACTTTCGGGTAAATATTGATCGTTGAGTACCAGTTCGATCCGATCTTGTTGTCCGGCTAAGGCTAAATTGACCCCACTGTTTAATCCAGCGCTGAGGCTTCCAGCCAGTAGAGGATCAAACTCCAACTCTCGGACAATCAAATTTTCTAGACTTAAATCTCCGGTGAGTTGTAACGTTGAGAGCGATCCGGTTACAGTCCCATCAAAGTTGACTAAACCTGCCAGTAAGGGCGAATCTCCGGCGACTTCGGGGGGAACATTAGCGAGTAACCGTTGTACGACCGGAGACTGGAGGTTAAAGTCTGACAGACGGACATCAACGTTGAGGTTAGAAATTTGCGGTACTCCGGTTCCTGAAAATTCTACCGCAACAAATCCATCGGCGCCAAATTGTGGGGATTCAAGTTTTTCAATTTCGACTCGTTCACCATCCCAATTAAACGCTGCTTCTAGGGGTTGTTTGATAATCGGAAGTTCTGTTAATTCTAACTCTCCCATTGCCCGAATAGTTTCGGGGTTGAGTTCGACTAAAGAACCACTTGCACTTAAACGACTATCAAGTATTCCCCGCAATAAAGGCATCGCTTCGGCTTGAGTAATTAACCCTTGTTGTTGTAAGGGTTGTAAAATATCTTGGGTTTGCGACTCGACTAAATCGTTTGCCACCGTCCACTTAGGGCTTGACCTGATAATTTTACCATTCCCCCTGCTTGTCCCAAATCAACGAAACCATCGACATTCGCGGTAATTTGGGCTGGTGTAATATTGGTTAAATTGCCTGATGCAGAAGCTTGTAGTTGTAATTCGCCATTTCTAAAGTTTAAATCTTGAATTTCTCGATTAATATCCGGGGGTAAATTAGCGAACGGTAAACCGATATCAATTAAAGGTTCAAGGGGAACTTCATCGGTATTAATATTGGCTTGAAATCGACCATTGGTTAACTGTCCTCTCGCCTCGACTGTTCCCCCAAAATTCCCTAAATCGATTTGACTGTTGACGGTACCGGTGACTTGATCTAAATTATTTAAACTACCAGAAAATAGGGCTTTTGCTTCTAGATTTCCGTTGCGAATATCAAGATTTTGAATAGAATTGTTGACATCAGGTGAGAGGTTAGCAAAGGGTAAACCTAAATCAACTAAAGGATTTAACGGAATTGTTGAAGTATCAATCTCTGCTTGAAATAAATCTCCACTTAAACGCCCGGATGCTTTGATCACGCCGCCTGTATTTCCCAGGTTAACTAAGGCTTGGGTTCGGGCGGCGATTTGATCTAAATTATTAATATTTCCTCGAACTGTTCCTTCTGCTTGTACGGTGCCATTTTGAATCTCTAAATTCTGAATTTGGGTTTGAGTATTTCCCGGAATATCGGTTAAGGTAATCCCCGCATCAACCAGACGAGATAATGGTAAAGGTTCGGTGTCAAAGTTTGCAGAAAATGTACCTTGTCTAATTTGTGCATTTGCATTAATTGAATGATCTCCTAAGTTGACTTGAAGATCGGTTTCGCCGCGAATTGCAGCCGGATCTAAGTTATCTAAATTTCCGAGTAGTTCGGCTTGTAAGTTTAATCGCCCGTCGGATAAATTAATGCTTGAAAGATCAGATTTTAAGTTTGATTCTAAGCCGGAAAAAAGTAATCCGATATTAACTAAAGGTTCGAGGGCGACTTGACTGGCGTTAACATTCGCATTCCAGAGTTGTTGTTGGATTTGTTGGGCGTTGATTGTGATGTTTCCATCGGCAATTTGAACCGTTGAATTTAGCTTGGTTTGATCTAAATCGGCTTGACCAAAAATGGGAGTAGTTGCTGTGGGTAAGGAAAATTCTGCTTCTCCTTTGAGATTTTCTAAGCTTCCTGAAACAGTGGCTTCCGCCGATAGTTCTCCCCAACGAAACGGCGAAACAATACCGTAAGATTCGACAATAGAATCTAAGCCAACATTATTAACATCAAGATTAAAATTAATTTGAGGATTGATCGGAGATTCTTGTTTTTGTTCTGGGGTTGGCGTTGAGGGAACGGGAAGTACAGCCGGGGGTTGAGGGGGAACTTGTGCTTGTGCTGGCGGTTTATTAATGGGTTCTATAATAACGGGTTGGTTATCTTGAATCAGTTGTTTTAACCCCTGGAGTTCAACGGTTCCTTTCCCGTTAATATTCCCGCCCGTTGCGGGTTGAATTTGGAGAGAATTAACGGTTACAATCGGATCGGATTCTAAGGAAAAGTCGTCTTGGAGTTGGGCGGTAACTTGTAAGTTTGTGCTAAAATTATCGAGATTAACTCTATCGATTTGGGTAGGAGTAGTTGTATCAAGATCTAGCGTTAAAATCGGTTTTAAAAGGGTTCCCGTTAAACCAATATCGGTTCGTACTGTTCCCGAAAGGGGAAAAGGTAAATTAATCGGTTCTTCGGCTGCATTTTCCGCAATATCAAGCAAGGTCGAAATTTGTGTCGGTTCAATATTCGCAGTGAAATCTAACTGAGTTTTTGATAAATCCAATTGCGGGTTAGCGGTGGCGGTTCCGCTCAAATTAACGTTAATATCTCCCAAACCTGTTGTTAATTGTTCAATCTCAACTTGAGTATCTGCAAAGCGAAATTGAGCGTTAATTGGTTGAATGGGTCGATCAAGATCGGTCAGCTCAATTTGAATATCATCAAGACTGGCTTTTCCCGCAACTTGGGAAAGTTTAGAGTCTTCTAATTTTACAAAAATATTAGCATCAACGTTGCCCCTTTGTAAAGCAAAATCTGGAGCTTTAATTAAACCTGTAAATTGCGAAACCGGGATATTATTGGCTCTAAGTCTGCCTTCAATATTACTCTCATCAATATTGCCATCAGGAAGAAAAGCATTAGCTTGAACATAAAACGTTCCGCCCTGATCAAAACGGCCATCTAAACGCGCTTTAAACCGTTGACTTTCATCACTAATATTCACAAAAGCCCGATTAAGATCTAAACCAATGACTTGAGGTGAACCTTGAGCAATATAAGGTTTTAAACTAATATCAGCATTTCGGACACCTACCCTACCAAATTCAATATCAACCGGAGGATTCCCTTCTAACTTTAATTCAGTTCTAATCCATTCGCCAGCAGCATTTTCTTCAAGATAAACATCAGGATTGACTAACGTAATATCAAACTTAACCGTCGGATTTGTCAAGAGCGAAAATAATGAAAATCCGACTTCAACCGCTTCTGTTGTGGCGTTATTCGGGTTCTCATCAGTCGCCGGAATCGCAGAACGACCAAAACGAATACTGCTGAGTGTTACCCGTTCCACCGGCCCGACAATCACAGGACGTTGAACAATACCTCCAACAATACCACCCACCAGGGGTGCTAATCGATTTTGAATAAACCAGATGGCGGTGGTTCCCGCAGCAATTGTTGTTACTCCCAGTCCTACACCTCCCCAAATCAAAACACGACGCCAACGACGACGGGGAGAAGTTGATTGGGAGTTCGAGTCGGAAGAGTTTGTCATTTCAAGGGTTGAGGTTGAGGAGTATGGTAATTTAAGCGGGAAAATCTAGTCCACCCAATCCCTGTTTATTTTTACGAGATTCACTCAGATAATGCAAGTCCCGGAAGTAAGAATCCACTTAACTTGATTTGGGATAACATCGGGACATTTCGTCAACAAAAGTATAAAAACTTTCTTAAGAGTTCGTGTCAAGATAGTAATCATAGGCTGTTGGTGTGGAATTTCCATGAAAGTCAGTGATCTGCTCAGACGTTATGAACAAGGCGAAATAGACTTTACAGGGATAGACTTACAAGGTGCTGATTTGCGGGGAGTTATCCTGATTGGAGTCAACCTCTCAAAAGCAAACCTAACCGGAGCCAATCTTAGTCGAGCCTTTTTGATTCGGGCAAATTTCGAGGGGGCTTGTCTCCATCGAACAAATTTCAGTTTTGTCAAAATGAATGAAGCTCTCTTAGCAAAGGCGGATTTGACGAAAGCCAATCTCAGTGGGGCGTTTTTGGTCAAGTCGAAACTGTCTAAAGCTCAGATGAGTGGGGCGATATTAGTCGGGGCGAATTTACGAGTCGCAACCCTAGTCAATGCGAATCTATGCAGTGCAGATTTGAGCCAGATTAACCTCCGGGGAACGGATTTAACCGGAGTCAACCTCAAATGGGCGAATCTGAGAGGGGCGAAACTGAGTGCGGCGAAGTTAACGGGAAATTTGTTAACCGGGGTGAACTTACGAGGGGCTTGTCTCAACGGGGTTAATCTTGCTCAAGCAGAATTAGAGGGAGTGAATTTGAGTGAGGCGAAGTTGAATGGTGCGAATTTGATGGGTGCGAATTTGATGGGTGCGAATTTCAGTTTTGCTCAAATGCGAGCAGTATGGTTGAATGGAGCGAATTTAACCGGAGCGAATTTGGAAGGGGTTTGTTTAAAACGGGCGAATTTGAATTTTGCTCAATTATCAAATGCGGATTTAAGTTATGCAGACTTGACAGATGCTCAGTTAAAGGAGAGTCAACTGCATGGAACGTGTTTGACTGGAGCAATTTTACCTGCATCTTTTCCAGACTATTTGCAACGAACATCTGGAATGGATTCTGTTTCTTCAACTTCCCCCTCTCATCAGATGAGTGTCAGTTAATCCCGAATGAATTTTGTTGTATAGTATTAGTCTCGGGAAATTTCTCTAACTTAGATTGGTCGAAAAATTCAGATTGATATGACGACAAATTATGGTATTGTTTTAGTCACGGCAAGTTCTCAAGCCGAAGCTGAGGGAATTGCTAAAGTATTGGTAGAATCTAAATTCGCAGCCTGTGTAAGTCTGACTCCGATTCGTTCGATTTATACCTGGAAAGATGAAGTCTGTTCCGATGAGGAATGGCAACTCACGATTAAGACGGATTTAACTCAATTTGAAACATTAGAAGCCAAAATTCGTCAATTACATTCCTATGAAGTTCCCGAAATTATTGCAATTCCCATTGTTATGGGTTCTTTAGATTATCTTCAATGGATGGGTCAAACCATAAATTTTAGTTCGTTGAATTAATATAAATCACCTCAAGTATTAACAGCAATCAAAGAGTTTCCACCGTTACATTTGAATCGAGGTCGATTTGCTAGATGTAGACAGACTTCTTCTCGCTCAACTTTTAGTCAGATCAGTTTGAAGTCTTTCATCTCAGGATTTAAAATCGTGATTTGTACTGCAATTGAGAAAAAATCAATTCAATACAAGTTCCCTCACTAGAGTTTAAATTCAAGGTTGCTCTTAATTGTTTGGATAAAATTTGTACAAGCTTCAATCCTAATGAAGTTAAATTTTTCCACTCGATATCCGGTGAAATTCCCACACCATTATCCCGAATTTTTAAGTAGAGTTTTTGTTCTAAATCTTGATAAAATTCTACATAAACTGTTCCAGAACGACCATCAGGAAAAGCGTGTTTTAAAGCATTGGTGATCAGTTCATTGATTAACAAACCACAGGGAATAGCAGTTTCTAAGTTAATTTGAATAGGTTCTACATGAATAACTGATTTCACTAACCCTTGAGTGTCACCCAATGAGAAAAAGAGATTTTCAACTAAACGATGTATATAATCTCCAAAGTTAACTTGTCTTAAATCCGTTGATTGATAGAGTTGATCGTGAATTAATGCCATACTTTGAATACGGGTTTGACTATCGGAAAACAAAGCTAGTAAACTTTCATCTTGAATAGCATCTGATTGTAAATCGAGTAAATTAGAAATAATGTAAAGATTGTTTTTAACCCGGTGATGAATTTCCCGTAACAAGACTTCTTTTTCTTTTAATGAAGCTTGCATTTGTTCTTCAGCTTGTTTGCGTTCACTAATATCTCGCACAAAGCAAAAGTTAAACTCTCGACTTCCAAAGATAAGATGATTAACGGTAATTTCAACCGGAAATATGTGACCATCAGCGGCGCGATGACGACTTTCAAAAGTCATAGAACCTTGTAATTGAAGATCTCGCCAATGTTGGAGCCAAACTTCTGGGGGAAAGTCAGGATCGATATCGTGAACTGTCATTTGTAGGAGTTCTTCTTGGGAATATCCCAACGACTGACACGCGGCTTCATTGACATAGAAAAAACGAGCATTTTGATCAACCCAAAATACAGCATCAATGGCTCTATCTACACCAAATTGAGTCAGTTGTAATGTTTCCTCAACTCGTTGACGTTCTAATGCACTGACAAAAATTTCACCAATTAATTTGAGAATATTAATACTCGCTTCTGTCCAAGTTTGAGGCTGACGAATCGCATTAAATTCTATAAACCCAAAGAGTTGATTACGAGACACCATTGGAACACAGAGAATCGATTGGATTGATTGTTTTAGCCAGGTATTTTTTTCTCGACTTGCAGCGAGAGGAAGATCCTTAGTATTAGTAATATTGATGACTTCAAAATTTCTCAGCTTTTCGAGGAGGTAGGGAAAATATTCAATCTCAAAATTTTGTAAGTAATGGCATTTCGATTCAATTTCAGTTGCACACCATTGATGAGTATTTCTGATCTGCTTACCATTTTCTGAAACTAAAAATAAATAACCACAATCAACCTGCATAAACTGACAAATTCGATGTAAGGCGGCTTGAATTCCACTCTCAATT
>CAZNCM010000124.1:0-4358 GCA_964571155.1 uncultured Lyngbya sp. | reverse complement strand
TGGAAATACTGGTGACAAGTTGTTCAAGTTCAACTCGATGCTGAAGTATCGCTTCAGCGTGTTTGCGTTCACTAATATCTTCGGCAATTCCCGCAACTCGATAAATTTCTCCGGCTTTATTCCGAATGGGAAAAGAGCGGTCACGAATCCAGCGAATTTCACCTTCAGGGCGAACAATTCGATATTCTAAATCTTGGTGAGATTGAAGCTTTTGAGTCATTTTTATTAAAGCTGACTCCCGATCTTGGGGATGAATTCCTTCCGTGAAATAAGATAAAGAATGATTGTAGAGTTCTTGGCGAGAACGACCCCAGATTTTTTCATAAGCAGGTGAAACATAAATGGTTTGCTCGGTTTGAGGATCGATCATCCAAAAAATACTTTCTATATTTTCAGCGAGTTGACGAAATCTTTCTTCACTCTGTCTCAATGCGGTTTCAGCTTTAGCGCGATCACGAGTTTCTAACGCTAAAGAGGTAAGGTAGGCTAAATAAGTCGCAAAGTTTTGTTCTTCTAACTGCCAATTTCGTGGAGATCCAATGTGTTCTAAGCAGATAATTCCGACAATTTTATTCCCAGAAAAAATCGGCACATCTATCATTGATGTAATTCCCAGGGGAAGGAAATAAGTTTCACACAAATCTTGAGTTCGAGGATCGGTTTGAACATTTTCAACGGCAATAAATTGTTCAGTTTCAATAGCTTTAAAATAAGTTGGATAATCAGAAATATAAATTTCTTGACCGTTAGAATGCTTGTTTAGTAAAAGTTCATACAGGTTTACACAGTAAATTTTTGAGTGTTTTTTATTGTAAAACCAAATTCCGACTCTCTGAATATTTAAAGTATGAGCAGCAATTTGAGTAATTGTTTGTAGTGCTGCTTGTAAATTACCATTATGAATGTCTGAACATTGAAACAATTCCATCATCACCACTTGTTGAAATTGCAAATGTACTTTACGCAGTTCTCGCTCTTTCTGGGCTTGCTTACGCTGAGTAATATCTGAAGCAATCCATAAAATTTGAGTTTTTTCACTCAAGTCAATCCGTTCTCCAAACACTTCAATATCAATAATATTTCCTGTTTTTGTTCGCCATTTTACTTCTTGATTTTCAATTATTTGATGCTGTTTTAAGTCTTGAATAATGTGAGTCCGTTCTTCAATATTATCCCAAATATTTAGCTCTAAACTACTCCGACCAATCAGTTCTGATTTAGAATAACCTATCAGTCGAATAAAACTTTCATTAACATCAATAATTTTACCATCTTCTGGAGAACTGAGTTTGATCGCTAGGGATAAATTTTGAAAAGTTTTTTTAAATTTTTCTTCGGATCTCTGTAGTTCTGCTGTTTGGTTTTTGATGTTGAGTTTTAAATCTTTATTCTTTTGTTCTAACTGTTCACATGAAGCCTTTAACGGTTTGACAATTTGAGTCAAAGAGTTTGCTAATAGTTGGATTTCTTTGATTTTGAACTCTTTAAAATTTTCAATAGAATATTCTAGGCTTGATTCGGCATTTTCTAAAGTCAATTGACTCAGTTTTTCTAAAAATTGAGTAATCCAGTGAGCGGTTAAAATAGCAGCAAATATCGCCATCAATAGCCCGACAAAACCAATTATTATTGTTTCATTAATATAATAATTATTAATGTTCTCTAGAACTCGTGATTTTTGCAGAACAATAATAATTCCTAATGTTGCTAAGGTTTGAAGAATAAAAGAGAATAATAATATTCTTCGCAGGGAAATCGGGGAAGTCTGTAAGTTAAATTTTTGGATAAAAGTTGTAAACACTAGAATACAATTAAAATTAAAATCAAAATCAAAATCAAAATAATAAAGACTAGCAGAACGTTATATTTTCGTTCTACTGAGTCCAAAAAACAGGGGTTAACTTGTTAGCATTTAAGCATCAAGTGCGTGGGCTTTTAGTTCTTCTAAGGTGACATATTCTAATGCGAGTACATGAGTTGATTTTAAGCGTACAAGCGGCGCAACTCCTGCGTCATAAGCTTCTTTCCAACGTAAAGCGCACAAACACCAACAATCCCCAGGTTTCAAACCGGGAAACTGAAATACAGGATTGGGAGTCATTAAATCATTTCCTCGGGAGCGAGAAAACTCCAAAAATTCCGGTGTAACTTGAGCGCAAACAACATGAGCGCCCATATCACCCGAACCCGTATTACAAACTCCATCCCGATAAAATCCTGTCATCGGAGAAGTACAACAGACTTCGAGTTCATTCCCTAATACATTAGTTGCAGACATCGCCTCATTTTTAGACATTGAATTACTTTTAGTAGTTTAACATTACCTCTATTTTAATGAACGTTATCCCTTATTTAAAAATGATTACTCGTTCATCGTCTTGTAAGTCGAAACAGCAGAAGGTGAACTCCGATTGAGATAGCGGAAAATCCAATACTTAAATACCGCATCTAGAATCACGGGAAAGGTAGCAATAAACAGAAAGTTAAAATCTCGATTTTCCGGAAGTCCAAAATGTCTTGATATACTCTCAAGAATAACTTCCCATCCGTGAGGAGAGTGGAAACCCACAAACATATCAGTTAGGAGAATAATAATAAAAGCTTTTGCACTATCACTTAAACCATAAATCAGATCACCGAGAAAAGATTTTAAGATTTCTAATTCTCTTTTATTGGTGTAGATAATAATTCCAAAGGTAATGACTGAAAACAAATCTGCAAATATATTTTTAATGGCAGCATTTCCCAGTGATCGATACTCCTTAGCAATTTCAATTGCTTTTTCTTGAACTTGTTCTTCTATTTGTTCGGGTTCAATTTTTGGCGTTAAACCAATCATATTTTGAAACTCTAACCGCTCCTTAAAACGGTGTAATTCCATATAAGCTTCTTCTTCTAAATCAAGATTCATAAAAATTTGAGCATTTTCTTGCTCGGAAACAAGAGTATCAACAATTGGCCCCACCAAAAAATTTTTAGCGAGTTGTTGAGTTAAAAGCGGAACTAAAATGAGAAGTAAAATAAACCGAACAGAAATAATCGTTTTAACTTTAGATTTACGATAATTTTTAATCACTTCTTCTTCCGATTCAGGATTCAACTCACGACGAATCCGGCCGACTGTTCGCAAAAGAGAGCGAGGTAAAAAGCTGGTTCCCGAACCCGTTGTGAGTTCATCGGGTAGCTTTTTGTTGTCGGAATTAGATGAATTAGAAAATTTCATCGTCTCAGGATTTTCATTGAGAACGGGAGTATTTTCTTCATTCATACTCTTAGCGAGTGAAACCGATTGTGAATTGTTTTTAATCTCAACCAGAGAATTTGATTCAATAGGTTGCTTTTGGGGTTTAGGTTGAGACTTTGATGGAGAATACTTACCAATCACCGAATCAATAAAATCCAGTTTTTCACAAATAATAGAAACATGATGTGGTAATTTTAAATCATCCATCGACAAATCCGTAGGCAGCGAGCCATTCATTTCGTTAGAATTCAACGGTTCCGACCAGCCAAAAATTGAACGACTGGTGTTAAAAACAACCAAACGAGTTTGAATAATATTCAGACATTTTTTTAGCTCGGAATCAAAATAAGACAAAACGCGATCGCTATATTCGTCCGAATCTTTTGTAATTTTTCCACCGTGAAAATGTTCATCTTCAATGGCTTTAATTCTCAACGCAGCATCATAAGCTTGCTCTAAAGCCCGATCCGGAGCGTCTTTAAACCAGCTATTGGCACGACGCAGAGCGTATTGAATCTGAGTCCAGGTCGAGGTTTTCATAAATCAAGTGCTAGCAAATGTTAAGCAGGGGAAGAACGTGCTAATGTGTTGGGGATCTTAACAAATTTATTGATAGAATTGTGGGCGCTTTGTCTGTGTGGATAACAGGAAAAACTCGCAGTGGCAAAACGACTCGTTTGATCGAGCAGCTTGGGGAGTGGAGTCTTGATCACCAGTCTAATCTGATCTCAACAGTTCCCCCGATCAGCAAGTCAAAAGCCGCTCTACACCAAAGACAGCCTCAACGAGTGACAGCATTAATCTTAGCCGCTAATAGTGACAACCGATTGATTCTCCTCGATCGCATCTGGGAAACTCGCCCCGAACTCTCCGCATTTCACTCAACCACACCGTTGGGTTTATTGCAGGATGAAGTCACTCTATTTTGGCCGTTACTGGTGCAGTCGTTGAACTTCAAGGCTCAATTTCCGGTCAGACTACGCCCCGAAACCGAACAGGAACTTGCAACCCTGCTTTGGAGTCAGGAACTCGAAAGCGGCCAACTCGCCCGAGCAGGAGTCAGCCCGGATCGGATCGTGCGTCAAACCCTAGACTTAATGCAGCTTGCAGCGAT
>CAZNCM010000123.1:812-14980 GCA_964571155.1 uncultured Lyngbya sp. | reverse complement strand
CAGTTTGCTCCCCTTGTTCGTTGAGGGGAAATGTCCGTAGGTCTTCTGTTAGTTCGATAGCGTTGGCACTATTGACAAACATTTGAAACGTGAAAAATACAGTGGCTACAGCCAGCCAAATGTATCTTTTGAGCATAATTCTCCTTAACCTTGTGCTAGTTATGGAACCTTGTAATACAAATCGACTCATCTGAAAGTGTTGGTGTCCTCTCAATCGTTTGATCAGAGACACCCAACAATCGAATGTCATGGATCAATCATCCTCTAGGATGTCTCTTTGGTCAAAAGTTTGCTCACAGTTGGTTTATTTGCTCTAGGATGGCCTATTGATCCGATTTTCTCCCCCCAAGTTATCATCGCTAGCTTTCTCCCCAAAATTTGTGAGTTGAGCTGCGTGTTAATCTGGCGTTGTCGAATCTTCTTGTTGACGTTCAGCCATAATTTTTGACATGATCGCCTTAGCATCCTCCAAAGCCAAACGGGTCTGAGGATGTTTATAAGCAATTCCCAACTGATCACAAAGATTGAGTACCGCTTCTACCGGGAGATCGTAATCTTCGGCAATTTCTGTGATGGACAGGTCTGCAAAACCCATGAGATTTGCTTCCAACAGATTTTAATCAAACTAATTATAGGAAGTCTTGGTAACTCTGAAAACCTACTCCGCTGCTTAAACTGAGACTTTACTCCTTTGAGCGTTCAATTTCAGCGGTCATTTCCTAGATATATTTACTCAATCCCTAGTCCAAATTCTCGGGTAAATTCCTCTTTTTGACGACAATTTCGCGAGGAAGTCAATCAACCTCAATCGACTGTCACGGCTGAACTGAGTGACTTAAGCATCGGTACTGATAGAATTGACTTCGCGATGGCGCGAACTGACAGGTGTCGTTTCGACATGACTCGCGACAAAATGAGAGGATTTTTGAGGAAGACGGTGAAGACGAATCAATTGAGCTAGCGTTTTCTTAAGCTGAGGACGAGGAACAATCTGATCGACAAAGCCATGAGCCAGCAGATACTCAGACGTCTGAAAATTATCAGGAAGCTTTTCTCGGAGGGTTTGTTCGATCACCCGTCGTCCCGCAAAACCAATCGTCGCCTTGGGTTCAGCGAGAATAATATCCCCAAGCATCGCAAAACTCGCCGTGACTCCTCCGGTCGTCGGATGGGTTAAAACAGGAATATAGAGTTGTTTGGCGAGTCGGTGATGCTCTAAGGCTCCAGAAATTTTTGCCATCTGCATCAAACTCAACATCCCTTCTTGCATTCTTGCGCCTCCCGAAGCACAAATAATAACCACGGGATAGCGCTCAGTGGTGGCGTGTTCGATCAAACGGGTGAGTTTTTCTCCCACCACTGACCCCATACTTCCTCCCATAAACTGAAAGTCCATTACCCCTAAAGCCACAGGTTCACCTTCAATTAAACCCATCCCCGTTTGTACCGCATCGGTTTGGCCCGTTTTTTCACGATAATCTCGCAGGCGATCGCTATAAGATTTGCGATCATAGAATTTTAGGGCATCAATCGCGTACAATCGAGCATTAAGAGGCATCCAAGTCTGAGGATCAACGATCTGTTGAATACGTTCGCTGCTGTTAACGGGCATATGATGACCGCATTCTAAGCAAACCTGTAGATTTACTTGTAGATCTTTGGTATAGGTCAATGCACCACAGTGAGAACATTTTACCCAAAGTCCATCCGCTATTTCCCGCTCTTGTCGATCCAGGCCAATTGGAACAGACTTTTGTCGATTTGCAAACCAATCAAATAGAGACATTAATTAAAAGAGTATTTTCGGTTAGATGTTTGATCTCAAGCCAGAGGCTTTCTGAATTTGTCAGTTTACCTCATTATTCTGTCTAAAATATCATCTATAATATAACGATCTGTTTCATTAAAAAGTTTCTTGATTCAATCTGCTGATTCTAATTCCTCCTCAATTGGACTGAGCAGCAAACGAGCCGCCCACTGATGCGCCGACTGAACTTGCAGTGCTGCTGGACTCCCCATACCCATATAAGAAGTTAAGCCCAAGTCTACAATCCGAGCCGGAATGCCATGAGCGGCTAACACTTGTTCCATCAACTCAGCTTCCCATCGCATTGCTGTTGTTCTCAGGGTAATCCAAGACATAAAGAGTTTACTCCCTTACAAGACCCAGGGCTGTTTCAGAAGTTATAGCGCAAAGCCTGTTTTCGTCTACTTCTGACCTGACGACCTGACGACCTCACGACTGGCGCGTAGCACTATATCTCCCGATCTCTCCTCACCTCTCAAATTTTAGAGCGAGAATGAAACAGCCCTGGCTTACAAAACCGGGAAAAACAGGTTTAAGTAGGCTGATAGTATTGTCTCACCCCAAAGGGCGGTTAGACCAGCAGCGATCGCTAAAAAAGGGCCAAATGGCATCGGTTGTCGTCGATCCAACCAACCCAGTGCGATCGCCCCACCGCCAACAAACGCACCAAGCGCACAAGCAATAAATCCCGCCAGTAGCAAATATTTCCAACCGAGCCAAGCTCCCATCAAAGCGGCTAATTTACTATCTCCAGCCCCCATCGCTGTTTGTCCTAAAGCCAGCGATCCCAACAAAGCAATGATATCTAATAACCATAACCCCAAAACCGCTCCGACTATCCCCCCCATCAGAGAACGACTCACCCCCGCCGAATTCCATCCTTGTTCGGCAGCTTGAGCCATTTGAAAAGCCAGTCCAACCACTAAGCCTGATTGGGTTAGACCATTGGGTAAGGTCAGAGTATCGAGATCGATCAACGCCAAAGCCACTAACCAACTCAATAATGCCCAGTATCCGACAATTTCCACCGGTGCCGAAGCATTCCACAAGACCCCTAAGAACAGTAAGCCTGTGGCGGCTTCTACAAGGGGATAACGCATAGAAATCGGAGCATGACAATGTTTACAGCGCCCTCGTAGCCATAACCAACCCGCTACCGGAACATTTTCAAACGGACTCAGACGGGTCAAACAATGCGGACAGCGCGAAGGGGGATAAAGCAAGGACAAACCCGCCGGAATTCGATAAATCACAACATTAAGGAAGCTGCCAATCGAAGCTCCCAAAACAAATACAATTAAGTTAATCAGCCCCGTCAGTAAAATATCCATGTTTGCTCAATGCGTTCTAAGACAGTTCAGAGTCAATGTTGTCAACCGCAATAAACTGTTCTCCGGGTAACAAAATCGGTCGGGAGGAGAAAATTAACCAACTCTGATGAGTCAGGGGATTAACAATCACGCCCGCAGGTCGTCGCATTTGTCTGGCGTGAACTTGCAGATAAACCCGGTAAACTTGTCGAGCAGCCTGTAATACATCAGGATTTAGCCCGTTTTGATCAGATTGAGGCGTCTCCTGACGCTCAGGTTCTCGCTCTCGAAGCATAGACCACAGAATACTATTCCCAGTGTTAATCTGTTAGACAAGAGTTACAAATTTTGTAATTAGCAATTATCATAGGACTATTTTTCAATTATCCTGATAAAGAGTGTTTGACCGCATCGGGGTCTTGATTTTTCCCCTGAGTTCAGTTCGTTTATATTCCATTTTTCTAAGCCAATGTCCAATCAATCTGACTCTTCACCGCAACCGACCGCTGTGCGCCGAGTCGCCTTTTCACTACGTCGAGCGGGTTGGATTAGTTTTTGGGTTCAATTAGTGCTGGCTGTTGTTTCTGGCATTATTCTGTTATTTGCGATTTTAGTAGCCAGTCAAAGCCCGACTCAAGGTGGAAGTTCAGGAGTAGAAGGAGGATTACTTTTTGCTTTTGCGGGTCTGGGGGTCTTGGGGTTTAGTACCTATCGCGCTTTTTATCATACCCGCTTGAGTCAACAACTGCGTGGCCCCCATCCAGGACGGCCCAGTCGCGGCGAAACCATGAAGCAAATGCGGGTGAGTTTAATTGCCAATATGGTCGGAATGCTCCTGACTTTATTAGGAGCCGAAGCAATTAATGGGATTTTGTTGGCGAAGGCTGTATCTCAACCTCGGGGAATTTTAGAAGCTTCTGTCAATGTGCGGGATTTTGTTCAACCCCTAGATATTTTTATTGTTCTGGCCAATACCCATACGATTGTGGCTCATTTTGTCGGAATTCTCAGTGCAATCTGGTTAATTGAACAAATCTACAAAGACTGATGGAGTGTTCCTCAATCCCGGTTCTATTCGCTAGATTAACCCCCAGGGACGATTGTTCAGCCTAAACTTGCTCAGGCTCACAAACTTAAATCAGTTTCAAGTCAACGTGAAGAATCCTGAGCTAACCGTCCCTATTTTTTTTTGTTCTCTGTCTCCGGGACTCCCCATTTCTTTTATAATGGTGGTGTCCTCATCCGGAATTAAGAGCAAGCAATAGAAGATGTGACTCAGATGGTATTGTACTGAGTAACAACAAACTATTCAATATGGAACTAAATTCCTTAGCTAGCGTCGGCCTCGTAGAGCCGAACATTGTTGAAGTATCACCAGAACGCTTAAGATCGCTTTTAGGTCAAATCGAAACTGAACTACACCACAGTCAAGTCTACCAGATTGCCCTTGCTAATCTGCAAAAGGTTCTCGGAGATGCAGCCCCGAAGGGCGAGATCCTGATCAAGGCTGTCGGTCGGGAAGCGATTCAACTGGCTCTTAAGCAAATATTAATTCACCAGTCTCAAACTATAGTACAAACTGTTCCAAAAGACAACTCTAGTTCCAATGGGTCTAGTTCTAATGGGTCTTCTGGAGTCAATTCTTCCTCTCACTCCGAGGAACAAGTCTCCTCAACGCTAGAAGTTGCGGCTGTCTCCTCGGGGGAAGCAGTTAATGATGCGGTTTCTCCAGAAGTCCAATCCTTGTCTGTAACGGCTCAATTGGATGAAACTTCATCTGAGACGCAAACCTCTGACTCAGACTCAGCAGAGGATTCATCAACTCAGAAACCGAAAAAACGCAAAAAAAGACTCACAAAAGCAGAGTTAGCTGCCCAATCCATCCAAAAACGGGAAGCGAGTCTGCGTCAGGTGGGTCAAGAGTTGCGACAAGCCCGTGAAGCCCTTTCAGTGTCTTTAACTCAGCTTCACCGTCAAACCCTGGTTCCTCTGTCTCATCTGCGGGCGTTGGAAACGGGTGAAATTGACCAACTCCCAGAAGATGTTTACCTGCGGGGATTTATTTGTCGTTTAGGGAATGCTTTGGGACTGAATGGAACGGCAATGGCAGCCTCAATTCCTACCCCTGATCCCTTACAACATCTGGTTCCCACTTGGTCAAAGGCTGAACTTGATTCTAATTTTTATCTCAATTCGGTTCATCTCTATCTGGGTTATGCCGCGATTTTAGCGGGGTCACTCGGAGGAATTGCTTGGCTGTCTCAACAGTCTGCACCGGAAACGAGTATTCCCCCAGAAATGCAAAAACTGCTGCAAGAAAATGGGCCTCAGTCTCGTCAACACCAGTCGGATACTGATGCCGCATCGACGCCCGGTTTAGAGTCTTCTAGTGAAATGGGTGTGGTTTTGGGCGCCGATATTGCACCTCCAGAAGCGATGGATACGGACTGGGTACCCCAGGAAATGACCAGTATAGGGTTTGGGAGTTATCAACCTGAAGGATAAGGGGGAGTATGGGGAAGTTTCTTCTCCCCCTTTTTTGGGTACTATTTAAGCGATTAATTAGAGTGTTGAATAATCAAAACTAAAACGATGAATTATTTTTATTAATAAGAACGTGAAATTGATTAATTAAACCGTTTTTTAGAAAAAAAGTTTAGCTTAATCTCAGTTATTCGAGTGCAAGTAACCAAGTACAAAAAGGAGGGAGAGTCATTAAGGTGGGATCGGTTAAGTTTAAATAGAGTTTGAGAAAATTGTGATTAGGTAAAAAACCCGCCGGATCGAGAGAAAGATGGGGATGAATTTTGTTAATTAAATACATATCCACTTTGCCTTTGTTTTTTGCTGCAACTTTACCGCGATATTCACATTGAAAAAAATTTTGGATTAAATGATAAGTTTCTCCTGAAATATTGACTTTTCCGGGAATGCCAGAAGATTCCATTCGCGCCGCTACATTAACGGTATCTCCCCAAACATCATAGGCAAATTTTTTATAACCAATCACCCCTGCAACTAAAGAGCCGGAATGAATGCCAATTCGCAAATTCCAATAAGGCTGATTATTTTCGATCTTGTTAAATTTACGAAACCGCATAAACGCTTGCATTTCTAAGGCGGCTAAGATTGTATCAATGGCATGAGTCTGATTAATTTTAGGAATACCTCCGGCACACATATAACTATCTCCAATCATTTTTATTTTTTCTAAATTATACTTTTCTATTAATAAGTCGAAATAAGAAAAACATTCATTGAGTTCGTTAAATAGTTCTTCTGGAGTCAAACATTCAGCAACTTTAGTAAAATCTTTTAAATCGGCAAATAGCACCGAAGCTGATTCATAATGAACGGGTTTGACCTGACCCGAAGACTTGAGTTCTTCGGCGATTTCATGGGGTAAAATATTTAATAAGAGTTGATCGGATTTTTGCTTTTCACTTTCGAGTTGAGAATTGACTAATTTTAACTCCTCAAATCGTTTAGCATTTGTGATCGCCGAAGCTAACTGTAACGCGAGTAAGTATACAATGCGAATATCATCAATAGAATAAGCCGATTCTTGTGTCGTCGCCAAATTAATTGTACCAATTTTTTGGTTTTGATTTTCTAGAGGAATGATCAAACAAGAGGTATAATGAGAAAGAAATTCTGGTAAACTCTTATCAATCAGTTGGGGTTCTCCAGATTGAATGGCTTGCTCAATTAAACCTGTTGTCGGATCGAGCGCGTCCGAACTCAACTCAACCGCAGAACCAAATAACGTCACAAATCGTTCAGAGCGATCGCCACAGAGGTATACACTTAAATGTTCAAAGTCTAGCAACCATTTGGCTTTTTTCCCAACGACCTGTAAAATCTGATCGAGATCCAAAGAGCAATTAATCGCCACAGCAATTTCATTGACAGCCGCGATCCGACTTGAAAGAGCTTGAGCTTTTGCTAGAAGGTGAGAAACATCTGATTCTTGGGGACTCATTCGGGAGGAAGTAGAAATAATCAGTACAAACTCGATCCTGTTTCGTACTGCTACCCCTATTGTGACAAAATAGTAACAAAGTTTTTGCAAGTCGAATCGTGACTGACTCTATTTCCGGTTCCTCGTCTTTGAGATCCTCGCCATTCTCAGCCTGTGATCCCAACTAAATGGCATCTATTTCCAATGCGATCGCATCGGTATACTGATTGATTTGAGTAAACAAGTTCGCTGTCGCTACAATTTCAAAAATTTCGGACTCCTCTAGTCCAATTTCTCGTAATTGTTGATAATCTGTATCACTGACTTCGTGAGGTTTTGTCGCGGCGAGTAAACCGAAGCGAATTACAACTTTTTCTCGTCGAGGTAGGGGACAATGATCAAAATCAGAAATCAGGGTTTGCAAGACTTCCTCACTGATTCCCAGGGTTGATAGACTATGTAAATGAACCTTCAGGGCGTACTGACTCTGATTGGCTTGAGAAATCGCCACACCAATCATTTCCTTGAGGATACGGGGAACTTCTCCAGCTAAAATTGTTGAACGAAATTTCTTCCAGTTTGCTTCTAAAAAATCCGGATTGGTTGCCATCGATTTAAACAGATTGGGAACGATTCCAAATCCCAATTCAGTCCTAATTTCATCATAAACGGCTTTGGCTTTAGGACTACTTAAGGAAGCGTATTCTTGAATCTGGAAGCGAGACATTGTTTACTTACCGGAGAAAGAACTGTATAGCACCAGAACCTATTGATAGCGAACTCAATAGAATCTCAGGCTGTTCTATTAAAGCATTTCTTTCTGTCAATCGGCCACCTAGAAAGTTCTGCTTTTTGAGCATCTGAATCAAAAGATATACATGATTATTGATTTTTGCCCATAGATAAGAACTGTAGGAGAAGGTTCTCCCACAGAAATCTAATCTAATCTTCAGTTCAATACCGAGTGCATTTCAGAAGAACTATTTTTTGCGAAAATGCAAAATTGCCCAACTGAGATAGCCTTTCTTTCCAGATTCAATCCAATGATTCAAACCCAGTTTCATACGTTCAATATAGTCTTCACCACAGCTTTCTACAGCTTCTTTATAATTTTCATCAACCGCTTTGAGAACTCGACTGTAATGATTGACTAATTGTTCAGAAAGATCGATCACTTCGATTTCCTCAAGCCCTGTGGATTTTGCGACTTGCCGATAGAATTCAATTGAACCCAAAGAATCTAAATGAATCCGATCATAAACCGGTTGCAGTACACCTTCCGGACAGTCATCACTTTGCATGGGATCAGTGAAAATAAACTCTCCACCGGATTTGAGAACTCGATAAACTTCTTTAAAAACTAAAGACCGATTTCCACTGTGTAGAATGGCATCTTGTGACCAGACTAAATCAAAGCTAATATCATCTAAGGGAAGATCTTCAAAACTGGCATCAACAACATCAATTTTTGAACTAACATCCTGTTCTCGATTTAACAGACGATTGCGTTCGTTTTGAACTTCACTTAGATTCACACAAGTGACATGACAGCCAAACTTTTCGACAAGATAACGAGCGGCTCCGCCATAACCTGCGCCAATATCTAAAACTCGACTATTTTCATTGAGTTTGAGACGAGAAGCAATCTCTTCTACCGTGCGGCGACTGGCATCAAAAACAGGTTCATTTTCGGTTTTGTAAATCCCAACATGGATATCTTCTCCCCCCCAAATGCTGGCATAAAAAGCATCTGCACTGTCACTGTTGTAGTAGTTGCGAGCAGTGTCAACTGTGTTTGAATATGTCATTTTTCGGGTTCCTTGTTCTTCAGTTTCGTATTGCTTCTCAGCAACATGAATAAAGAAGTCTGGATCATTTTGGTGATGGGTTTCTTGGAAGTCACCATAGGTTTTGATGCGTTGAAAACCAACATCCTGCATCAGCTTACGGGTGTAATCTTTCCGTAAGGGATACATATTTAGGTGAAAAACGGATTTGTCGGGAAACTCATAGCGAAAACGAGCTAAACCGTCATCGACGTGTTCGGGTTCTGCTTTAACATTTTCTCCGCAGTAGTAATAAATATGCTTAGAAGAAAAGCCGCTATCGAGGATTCCATCATAGTTGCGTTGATCCAAAATCAGCAGACCATCATGGCGTAACGCCGCATAAAATTCTGCTAGGGCTTTACGGCGATCGCGTTCAGAAAATAGATGAGTAAAAGAGTTTCCCAAACAAATAACTGCATCAAATTTACCATGAATATCACGGTTGAGCCAACGCCAGTCGGCTTGAACGGTGCGTAAAATTAGTCCATGATCGCGACCATTTTCAAAAGCCCTTGACAGCATTTCAGGACTGCCATCGGCGCTGACGACTTCAAAGCCAGCTTCGCGTAAACGAATGGAGTGAAATCCGGTTCCGGTGGCGACATCTAGGATTTTACGAGCGCCATGTTCTTTGAGAATATCAATAAAGAAGTTTCCTTCACTTTTGGCTCGGGCTTCCCAACTGATCAGTTGATCCCATTTGCCAACAAAATCCTGAATATATTCACGCTGATAGTTAGCAGTGTCCCGAACCGCAATGGGGTCGGAACCGTAGTCTTGTTGTTGAGCAGGCGTTTTGTATTCAGTTTGCATTGCTATTTATGTAATTATACTTTCTTTCTTTCACGGAAGAAGCCTCACTCGTCCAAATTCTTACTTAATGAAGAATAAGTTTCCAGTTTTATGCTACTGCCATCTGGTTAATGGTGTTGGTCTGAGCTTGGCTTCACTCCAGGTTTTTAGAAGTGAGTTGACAGCAGCAAACCTGAAGACACCTTTCATTCAACCACAGAACTTGAAAACAATCAAAATATATATTTTTGATCGTCTCGCTAATCTTAAACTGTTTGATGACCAATCTAAAATAGAACAAAATAATGTTGAATCCCTCTCTCCATATAGGGTAAAGGTCTTTTTGGCTTTGCTGTTGATCTTAGAAAAGTTAGCAATTATTAACTTTGTCTTTTTAAAATTTTTAATAAAAAATTAAGATTTGCTTATCTAAGCTTTAAATTCATACAAATAAACTATAACTTAATAAAAAACATTTTAAATATTTAATCATTTAACGGTTGATTTTGAGTTCAAAAGGCTTGACAAATCAAGGCGAGTTCAGAAAATTAACCCTGAAAGATTAAGCCGAATGATGTGAGTCTTAAAAAAAATTAATCTTTATAGGCGACTGATATTGGTTATAATATAAGTTATGGCTTAATTAAATATTTCGTTCAATCCAAAAATTCTGCGACTCATCTTTAAACTCTAAATCGGTTAAGAGTAGTTAAAGATTAGATAAAAATTAAATGTAAAATGTCCCACAAGTTACTTGTTTTGAAGTGACAATTGTGGGACTAAGACTGTAGACTTTATTTCGTTTTTAAGAAGAATAATGTTGAGCGAATGATTGCAATAAAAAACAATAATTAGCCCAGAAAATTGAGGCATTCATCTCAAAAGTTGAGAAATCACACACGGACAAAAAATCAAATTCTCTGATCGCTTGAGTAGATCTCCATTGAGAAAACGCCTCAATTTTCCTAAAATTCCAGGTTGTTAACATTCTCGGACATCAATACAGAAGCTGAATTTTGCTTCTAAATATACTTCGAGACATCTTCCTCGCAATCATCGGCCAAATAGGAAAGCGCCCGAAAACGCAAACCGACAAGCTGTTCATAGAGAGGGTTAACTTTACACATGGGCGGAATATGAACAATCTTGCGACCAAATAAAGTCACATCCCGTTCAAAGGGACATTGAGGAGGAATCATCTTGCAGATAAAACGAGCCACTTTGGGATCGTGAACCTCCCAGTCATCCAACCAATGTTTAACCGGATGTAAGACATTAAGCTGATGTCCTTCGGGAGGTTTAACGATTCCACCCTGAGCGCTTTGAGCTTGTTTAGCCTCAAGATCCTCTAAAGTATGCCGTAGAGACTTCAAAACCTGATCATCAAGTTCTAAAGCCTGACAAAACTGGTGCATGAGGTCATCCTCACACACGGAATAAATCCCATCGGCTAAAGCAACCATTACGGCAGTTCTGAGGAAGTTTTCTGCCATTTCAGTTCCTTTTCCCAAATAGGCGGCTAACTCCTGGGGTGAAATGGGTTCGAGGGTCGATACATCTGTATCTGTCCCCAACTGTTCATGGGTCAGAGAAACAATCAGCTCTTGTTCTTCTGCATCAAATTGTCCATCTGCCAAAGCCAGAGTTAATAATCCACGTAACCATGCAGTGGTTTGTTCGTTGGTGTAGGGTGATTGAGCTGTCCTAGTCATGAGTTGCGATCTCTTATCGGGAGATTAAATTTAGGATCTGGAGAAAAGCTGTTCTCCAGTTTTTACAATAACTGGGCTACGATGTCTCGATCAACTTTAATTGTCTCGACAACGGGAGTCAATTCTAACTCCAATTTCTCAAATTAGGCTGTGAGCGGTTTAAGATGGGTGACACCATACGCTTTTGTTGATAGGTATTTTTGAGCAGCAAAGCGTAGATCTTCAGCATTGATCGCTTGAATACGAGCCGGATAGTTAAAGGCTACGGTCAAATCTCCGACGACAGATTGATAATAACCATATAATCCAGCGCGATCGCTCGGGGTCTCATTCCCAAAGATATAACGATTTGCGACTTGAGTGCGAATGCGGGCAATTTCCGCCTCTGAGATTAACTCAGTTTGTATCCGTTCCATGTGTTGGACAATAGCGGCTTCTACTTCGGCTAAATTTTCCACGGGAAGCCGAGCGGAAATATAAAAGACTCCCTGTAGGCGTTGAGTCATGTTACTGATGGAAATCGAGGAAACCAAGCCTCGGTTTTCCCGCAAATCTTGAACTAAACGAGCAGTTCGTCCTTGACCTAAAATGGTGGCGAGGATATCCAGCGCATAGGTTTCATCGAGTTGATTTAATCCCGGAGTTCGCCAAATCATCACCAGCCTTGCTTGTTGTAAGCTTTCATCAACCATTTCCTGTCGGACAATGGTATCAAAACAGTCTTCTGGAGTTAAGTTAGCGCTCAAGGGTTCAACAGTTGCTTCGGTGGGTTGAGGATTGATCTCATTAATCGAATTTTCAACAATTTCAATCAACCTCTCCGCAGGTAAATTTCCGACAACGGCGACTGTTGTTGAACGGGGTTGGTAGTGGGTGCGATGAAACTCTCGCATTTGTTGAGAAGTGACTTGTTCAATCACTTCAGATGGCCCTAATACCGGACGTCGGTAGGGAAGTCGTTCAAACGCCATTTCCATCGAACGTCGGAAAGAACGACGACTAGGATTATCCTCAGAACGACGAATTTCTTCGAGTACAACAAACCGTTCCCGTTCAAAGGCATCATGGGGAATACTGGCATTAAACACAACATCGAGTTGTAGCGGGGCTAACTCCGCAAAGTCGTGAGGTGCGGTTGTGATGTAATAGTGAGTATAGTCTTGGCTGGTTGCTGCATTGGTGACAGCCCCCCGTTGTTCGATCAGTCGCTCAAACTCTCCCATTTCGAGTTGGGGTGTGCCTTTAAACACCATATGTTCGAGAAAGTGAGCCATTCCGTTAATATTATCCGGTTCATTCGCCGAACCGACATTCAACCACACATTTAGGTTCACCGCCTCGACGGGTAACTGTTCTGCTACAATCGTGAGACCGTTGGGGAGCCGATGTACCGTTGGTGCATTGATCGGACGAGAAGAGGGTTTTATTAAAATTGAGGTCATTGGCTACCATCCCACGTTGTTTTTTCACTTTCCATCTTAAGATGCTTGCCTTTAATCTTCAGCACAGTTTGAGACATTATTCACAATTAACAGAACAATTTAATCAAATCATCCTTTTACTCTACGATCGCGATTACCGCTTTCGGCTAGATTAATTTACTCTCAGTGTAATGTTGTTGAATCCAGCGTTGTTAAACCAATTTGCTCATAATTTAGTATACTTTATGAACGGTGAGATCGATCTCAATTTAACATTCATTATAGCTTGTACTAGAGGCGGTTGGAATATTTATTCGGGAAATAATACTGATCAATATTTACCGGAATTAACACCGTTTGATTGACAAAGCTGGCTTCAGGCTAGAAAAGGTCGTTTTTCCCTTGACTGAACCTGAAGTGATAGCCAAAACAAAATTACTATAGACTCTCTGGATCGATATTTAACTCTCGCAACTTTGCAGCTAACTTTTCATTTCTTTGTCGTTCTATTTCTAATTGTTGTCGTTCCATTTCTAATTGTTCTTGATTTGCTTTCGCTGTTTCTTCGGGCGTTAAAATTAATTCCCCTTCCGGCGTAAAAAACCGCAATTGTTCCCGATCAACCCCCAAACAAAGTTGAAGTTGTTGACTCCAAAGCAAACCTTTTTCATTCAATTGTAAGTCTTGATATTCTCCATCAACCAAATGAAAGCCTTTAAACTCCAACGTATGGGGATCAAACCAAAAATAGTCCGGCGTGCGAAAGGTATTCTGATAAATTAACTTTTTCTCCCCTCTATCTGTCTTGGCTGTTGAGTCGGAAAGCAATTCAATAATAATATTAGGATACTTCCCTTCTTCACCCCAAACCACCCAACTTTTCCGGGGTTTGCGTTCAGTTCCCAACACCACAAAAAAATCAGGCCCTCTAAAATCTTGAGTTTTAATCTGACGGGGACTATAATAAATTGTTAGATTTCCGGCTGCAAAAAAATCATCCCTATCTCGCCAAAACCATTCCAAACCCGATAAGAGTAACAAAATTTGTTTGAGATGCAGATAACTTTCCAAGGGCGGTTCCTCACTGTACAAATCACTCGGAGGAACTTCAATTTCCTCAAAGTTTTGAGTTTGCCAAGCTTCCAAATCTTTCGCTACAGACATAAACAATAGGGGTTATAAAAACACCGAATAATTGTTAGTTTAGCAGTCGAGTCTCGTCTGGTGCAATTTCTGCGCGATCGCGAAACTTGAATTATGATAGAAAACGTTAAGAAATATTAAGCTTATCCATGTCAACGGTTCATAAAAATCACTCAAAACCGCGAGTTATCGT
>CAZNCM010000123.1:0-802 GCA_964571155.1 uncultured Lyngbya sp. | reverse complement strand
CCGGAATTGGGGGACTCACCGCAGGCGCGTTACTGGCCCATCGGGGTTATGATGTTCTCATCTTCGACCAGGCTATCGTCCCCGGAGGATGCGCCTCAACCTTCAAACGACGGGGGTTTACGTTTGATGTGGGGGCTACCCAGGTCGCCGGACTCGAACCCGGAGGAATTCATCATCGAATTTTTTCTGAACTTAATATTGAACTCCCCAAAGCCACACCTTGCGATCCGGCTTGTGCGGTATTTCTCCCCAATGAAGCCTCACCCATTAGTGTTTGGCGAGATCCGGAAAAATGGGAAATAGAACGACAAAAACAGTTTCCGGGTAGCGAACCTTTTTGGTTATTAATGAACCGATTATTTCAAGCCAGTTGGCGGTTTCAAGGGCGAGATCCAGTTTTACCGCCCCGCAATATTTGGGATATTTGGCAACTGATAAAAGCACTTCGTCCCGATACGGCGATCACATTTCCGTTTACGTTTATGACCGTAGCCGATGCGTTGCGGTTGTTCAAGTTAGATGACCATTTACGGTTAAAAACCTTTTTAGATTTACAACTAAAACTCTATTCACAAGTTGATACGGAAGAAACGGCGTTATTGTACGCAGCAACCGCTTTAGGAGTTTCGACTGAACCCCAAGGATTGTATCATTTACAAGGGAGTATGCAAGTCTTAAGCGATCGCTTAGTTGAAGCTTTAGAACGAGATGGTGGTAAACTGTTAATGCGCCATACTGTTGAAGCAATAGAAACCGAAAACGGAAAAGCAACCGCAGTTCGAGTAAAAAATCAAAAAACAGA
>CAZNCM010000122.1:12389-15004 GCA_964571155.1 uncultured Lyngbya sp. | reverse complement strand
ATAAAAATCCTCCCTACCTCCCTACCTCCCTACCTCCCCACTTCCCCACCTCCCCCCACAAATCAAATTTTAGTCCGACGAGCGCTCGCGGCCCTGCTCCCCCCTCCTGACTCAAATCCGCCTAAGCCGCGTCTGCTAAAGCAAACTCAGACTGGAGCAATTCAACAGCAGCTTGATACTGAGGATCAGCGTCAGTGGCGATTTGCTTTCGGGTTAAAGCTTTCGTGGGAACGATTTTATCGGGTTGAATCCCGAGTTTATTAATATCGTGATGATTGGGGGTTTCGTACTTAGCAACCGTGACTGCCAATCCTGAACCATCCGACAAATCGAATAACGACTGAATTAAGCCTTTACCAAACGTTTTTTCTCCCACCAGTTGAGCGCGAAGGTTGTCCTGTAATGCTCCGGCTAAAATTTCACTGGCACTGGCTGTTCCTTGATTGACTAATACTACCAGTGGAGCTTGGGTTAAGGCAGAATCCACTACATCAAAACTTCCTAAAACTCCCTGACGATTAACGGTATAGACAACCGTTCCTTCATTTAACCACAGTCGAGCAATTTCTACACCCGCTTGTAAGAGTCCACCCGGATTGTTTCGCAGATCAAGAATATAAGCTTTCGCCCCTTGCTTGTCGAGGGTTTGAATAGCGTTGGCGACTTCTTCAGTTGCATTGGCACTAAACTGACTGAGGCGAATATAACCAATGGGTGCTACAGATGACTCGGATCGCAGTTGAGCAAACACTGGATTTATAGCAATGCGATCGCGAACCAGTTCAATCTCCTCAATTTCTTTTGTATCAGATCGCTGAACCGTGAGCGTTACCGTCGAACCGATTGGCCCTCGCATATGAGTTGCAGCTTCATCGAGAGTCAGTTCATCGGTGGAGAATTGATCAATTTTGAGAATGCGATCGCGAGGTTGAATCCCGACTTCAGCCGCAGGAGAACCATCAATCGGCGCGACAACCGTTAGCTGTCCGGTTTCAGCATCAAGGGCAATTTGCAATCCCACACCCGTCAGTTCTCCGGAGGTACTCACCTGCAAACTCCGATACTGATTAGGTTTGAGCAAGCGAGTAAAGGGATCATCCAAGCTCGCGAGCATTGTCTCGATCGCGCTATAGGTTTCTTCACGGTTTTTTAAGTTTTGGCGAATCGCTTTTTCCCGAATGAACCACCAGTTTTGATGGTTAAACGTTTCATCCAAATAGGCTCGGTTGACAATACGCCAGGTTTCACTGACAAGCTGTTGTTCCTCTGTAATTGCCATTGCCGGAGCTGTCCATCCACCGAGGATCAGGGTCAGTTGTAGAATAATCGCCAGTACAATCTGAAAAACTCTTTTGTGCATATTCCCGAACTTTAAGGTTTTCCTAACGTTTTGAGCAAGCTGTTTTTGATTTCGGGGACAAACGGCTCAATTTATACAGGCTGAATGACGTACCGATTGGCAGATCGTCATCAACCCCCAGATGAAGACCGCTTGATTCCCCAAGGTTTTGTGAAATTATAGTTAAAGTTATGTTACATTTTTGAATGATGGGCAACAGAGTTTAGAGCAATCGACTTGCCAGCTTAAGAGAGTTGTACCATTGTCTCACTCCCTCTTGTAAACTAAAGATGACTCCTCTAATTCTGAGATTTAGTAGTCTCCATGCTAACTTAGAAGATCTAAACGAATCGAGAGTCAACTGTTTGATAGCACAGCTAGATCGAAACAAGCTTAAAGCTTTAATTGATTTACATTCGTGCCGAAAAAAATCCTTAGCCTCTCTGGGAGTAGGCTTTAGAAGGATATGAACACCCCAACCCAGACCGCAATTCATTTTTAGGAATTCTAGTTTCATGTTTTCAAAGGAAATAGAAGAATCAAAAGCATTTCAGTGGTTCAACGAACGTCTCGAAGTCCAAGCGATCG
Source organism: uncultured Lyngbya sp. (assembly GCA_964571155.1). GTDB lineage: Bacteria > Cyanobacteriota > Cyanobacteriia > Cyanobacteriales > Microcoleaceae > Capilliphycus. The sequence continues at coordinate 13,077 of CAZNCM010000122.1, read as the reverse complement.
CAGATGATATTACCACCAAGTACGTTCCTCCCCATGTCAATATTTTCTATTGTTTGGGTGGAATCACGCTGGTTTGCTTCTTGATTCAGTTTGCGACTGGATTTGCGATGACGTTTTACTACAGACCCACCGTTACTGAAGCTTTTGCGTCTGTACAGTACATTATGACGGAAGTCAACTTTGGTTGGCTGATTCGCTCCATCCACCGCTGGTCTGCCAGTATGATGGTATTGATGATGATTCTGCACGTTTTCCGAGTTTACCTCACTGGTGGCTTCAAAAAGCCTCGTGAACTGACTTGGGTAACGGGTGTGGTTTTAGCGGTAATCACTGTTTCCTTTGGGGTCACTGGATACTCTCTGCCTTGGGATCAAGTGGGATATTGGGCGGTGAAAATCGTGTCTGGTGTTCCCGAAGCTATTCCCGTGGTTGGTTCAACTTTGGTTGAGCTAATGCGAGGCGGTGCAGCTGTTGGACAATCGACTTTAAGCCGCTTCTACACCTTACATACTTTTGTATTACCCTGGCTGATTGCTGTATTCATGCTGATGCACTTCTTGATGATTCGTAAGCAAGGTATCTCTGGTCCCTTGTAAGGCGAATTTAAGTAGCTTTGACTACGTTAATCAGCATCTTGGAAAACCATAATTAGAACCATTAACGACTGTAAGACTTAAAAAAGGAGACT
>CAZNCM010000122.1:12090-12306 GCA_964571155.1 uncultured Lyngbya sp. | reverse complement strand
CAACATTAAAGAAACCGGATCTTAGTGATCCCGTATTACGCGCCAAACTTGCCCAGGGCATGGGCCATAACTACTACGGTGAACCTGCATGGCCGAATGACCTGCTGTATATTTTCCCCGTGGTAATTTTAGGGACTTTTGCTCTGGTTGTTGGATTAGCGGTACTAGACCCAGCAATGGTAGGCGAACCGGCTGATCCGTTTGCAACTCCGTTGG
>CAZNCM010000122.1:0-12080 GCA_964571155.1 uncultured Lyngbya sp. | reverse complement strand
ATTTGTGGCCTTCGTTCCAAATGCTGCGAGTGGTTCCCAACAAATTGTTAGGCATTACCCTAATGTCTGCAATTCCTCTGGGTTTGATTCTTGTTCCTTTCATTGAAAACGTCAACAAGTTCCAAAACCCCTTCCGTCGTCCTGTAGCGACTGCTATTTTCTTGTTTGGAACATTCGCAACCCTTTGGTTGGGTATCGGAGCAACTTTGCCGATTGATACGTCTCTGACCTTGGGCTTATTCTAAGGTTTGTTCTAAACTTTCAAACTCTCGGCATTTTCTAACCAATTAGATACCTGTGGGTTTCTATGTAGGCTGTACTAGAGTCTATCACTGAAACTTTCACAGGTATCATTATTTTTGTTTTCTTTTTGATGCCAATCAACTCAAGATTTGCTGTAATAGAGTAAAAAAGAGTAGTATTCGTTAGATTAATTCAAAAACTTGGATAAGAAAACAGATCTCAATCCCCGGTTCTTATGGTGCTTCTTGGAGATTTTCTCCTGTGAGGGAGGCATTCAGTCTTATGTTAAAGATATTTTAGATGCTTATTTAGATTTGATCGATCCCGGAGCAAAGTTTCACTCCCCAACAGACTTCCAAAGTGAAATCTTACTGTTGCGAGATGCTCCTGGATGTCCGAACCCTTACGAGAACAGCGCCATTAAGTTTGATTATCTCCAAACCAAACCGCCCACTTTAGGACGCATTCGACTGGCTTTCACCCTACTGAGATGTTTACTAACAAACCGTCCTCAACGGGTGTTTTGCGGTCACATCAATTTAGCCCGTTTAGTCCAAGTCACCTGTCAACCGTTTGGAGTCCCCTATACCGTACTCACCTATGGAAAAGAAGTCTGGGAACCCCTACCTACAAAATATCGTAACGCTCTGCAAAAAGCCGATCAAATTTGGACCATTAGCCGTTATAGTCGAGATCAAGCCTGCCAAGCCAATCAGTTAAACCCAGAAAAATTTCGGCTGTTACCCTGTATGGTGGATGGAAATCGCTTTACTCCCGGCCCAAAACCCCAACACCTGATTGATCGATACGACTTACACAATGCTAAAGTTTTAATGACTGTGGCGCGTTTATGGTCTGGTGATATCTACAAAGGCGTTGATGTCACGATTAGAGCCTTACCCCAAATTTCCCAAACCATTCCTAATGTTAAATATTTAGTCATCGGACGGGGAGACGACCAACCCCGTTTAGCCAATTTAGCCCAAGAATTAGGCGTTGCCAATCAAGTCATCTTTGCTGGATTTGTTCCGACAGAAGATTTAGTCGATCATTATCGCGTTGCCGATGCCTATATCATGCCATCGCAGGAAGGATTTGGTATCGTGTACTTAGAAGCTATGGCTTGTGGTATTCCCGTTTTGTCTGGTAATGCGGATGGTTCAGCTGATCCCGTGCAAGATGGAAAGTTAGGGTGGCAAGTGCCTCATCGAGATCCTGATGCAGTCGCTAAAGCTTGTATCGAAATTTTGCAAGGAAACGACCAACGTTGTCAAGGTCAATGGTTACGACAACAGAGTTTAGATCAGTTTGGTCAAGATGCTTTTCGGGTGCAACTACAAAAACTACTGCATTTGTCGGTAGTATCATAGAACAAAGGAATGATTACTCATCGGTGAACGCTTAAGGAGATCGCTGTGAACCAGGAACGGCCTAAAATCCTCAAATTTAATTTTTCTAAGGTAAGCAACTGGCTGATTATCCTGGCAGTGTTATGGTTGCTCACCTCGATTGGTTTGGGGTGGCTGATTAATTCGATTATTATCTTGATCGGGATTTTACTACTGCTTCCGATTGTTTTGTTCGTTGGGGCGCAGTGGTGGTTGAGCCGCAATATCATCCAAGATGAATGCCCAGTTTGTGGCTTTGAATTTACTGCACTCAATCAAACTCAGTGCCAATGTCCTAATTGTGGTGAGCCACTTCAAGTTGAACAGGGTCATTTTAGTCGCTTAACTCCGCCAGGAACCATTGATATTAAAGCGGTAGATATTTCAGCTCAGACATTGGACGATTGATTTCAGGGGGTCAGATCTCGCTTCGTTGTAAGGAGTTTGGGAAGGCTGACGAACAGAAAAATAAAACTTTAGTTCGGCTCAAATAGGAGTTAGGATTTAACGTGTCTCAAATCAAGCCAACAGTTCTGGTAACGGGCGGAGCCGGATATATCGGTTCTCATGCGGTTTTAGCTCTGCAACGTTCGGGTTATGAGGTTGTTATTTTAGATAACTTAGTTTACGGTCATCGCGATATCGTTGAACAAGTTCTCAAAGTAGAATTGATTGTTGGAGATACTAATGATCGCCAACTGCTGGATAATTTATTTTCGATGCGTCAAATTGATGCGGTGATGCACTTCGCAGCTTATGCTTATGTCGGTGAATCTGTATCGAATCCTGATAAGTATTATCGCAATAATGTTGTCGGAACGCTGACGCTGTTAGAAGCGATGAAAGACGCATCTATTAATAAGTTTGTTTTTTCTTCAACTTGTGCAACTTACGGTATTCCTCAACAAGTTCCCATTCCTGAAGATCATCCCCAAAATCCGATTAATCCTTATGGGATGAGTAAGTTAATGGTCGAAAAGATTTTATCAGATTTTGATCAGGCTTATGATTTTAAATCGGTTTGGTTCCGCTATTTTAACGCGGCTGGAGCCGACCCAGAGGGGGCTTTGGGAGAAGATCATAATCCCGAAACTCATTTGATTCCTCTGACTTTATTCGCGGCTTTGGGTAAACGAGAGTCTCTATCGATTTTTGGGACTGATTATCCAACTCCTGATGGAACTTGTGTCCGAGATTATATTCATGTTAACGACTTGGCGATCGCTCATGTTTTAGGTCTAGAATATTTAATCAAAGGTGGAAAAACTGATGTCTTTAACCTCGGAAATGGTAATGGATTTTCAGTTAAAGAGGTGATTGAAACGGCTCGTCAGGTCACAGGACGGGATATTACTGCGGTTGAATGCGATCGCCGCCCTGGAGATCCTCCGGCTTTAGTCGGAAGTGGGGAAAAGGCACGTCAGATTTTAGGATGGAATCCTCAATATTCTGACTTGAATACGATTATTTCTCATGCTTGGCAATGGCATCAAAAGCGGCACGGTTAATTTAAGCAAATTCATTTAACTGTTTCATTAAACATTGGGCAATCCGGTTAGCGGCTCCGGGTTGTCCCATTCGTTTTTGACCATTTTCTGCAATTAATTTTAACCGATTTTGATCGCTTAATAGCGATCGCACAGTATGAGGAATATCGCTCGGATGTTTAACTAAAATTAATGAAGGCCCGAGTAGACGACTTTGGGCTTCTGCAAATCTGGGGGTGAATTGGGGGCCTTGACCTTCTAGGGCGATCGCTGGTTTTCCCAACCCCACAAACTGTTCGGTGGCGGTTCCTGCCATCGCGATCGCTAAGTCTGCTTGATGCAAACAATCACTAAAGCGTTGCGTTAAAATCATTGTCGCATTTTTCCGGGTATATTCGACCTCTAAATCGCTCTGTAAACCCGTTTTTTTCCACCCCAAACCGCTCAAACCCTCACCAAATGGGGTATTCTTCAAAGAAGGAGCGATCGCCGCTAAAAAGACCAAATTTGCGGGCTGTTGTCGGTCTTTGCCCCCAGAAAAAGCTTCGACTAACTCAGTGACAGCTTCTGTGATCCGTTGCCAATTTTCATAGGCTTCTGGAGGGCGAGAACCAGGTAAAAGGGCGATGGTCAGCGTTTCGTTACTTTTAGAAATAGGAGGGGTCTGAGGTTGCAAATCATCCATCATCGGGTTTCCCAAGTCATAAGCCGGAATTGACCATTTTAAGAGGGTTTCAGTCGTCAAACGATCTCGGGGAAAAACGGCTTTGCAGTGAGGATGACTCATTAACCAACGTTCCCAAGGCAAATAAACCGAACCAGACCACCCTTCCCAGCGCTGCATCCAAGACTGACGCGATAAAGGCCCTTGTTCATCTCGCAGATAATATTCTGATTTAGCAGTACCGACAAAAGCATAATCGGCACCACTCAGCCTGGCAAATAGGAGTGGGACAATATCCCCAACTGCGAGTATAAATGCACCTTGTTTTGCCCAATTCCGAATTATTTTAAATTGAATGTGGGTTAGCTGCAACAAACCCCCCTGTACATCTCGCAACAATTGTCTGCCATCCATATAAATAAAACCCCCAGAAGGCATTTGCTGAACCGGTCCGGCAATTGTCACATTTTCCAGTTGATGATAAGCAATTCCATCTCCAACTAAGGGTAAAGCAGCGAACTGGGGAGGGTTTGGAAGACGCTGTAATTGTTGTAAAATGCGAACGGCAATCGCATCCTCCCCATGACCGTTACTCAAACACAATAATTTCACGCCTTTTGAGACACATTAACGTTCTTTTCGTCAGATTAGCAGCACAGCAGCAACAAGTGAAGTTAATCACCCCAGATTTTATGTTTCGTTTTGATCACGACTGACTGGGTTGCATCATTTTTGACGAGTGAATTAATGATAGGCAGAGAAAATAAATGGTGTGACTAACTGCTTTGCTTTGTTTTGACATCCTCACGATTACCATCTTCATCTGTTGCTTCATAGACAATAATCTCACCGTTTGAGGTCAGTTGATTGAGAGAGAAGCGCTGAGAATTGCTACTCCAACTTACAGCCTGACTCAGTGTCAAGCTTGCCGACAAAATTAATGAGCTGAATAGAACTGTGTTTTTCATGGATGAACCCTGATCTCTACAAAATGCGAAGGATATTTAACCCAGTTTGAGGATTAAATATGGGTGGTTGCAATAACCCGCTTGTATTAAAAAAAATTGTTTGGTATTCTCATTGCGGGTTATTCTTGCTTTCGACTAAACTCTTAGCAAAAACCAAAAAAGTTTTCGGTTCTGCACTTTATTTTCTATCAGGTTTTCCCGTTTTGGGAAGTGGGGAGTGACCCATCAAGATATAGATACATCAGGGGGATATCCACCTCAAAGATATTAAAAATATTGACTGTATTAATCTATCTGTAGTGAGCAGTTATCACTCGTTATAACACTAAATTTAGAATTTAATCAAGCTTCTAAATCGATACAAACTCCCAAAAAAAACAAAATTTCTTAAAAGACAATCCATTGATCCGGTCAGATCTCAAATTAAAGATGTGGACAATTTTTAGGGAGAGATAAAATTAAAATCATCCATTTTTTTGTGAATTACTCTACTCAACTCTCTTAGACCCATCCAGTTTTCAGACTGTCCAGGTGAGTGACACGCAACGATTAAAATTTCGATACAGTAAAATAGATAGACTAATTTTTGATATGTCTTGATATTCCAACAATGTTCACAAAATTCACCAGAGGCGAATTTTGACTCTAGCCAACATCGAAATACTGGTTATAAATTGACAACTCCAAAACATTCACCTATGCCATCCAAGCTCATTCTTCGTCAATTTGCCAATGGTATACCTAAATTACCTCTGCGTTTTGTACTGGTTGTTCCCTTCTTAATCCAAATTTTTGCCGCAGTCGGGTTAACGGGGTGGCTTTCATTTAGAAATGGATCAAGTGCTGTTAACGATTTGGCAACTCAGTTACAAGTTGAACTCAATCATCGGATTCAACAAGAACTAAATACTTATCTAGAAATGCCACATTTAATTAATAAAATTAATGTTGATGCGATTCGTCAAGATTTAATTAACTTAGACCAGGTTGACCGTCTAGAAGGTTATCTATGGAACCAAATGCAGCAATTTCCGACGGCAAGTTATATTGGGATTGGCACTAGCAAGGGTGAATATGTCGGTGCAAATCGTTATGATGATGGCTCAATAGAATTTGATATTTTAACAGAAAACACCGATCAAAAACTACAAAAATGGCTAGCAGATAGTCAAGGAAATCGGACAGAATTAGTCAGTGAACAAGACAACTATGATCCGAGAAATCGACCTTGGTATCAGGCTGCTACTTATTCTAAACAACAGGTTTGGAGTGAAATTTATGCTTACTTTGGATCTAAAGCTTTAGTGGTTTCTGCAAATCAACCCATTTATGATCAACAGGGAAATCTTTTAGGCGTTGCTAGCACTGACTTAACTTTAGAACGAATTAGTGAATTTTTGAGTCGTTTAAAAATTGGCAAAACAGGACAAACGTTTGTGATGGAACGGAACGGGGTTTTAGTTGCAACTTCGACCTTAGAAGATACTTTTACTGTGATTTCAAAAGACTCCGAACCTCAACGACTCAAAGCAGTTGATAGTCGAAATTTATTAACTCATGCAACGGCTGAATACTTGATCGAATATTTTGGCAGTTTAGAGAATATTCAGACTCAAACTCAACTGACTTTTCAACTGAATGGACGGCGAGAATTTTTACAAGTGACTCCGCTTTCTGATTCTAGAGGAATTGATTGGCTGATTGTAATGGTTGTTCCAGAATCAGATTTTATGCAACAAATTAATGCAAATACTCGCCTTACTATTTTACTTTGTATTGCTGCTTTAATTTTAGCGACTGGATTTGGAATTGTAACGACTCGTTGGATCGCTAAACCAATTTTAAGACTGAGTGAAGCCAGTCAAGCCATTGCGAGGGGTGCAAAATCAGCAAAAGCCAGTAGTGAACTTCATCAAAAAGTAACGATTGAATCTATCGAAGAATTAGGGATTTTAGCAGTTTCTTTTAATACGATGACCCAACAATTACAGGAGTCTTTTATTACCTTAGAACAACGAGTAGAAGAACGGACTGCTGAACTCCGTCAAGAAAAAGAACGATCTGAACAGCTTTTACTGAATATTTTACCAAAAGCGATTGCTGAAAAGCTCAAAAAAGACCAAAAAGCGATTGCTTCTGCTATCGAAGAAGTGACAATTTTATTTGCAGATATTGTCGGGTTTACGCCTTTATCTGCACGAATTCCCCCGATAGAATTGGTGAGTTTACTCAATGAAGTTTTTTCTATTTTTGATCGATTGGCGGACAAATATAAGTTAGAGAAAATCAAAACAATTGGTGATGCTTATATGGTTGTCGGAGGATTACCTTTACCCCAAGCGAATCATGCTGAAGCTATTGCAGATATGGCGTTAGAAATGCAAGCCGAAATGAATCGCTTTCAAACCACTTCAAGTTTAGGAATAGATGGACTCGAAAACTTTAAAATTCGGATCGGAATTAACACAGGTTCGGTTGTTGCAGGTGTAATTGGAATTAAAAAATTTATTTATGATCTTTGGGGAGATGCAGTTAATATTGCTTCCCGAATGGAGTCTTCTGGATCACCTGGACGTATTCAAGTTACCGAAGCCACTTATGAACGGTTAAAGGATAAATATTACTTGGAAAAACGGGGTCTAGTTGAGATCAAAGGGAAAGGTAAAATGAAGACCTATTGGTTACTCAAAAAACAATAAAACCCTTAATTGATTGTTGGTTTAAAGATTCTCAACATTTGATTTCCACCTTTTTGAAATTCATAAGCAACAGGTTCAATTTCAACCGTCCATCCTTGCTGCTGTAAATGACTAATTACAGGAGTCAAAAAAGGCGAGAGATTTCCACTCAGTTCTAACACAGGGAAAATTCTAACTTCTCGTGCGACTCTACACAATTCTAACACAGATTTGAGATGAAAATCTTCTGATAAATGTTGAGAATAGCTAAATAGTAAATGACTATTCAAGGCGAGATCAAACTGTTGAGAATTAAAGGGTAATTTGGGTAACTCAGCCGTCACATATCGTTCTTCTGCTTTTCCCAGAGGAAAATCTTCTAAAAATCGTTGCATAGCCTCCATTCTTAACTGTCCTAACTGTTGGGGAGACTTGATATCATTCCAAACATAATCATTTTGGTTTTGACGCAGTTGTTCGACAACTGTTGAGTAAGTTTCTTGAATTCGCTGGTTAATTTGAGAAGCCGAAAATTGATAAACCGGATCACAAGAAATAACTCGATATCCTAGCCGTTTCATTTCTACATTGAAGCTAGCAGGGCCACCCGCACAGTCTAACATTGAACATTCTAAATCCTCGGGAGTCAAGGCAAACATTTCTAGATAATCTTCAAAACTACGTCCCCAAGGAATAACGTTACTGAGTTGAAATCCCATATTTTTAAATTTTATTTAAGTTTATTTTAAATCTAACAAACCACTTGTTTTAAGTTTAGGATTAAAGCGAATTTCTGCTTGTAAACCCCGTTCTTTTAGTTGTTCTAAGATTTGAGATTCAATTCGTCTGGAAACTTTTTTTAAATGCTTTTCTTGGTCAATGTCATCGAGATTATGATAGGTTTGATTTTCTTCCTCATTCATCAAAGGTTTAACATTAATGGGTTGATTCCACTGTTCGGTTTGTTCTCCATTTCCAACCGGAACTGAACCATTTTCAGCGATCCAAGCTTGTCGTATTTCTTCCAATATTGTCCGACTTGGACGATCAATTGTTTGAACTTTTACCCAATAACAGCCTTGAGGTTGACGAACGAGATGCTGTTTTAAACTCAGATAAATATCGCGAGAATATCCTACATATTGCAAGACTTGATCGGCATCAAAAATAGCATAAACTCCGATTTTTCCTTGTAAATGTTCTGGAAGTTGACCTTGTTCGTTAATGTAGGAAATAGAGTCCAAGCTGGCTAAGGTGGGAATTTCGGCTTGAGTTGTCATTTTTAGAGAAGGTTTGAAAGAATTTACATTTGAGAAATTGAGCCAAGTTTTATTAACGTTCAACGAGGCGATAAATCGCACATAAACGACTGGGTTGGAATATTTTTGCTTGAAACATAAAGTTAGGGGGAACGTTGACAATAATATAATCTTCTGATTCGTGATACTGTTCAAATTCCCTCGGCATTCCTTTTGGAGTTTGCACAGTGTAAGGAATGGGTTGAAATAAAAGTTCGGTAAATTCTACCGCTTTTCCATTTACTTGTTGACTAACTTGATTGAGAAAACTTTGACTCGTCAGTAAGCTAAATAATGTGGTTTTTACTTGCGGATCAAGGATAAAATCAGCATCAAAATTTTCTACAATTCTTATACGCATTACACAATCGCCTAACACTTGACAACCGGAACACATGATGAAACAAACACATCCTGATCTCTGGCTTGCTGTTTCTGCAAATGCCCCTAAGTTCATCTTAGGACGATTGGGGACAGTTCCCAACTGTTAAACGGAAATAAAAATGTGAAGTATTATTAAAAAAGACCCACAACAAAAAAGGCAGCCCAATGGACTGTATCCTGATTTTGGCATCAATTTTAGTGATCAGTCCCCGTTTAGGTTAGCATTGCTTTGTTACTGTTTGCTCTAGCGATCGCCATGCACAATAGAGAAACTTCTTCAACACCCTCACAAACATCAACAGATTGGTGGAAAATCGCCGAATACAGTGCTGTCGTCGGTTCAACTATCGGTTCTATCGTTGCTGCTGCATGGTATAGGCAGATTTTATATGCTGCAACTCCAATCAGCGCTGCATTATGGTTAAATTTAATTAATCGACAACGGTTTGAACAACAAGTTCGACAGTATAGCGAATCTGCGATCGCCGATGTGCATACAGTTGTCCAATCTATACAGGAACAGGTCCAAAATATACCTGCTGAACCGACTGAACTTGATCCGATTACTGAAGTTTTAACAGAGTTGCAGCGTGTGACCCAAAGTTTAGAACATGATGTGATTCGACAGCAAGATTGGGAAGTGATCAATGTCCGCATCAAACTCATAGAAGAAGCGGTAGAAGCGGTGAAACAAACTCCTGTTTCTGATCCTGTCCCTTTGACTTCTGACTACTCTAAAGACCCTCCTCTAGAGTCGGATATTATTCCTTCGGTATCTTCCTCTAAATCTTCCGATCACGAAGGGAAACTTCATGTTAAAATTAATCAGCTTCATCGACAAATCGTAAAACTCGATCAGCAAAATCGAGATGTGGTCAAGCCCTATCTGATCCGTTTAACGAAAGCTGTCGAACAACTACAAAATGCTCAAAAAGACTGATATTTTTCTTCAAATTATTGTAATATTTTACCGTGTTAATTAGACATTTTTCGAGCTTGTTTAACCATCTCAATCAGGGTATGATGAGCATCTTCGGAATTTTCTAGTCTGTGATCAAATGAAACTCGTAATGGGGTTGATTTTGCTTCCACTAAAGCCGTGAGATCCATGCCTTCTGGGTCTATCGAAACTAGACGAGCAGAGGTGGCATTCGGAGTTTTTGCAAAGACTTTGGCATAGAGTAAAATAGCCTCAGCATGATCATCATTCATATGAGCGCAAATGCGATCGCTAATTTCAGGGGTAATCGGTTCTGCTGACATGATTTGACTTCGCCTTACTTTTTGTTTAATCTAATAATACAATAATCACAAATAGAGCGCAAAAAATTTCACAAATCTTTAGCGGCGATATTCATCTCCACAATCTCCAATGATTTGAAATAAATCCTGAGATTGGTCAGTAATTGTCTGAATATTTTGATAATCTTCTGGATCTAAACTCAATTCAAACACATGAGCATTTTCTTTGAGATGTTCAGAAATTCCTAAACGCGCTCCGATCATTGTTCCGGCAACTGTTGGTTGGTCTAAAATGTAACGGGTAGCGACATTTGGAATTGAAACTTGATGTTTATCCGCTAGAGTTTTGAGGGTTTGTAATAACTTCTGAAAAAGACTCCAACCGCCCCAAGCATCAATCATATTTTTGTATTTTTTTAAGCTAACAGTTTCCAGCTTAAAATTTTGCGGTTCGGGCTGATTCAAATACTTTTCAGATAAAAATCCTCCACACAAAACCCCATAAGGCAAAAGTTTAATCTCCTGTTTTTGACAATATTCAATCATCTGATTGAGAGGACGACGATCTACTAAAGAAAACTGAACTTGATTAGAAACAATCTTAATCCCATTTTCAACAATAATTTTTAAATGTTCAGTATCAAAGTTAGTTAAAGCCAGATGTTTGATCTTCCCTTCCGTTTGCAATTGACTCATGTGTTGGAGGGCATCTAAATAACTTTTATCGCGGTAGTCCCACCAATGAAACTGTAATAAATCGAGGCTGTCTACTCCCATGCGTTGACGAGAGATATCAATATTTTTCTCCACAACAGATCGGGTCATTTTACCGGGTCGAGGCACCCATTTTGTAAAGGCTTGTAGGTTAGATAAAGCATCTTCACCCCGTTGATTAACCAGTTGTTTGCGAAACTCCCCAATAAAATCTTCAGCCGGGCCATAATGATCCGCAAGATCCCAGGTTGTATAGCCTGCATCAAGATACTTAAACATACTATCAATCGCAGCTTTGGGGTTGATGCGTCCGTGAGAACCCGAAACTTGCCACATCCCATTTAAAATGCGACAGATGTTTAAATCATCCGTAAATTGATAGCGACTAGACGACGATAGAATCATGATTCGTTTGTGATGTCAAAAACACACTCTCTAGTTTAAGGAAAAATTGCCTCTAATTTTCAGGGGAGGTCGGGAGATGAAAAAATGGGTCACGAGTTACGTTAAAGACTGTTTCCCAAGATACAGTTAGCTAGCATACAATGATTAAATCAGCTTAAAGCGAGTTCGAGGCGACATCAACGGATGTCAAAGACCTCGGAAGCTTTATCGAGAGTCACCAGACTTCTAGGAGTCTGATCGACGTTGCAATAATTCTTTACAATTGTTAAAAGTAATATGTATAACTCAAGTCTATGATCCCAATCCAACCGTGAACTTGAGGTAAGGATATTATCAAACCCACTAAAATAATAGATGATGTCCACTAAAAGCCCTATAGATTCTCGAAAACCAATAATAGATCAACCATCGATAGACCCAATACAACATGAGGAGAGTGGACGCTCTGTGTTCCAACGCTTAAAACAAGACTTCAAAAATGACCTAATCGCAGGTTTGTTAGTCGTTATCCCCCTGGCGACGACTATCTGGTTAACAATTACCATCGCCAGTTCGGTGATTGAGTTTTTAACCCGAATTCCTAAACAGGTCAATCCCTTTGATGGGCTG
>CAZNCM010000121.1:0-15197 GCA_964571155.1 uncultured Lyngbya sp. | reverse complement strand
ACGCTACAACAGCAAGCCCAACAGCAAGCCCAACAACCCCAACCCCAAGCCCAAATCAGCACTCCCACTCCCGGCGGACAAACTTCGGGGACAGTTTCTACACCCGCGACTCAAACGGCTCAAACCCCAGAACCCGAAACCCAACCCGAACCCCAAGCGACTCAACAACCCCAGCCCCAACCGGAACCCCAACGGCAACCCGCAACGGCTTCTGTGTCTATCCCAACTCCAGCAACAGCCCCCGCATCTGAACCTGCTCCCGAACCTGCTCCTGCTCCTGCACCTGCGGCTGAAGAACAACCCAGTGACGCCGCTGCTGCAACCACAAACCCAACTCAGGGATCAATTCATACATTAGTCGGAATTCTGGAACTGGGCGATCGCTCGGCTGCGTTGTTTGAAGTTAATGGTGTTGCCCGTCGGGTATACGTCGGAGAAAGTATTGCCGCTAGTGGGTGGACGTTAGTCGAGGTGGCGAACCAAGAAGCCGTAATTCGTCGCAATGGGGAAGTTCTCACGATCTATGTCGGACAGCAGTTTTAACTCGACTTGATCATCGAATACAATAAATAATGAAGGGTTATACTATTGATCCCCCCTGCCCCCCTTTGAAAGGGGGGTGGCGAAGCCGGGGGGATCGACGGGGGGTTAGAAACAGCTTTGTTGGGTTGAGGAACGAAACCCAACATTAGCGCTATATTTAAAAGTAGAAATTTGAATTAAAATTATGGGTTTATTTGATGATTTTAGTCGCTTTTTAGAAACAAGATTAGAGGAATTTTTACGGGCAAATCCTCATCTAGAATTGCAAGCTTTAGAAGAACAACTGCGCGAACAACAAGAAGATACATTGCGTTTAATTGCCGATCTGCAACGTCAGGAAAAAAGCTTAGAAGACGAAATTCTTAAAATTGCTCAAGATATTCAACGTTGGCACGAACGAGTCGCTAAAGCCGAAGCCGCTAACCGTCAAGATCTCGCCCAAGCCGCTAAAGAACGAGAAGCCGTATTATTGCGTCAGGGAAACCAACGTTGGGGACAAATGCAGGGCGTTAAACAGCGCATCGAACAGTCCAAAGAACTTTATCAACAAATCAAACAACGTCGCCAGGAAGTTAGCACCAAAGCCGCAGAAGCCGTTAAAGCACGCGCCCAAACTAAAGCCAAAGAGCAACAACAGTGGGAAACAAAAGCTTGGAATCAGACCCCCAATTATAACAGTTTTAGCGCCGCAGCAGACCCGTTAGAACAAGAATTTAAACGTTGGGAAACAGAAGACGAATTGGAACAATTAAAACGCAACATGAAATAATAAAAACTAAATTATGAGGACAATTTATCAATGTCAAGTTATGCGATACAAAAAGTTTTGCCACCAATTTTAGAACGTTATCGCGATCGCATTGAAGCCACAATTAAACCCTATCTTTCCCTTGAACTTATCCCCGATGAAAATTTGACCTTGTGGCAAAGTAAATTTGCAGGTCAAGAAAAAAGTCCGGGAGGATTTCCTTATTTACCCAAAGAATTTAATTATCCTCAAACTTCAGACGGAGAATATTTACTTCTACTCGCACAAATTAATTTCGCTGAAATTCCCTATCTCGAAGGCTTTCCCACACAAGGAATTTTGCAATTTTACATTTCCGATAATGATTCTTATGGCTTTTCTGATCATTATTATCTCGAATTAAATTCTCCGGAATCAAACTGGAGGGTTATTTATTTTCCCGAACCCGAACTCAACGCAGAAAACTTGAGAACAGATTTTAATTTTTTGCCCGAAAAATATTGGTTTGATCAGAAGGAAATTGAAATCACAAAATGTTCAGCAATTCAATGGACTAAAAAATATGCGCCAATTTCCTTAGAAGATGACAACGCTTACAAACTTCTTCTCCCCGAAACTGGTCAAGCCGTTCCGTTTGAATTGGAAGATTTATACGAGGAATTTACCGATGCCTATTTGAAAACTTTGGATGATGGTGGATGGTCTTGCTCCCCACAAATCGGTGGATACAGTTGTT
The DNA here is from genome assembly GCA_964571155.1 of uncultured Lyngbya sp. Lineage (GTDB taxonomy): Bacteria > Cyanobacteriota > Cyanobacteriia > Cyanobacteriales > Microcoleaceae > Capilliphycus. Next base: position 13,170 of record CAZNCM010000121.1, on the reverse strand, counting down.
ATTATTCCGACGACCCTCGCATTGGTTTCTCAGAAGAAGAAGATCCCTTTGATACACTCCTATTAAAAATTTCACTGGTTGAAAGCGGATTACTTTTCTTCTACATCCAAAGTTCCGCTTTAGCCAGATGTGACTTTTCAAAAGTTCTGTATGCTATGGCTTAAAAAGAGATCTCAGGTATCCTCCTTCATCTGTCCAATTAGCGAGTTGCTGAGACAGTTTGAAGTTGCAGTTTCCGGTTTCTGAACCTGTAGGGAACAGGGAGCCGAGGGAAGGAGCCAAAGCTCTGGAGGGAGCGTTTCCGGGTACACTTTTCTCCAAAACTAAAGCTTTGTTAGACTAACGGTATCTTAAAATCAATCAGGATTCTACCCGTGTATCGGAAATCTTTAGGCAAAATCTCAAAAATCTGTTTGATCAGTTCATTACTCACTGTATTGACGCAAGGATTGACTCAGAAACCTGTTAATGGACAGTTTTTGATAGCCGAAACATCTGAAGCGAACCCCAACTTATGTGATCAACGTCCTCAAAGTCCACAGTTAACTTCTGAGTTTCAAGCGAATAATTTTCAATTGAGTGAAGCCCAGCGCCTCAACAAAGAAATCGAACAGTTATTTAACCAAGGTTTGTATGCTAGAGCAATTTTTTTAGCTGAACGCATCTTATTAATTTATCAGAAAACTCTGGGAGGTAATACTCTCGAAGTTGCCAGAATTCTCAATCGACTGGCTAGTTTAAATTCTAGAGTTAATAATATAGAGAAGGCTGAGACTTTGCTGGAAGAAGCGTTAAAAATCCGCGAGTCAATCCTGGGAGAAGATCATCCGGCAGTCGCTCAAATTATCAAGGGTTTAGCAGAAAACTATAGAATACAAAAAAAATATTCTGAATCTGAATCTCTTTATGAGAGAGTTTTATCAATCTATGAAAAAAATTGTGGAGAGCATCATATTCTTGTTGTCGGTACTTTGAATAACTTGGCTCTTCTACATATGGATCAAAAGCAATTTGAGGAAGCTGAATCTATCTTCCAAAAAGCACTGAATATTTATGATGAACTTCCTCAAGATGAGATGTCTATCGATCCTTTCTTTTTAAGTTCTATTGAAAATAATATTCTCAATAACTTAGCGTCTATTTTATTAATTAAAAAAGACTATAATCAAGCAAATTCACTTTTTGAGCAGGTGATAGAAAACTATCAGCAGGAACAGAGAAATGAGCATCCTGAGTTAGCAATTGCTCTGAATAACTTAGCCTTCTCCCAACTAGCTCAGGGAGATGTAGACCTTGCACTAACTTCTTTAACCCAAGGAATGAATATTGAAGAGAGGAACCTTAGTCTAAACCTAACGATTGGTTCTGAGGAAGAAAAGCAAGCTTATATGAATACATTTACAGATACAACGCATAGGGCAATTTCTCTTCATTTCCAAAAGGCACCAGATAGCCAGGATGCTGCTCGCCTTGCACTAACAACTATACTACGTCGCAAAGGTCGTGTTCTGGATATAGTGGCAAATAGTATCGGATTACTTCGTGAAACTCTGACTTCCGAGCAGCAACGTTTATTCGATCAACTCGAAGAATGCCGTAAGCGGCTTGCCATGTTAAAATTCAATACAGTTGCACCTTTAAGCCTTAGTCTAATCAAAGAGTTAGAGGCTCAGGAGAAAGAATTGGAAGCAAAACTTTTGCAGCAAAGTGCTGAATTTCGTGCAGAAACGCAACGGGTAGAAATCCAGGATATACAACAACTCATTCCCCTGAATTCTGCATTGGTTGAACTGGTGCATTACCAATCTTTTGACCCTAACCAAACTCCCGATCAACGTTGGGGTAATTTTCGGTATGCAGCCTATATTTTGACTGCCAATGGACAGGTTCATTGGGTGGATTTAGGAGAAGCGGAAGCAATTCATTCTTTAATGAATTCATTTGGGAGAGCTTTATCTCGAAGGAGGGCGATGTCTGGGCAAACCGCTTTGATTGCAGAAGCTGCCCGAGCTTTAGATGAGAAATTAATGCAGCCCATTCGTCAACAACTGGATGAAAATATTCGTCACCTTCTTCTTTCCCCCGATGCGAAACTGAACCTAATTCCATTTGCAGCTTTAATGGATGAAAAAGGTGAATATATAGTCGAAAACTACACCTTAACCCATTTGACTTCTGGGCGAGATTTACTCCGTCTACAAATTGATACTTCTGCCCAACAACCTCCTGTTATTATTGCCAATCCCAACTATGACGATAGAGGCGATCCGGGATCTGGAAATTCCCTCGTTCAAACCCGCAGTAGCAACTTGGTTTCTAGAGGAATGAGAGCATCCTATCAACCCCTACCCGGTACCAAAAAAGAAGCCCAAGCCATCAGAAGTTTGCTACCCAATGCTATTGTGCTGACCGAATCTCAAGCCACCGAGAATGCCATTAAAGCTGCAATATCTCCTCAGATTTTACACCTTGCCACTCACGGTTTTTTTCTACCCCCCGATCGCGATCGGCGCCCAGAAAATCCTCTACTCCGTTCAGGTCTGGCTCTGGCAGGCTACAATCAACGCAGTAGCGCGGGTGAGGACGGAGTGTTAACGGCTCTGGAGGTTGCCAGCTTGAATCTGCGGGGAACTCAACTCGTTGTCCTGTCTGCTTGTCGAACGGGTATTGGAGAGATTGATCGCGGAGAAGGAGTTTATGGATTTGGAGAGGGAGTTTATGGGTTGCGACGAGCTTTTGTAATTGCAGGGGCAAGAAGTCAACTTTCTAGTCTTTGGGATGTTGATGACTTCGCCACAAAAGAACTCATGGAAAAATATTATCGGCGTTTGATCGCAGGTGAAGGAATGTCTGAGGCATGGCGACAGACTCAGCTTGAAATGCTGCAAAGCAAGGAATATCAACACCCCTACTATTGGGCAGCGTTTATTCTATCCGGTGACTGGACAGAAATTTCTCAATCGGAACTTCTAACTTCTCGATTTGAATTGAGTCAAAATCCCTAGCAAATATGGGTTTGTCTCCAGGTTTTATAGTCTAGCAATTCTGGCTACCTATTTCTTTCGGCATTGCAAGATGGTTATCTAGCTCATTAATCGGACTAGGGGTATAAGAAACAACATCTGTTGGATCAGGATTGGAATTATTGGATAGATCTGGCGTTGTTTCAGTAGGCTGAAAGTCGAAACTAAAAACATTACTTAATCGACTCGTAACAAAATCACGAAAAGAACTTATCCCTTCAGACAATGTATTCCTGAGTTCATCAAATAAACCCGGTGAATTTGTGTTTTCTACTTCATTATTAGTATTGCCTTGGCTGTTTATATATCTATCTATTCGATCATCAATATTTTCTGGAGGAGTTCCAACTACGTTTATTCCTTCAAAGTCAAAACCAGGAATTTCATAACGAGGGATTGTGGTTGGGGGTTGATTAAGAGTATTAAATGGATTAGTTATGGGATCATCCCCCCCACCACCTTCTAGGTTATCTCCAGGCTCCGTACCTGTTATCCAATCAAGGTTTGCTAGCCCAGGATTAGTGGATAAGATTGTAGTACCAGGGGATAAGCTTGTAGTACCAGTGGATAAGCTTGGAGTACCAGGGGATAAGCTTGTAGTACCAGTGGATAAGCCTGTAGTACCAGAAAAGCCAGACTCAAGGAGACTCCAATCATCGGTTGGGTTATTAGTACCGAAAGTAGAATGAGGATTGGAATATAAACCGGGATTAAAGCCGCTGGAGGGAGTAAAATCCAAACCTGTGTCATTGGTATCAAAGGTAGGGGTAATACCCGCGCTGTTTTGGAAATCTTCAAAATTCACGTCCATAACACTCAACACCTATCTAAGTTTACAGAGGCAGTGGAACTGCGCTATCTACTCAAACCTATTTCTAGCCCTATCTCACTTATGCAGTTTTTGGCGTAAATTACTTGGGAAAATTCATTCCAGGCGGACAAAACCAAACAGAGAGGCGGGTTTCAGAGGTTTGAGCAGTTTGACTTTGATCTGAACCCATCCCTCTCCTCATATCCTACCGTGTATACATAAATATTTAGCTAACTGTTATTGCTCCCTTCTTATTGTAATTTTTCTAATTCTTGAGTAATAAAGAAATTCTCAACTCTCTTGGTTATATACCCCAATATACCGCTCAAGTTCTCTCCTAAAAACTCTCATCAACCTCAAGCCTCTGACCTGCCTATCACTCCGAAGATAGAAAAGTTGAGGGAAAGGGGATCATTGCCGATACAATGTGGGCAGAAGTTCCTGCTGTAAAATTGGTATGAATATACGCACGGTCTCAACTCAGCCCTTTTCTGACCAAAAACCCGGAACATCTGGGCTAAGAAAAGCGGTTCCTGATTTTCAAAAACCCCATTATCTAGAAAACTTTATTCAATCTATCTTCGACACGCAAGAAAGCCTAGAAGGTCAAACGCTGGTCGTTGGGGGAGATGGTCGCTACTACAACCGTCAAGCCATTCAAATTATTCTGAAAATGGCCGCCGCTAACGGTGTGGGTCAGGTGTTGGTCGGCTGTGGGGGTATCCTCTCGACGCCTGCTGCTTCTTGTATTATTCGCAAAAATAACGCTTTGGGGGGAATTATTCTTTCCGCGAGTCACAACCCAGGTGGCCCCAACGGAGATTTTGGCGTTAAATTTAATACCAGCAATGGCGGGCCGGCGCCGGAAAAAGTCACCGAGGCAATTTACGAACGGACTAAAGTAATTGACGCTTATAAAATTTTAGAAGCGGCCGATATTAACTTAGAAAGTCCGGGCAGTTTTAAACTCGGTAGCATGGCGGTTGAAGTCATGGATTCTGTGGTTCCTTACATGGAATTAATGGAGTCTTTATTTGATTTTGAGAAAATTCGTCAAATGCTGACTTCCGGTAATTTTAGAATGTGTATGGACTCGCTCCATGCTGTTACTGGGCCTTATGCTAAAGCGATTTTTGAAAAACATTTAGGCGCACCCGCAGGAACCGTTCAAAATGGAGAACCTTTAGAAGATTTTGGCGGCGGACATCCCGATCCGAACTTAGTTTATGCTCACGATTTAGTAGAAGTTTTGTTTGGTGAAAATGCACCCGATTTTGGGGCAGCTTCCGATGGCGATGGCGATCGCAATATGATTTTAGGGCGGAACTTTTTTGTGACTCCGAGCGATAGTATAGCGGTATTAACGGCGAATGCTCATTTAGTCCCCGGTTATAAAGATGGTTTGGCAGGGGTTGCCCGTTCAATGCCGACGTCTCAAGCGGCCGATCGCGTGGCGAAAAAACTGGGAATTGATTGTTTTGAAACGCCGACGGGTTGGAAGTTTTTCGGGAATTTATTAGATGCTGGAAAAGCCACACTTTGCGGTGAGGAAAGCTTCGGAACGGGTTCAAATCATATCCGCGAAAAAGATGGTTTGTGGGCGGTTTTATTCTGGTTAAATATTCTGGCGGTTCGGGGAGAATCGGTTGAGGATATTGTTAAAGAACACTGGAAAACTTACGGACGAAACTATTATTCTCGCCACGACTACGAAGAAGTTGAAACCGATCCGGCGAATAAATTAATGGAGAGTTTGCGTTCGGGTTTGGGTGAGATGAAAGGGAAAAAATTCGGACGCTATGAAGTCGAATATGCCGATGATTTTAGTTATACCGATCCGATAGACAATAGTGTTGCTAAAAATCAAGGGGTTCGGATTGGGTTTACTGATGGTTCTCGAATTATTTTCCGCCTGTCGGGAACGGGAACAAAAGGCGCCACATTGCGGCTGTATTTAGAAAGTTATGAACCGGATGCGAGTAAACAGGATTTAGATCCCCAAGAAGCGTTGAGTGAATTGATTTCAATTGCCGATGAAATTGCTCAAATTAAGGCAATCACTGGCCGTCAAGAACCCACTGTTATTACCTAAATTTTGGGATTTTTAGGGATTTAACGATAATTTCCCCCTTGCCTTCTAAAAACAAGAGATGAGGGGGAAAGATTAAAATCTGATTAAGTTCAGAATAAAAATCTAAATATTTTAGGGTTGATAGTATTCTTCATCACTTGATATCCGGTCAATCTGAATGAAAGTAATTTTTGATAAATTCTTGTAACTTTTCAATCTCAAAATTATCAGACATTTTTTGAACAGCATTTGCAAAACCTGCAAACTTTTTATCTTGATTTTTAAGCTTTTTAGCTTCGTGAGAAATTTGTATAATATGACCTTTTTTTAGTAATTCATAAAAAGTATTAAGTTGTTCTTGTGCAGGTGGAACAATGTCAATTTCAGTTTCTTTAGACTCTAATTGTTCAGCTTTTTTATAAATCCATTTTAGTTTTAAATATTTTCTTAACTGTTCAAGTAACTCATCTGCTTTTATCGGTTTAGGTAAAAAATCATTACAACCTGCATCTCGACTTTGCTGTTGATATTCTGAAGAAATTGAAGCCGATGTGGCAATAATAATAACATTTTTCAAAGGATAATGTGGTTTTTCTTGATGTAAGCGTAACTTTTTAGTCAGTTCCCAACCATTCATTTTAGGCATAACTAAATCTGTAAAAATTAGGTCTGGATTAAAGATATTAGCTTTTTTTAATCCTTCTCGACCATTCGATGCTTCAATAATGTGAAAATTCAATGGTTTTAATAAATTCACAAAGACAGAACGATTTTCCTCCCGATCATCAACAATCAAAATCTTTCGTCGTTTTCCTTGATAACCCTGAATTTCTTTAAAATTAGAAACAGTCGTTTTAGAAACCGAAGTCGAAGTCAGTACATCCAGCGTAAAGGAGAAAATACTACCTTGATTTAAACAACTTTCTACCTCAATTTCACTTCCCATAAGCTGAATAATTTTTTGAGTAATTGCTAACCCTAATCCGGTTCCTTCGCTTCGCTTAGAGGCTTCTCCAACCTGTTCAAAAGGTAAGAAAATTTTCTCTAATTGTTCAGGTTCTATCCCCAATCCAGTATCTTCTACTTGAAACTTAAGGGTACAATTTTTCTGTTTATTTTCTAAAACAGAGTTGGGATCGGGTTCAGAATGATCATTCAAAACTTCAACTTTTAACGTGACTGAACCCCGATCTGTAAATTTAATAGCATTACTCAGAAGATTCAATAATACCTGACACAATCTTTTGGAGTCTAAGTGAATAGAACTAGGTAGATTTGAACTCGGACTATAGATAAAATTTAAGCCTTTTTGTTGGGCTTTAGTTTGATACATCTGAACTAAGATATTTAGAAAATTAGGTAAGTTTATTTCTTCAGTATAAAGATCCATTTTACGGGCTTCAATTTTTGATAAATCTAAAATATCATTGATTAGCATTAAGAGGTGAGAACCACACTGATATATAACTTCCAGATTGTTTTTATCCTGATCAGTCACGCTTGTTGAACGTTGTAGAATTTGGGTATATCCTAAAATTCCATTTAATGGAGTTCTCAATTCATGGCTCATATTGGCTAGAAATTCACTCTTAGCCCGACTTGCTGCTTCGGCTAATTCTTTAGCAACTTGCAATTCATTGGTGCGCTGTTCAACCCGCAATTCTAGTTCCAGATTTGCTTGTCGTAAAGCAATTTCTGCCTGTTTTTGTTCAGTAATATCACGAGTAACTGTTGCTAAACATAGGGGTTCTTGTGTTTCGCGATCGCGGACTAAAAATATATTATAATCAACGGGAATTCCCACATTGTTTTGAAGATTTTTAAAACAAAATTCACCTCGCCACATCCCTTTTTTCATAACTTGAGGTAAAATTGTTTCACGCAAATATCGTTGATCTTCGGGAAACAGATGATCCTCAATTTTCACTAAAACTCTATTTACATCCAGACCAATTAATTGACAGCCTGCTTGGTTGAGATAAATAGGTTTTCCTTCCAGAGAAGCAATACCAATAAAGTCACGGCTATTTTCAATTAAGGCTTCAAATTTCTGGAGTTTGACTTCAGTTTGCTTGCGTTCACTAATATCAAAAGCAGTACCAATAATCCGATAAATTTTATGAGTTTTATCAAAAATAGGATTGAGAGTAACAATCCAAGAAATAACTTTATCTTCTTGTATTTTTCGCGAGGTTTCAAAGGTAATTGATGCTTCTGTTTCTAAACATTGAGTGAATTGATCGCAGATAATTTTACCTTCAACTTCACCTAAAATATCCTGTGGAGTTTTACCCACATTTGAAATACTTTCCAAGCCGATAATCCCTTCTGCGGCTAAATTCCAACCTGCATAGTAAAATTGATTATCTTCTGAGACATCAATGACAATAATAGGATATTCAACCCCTTCATAAATACTGCTTAAAAACTGTTCTCGCTGACCCAGTTTTTCTTGATATTGTAGGAGTTCTTGAGTTCGTTGCTGAACTCGTTTTTCCAAGTCATTATTAAGCTGTATTAAGGCTTGTTCAGCTTGTTTACGATTGCTGATATCGGTACAAACAACCGTCACAATAAAACAATCATTTTCCGCATCTAGTCGAGCAAAAAAACTTTCACAAATCCAGCGAATGTTACCATTTTTGTGAATAAAACGATATTCAATTTTTCCTTTACAACCATCATAAAGCTGTCTAAATAAAGGGTTAATTTGAGTTTCTATATCTTCAGGAATAATTTGCGATCGCCAAAAATTAGAAGAATTAGTTAGCTTTTGAGAAGTATACCCAAAAACTATTTCACTTCCCGTAGAACAGTAGTCATATTCTGAACTTAAATCAGGATAAAGTCGAAAACTTGCTATGGCAGCAGTGGCATTATTGAGAATATCATTGAGTTTAGTTTCTGACTTTTGTAATGCCTGTTTAAGTTGCTTTCTTTGAGTAATATCAGTGGCAACTAAAATCACCCCTATAACTTGTTCATTTTGACAAATAGGAGCTAAACGAACCTCATAGTTTGCTTCCCCATCAACACCCACTCCTGTTGTTTCAATTCTCACCACTTCTGCTGATTCAAAAACTTGCTCTATTGCAGCTTTTTGAACTTTTTTACTCTCAGAATTCAAAAAATCATTGATATTAAAACCAATTACATTTTCATAAGAAAAGTTGGGTAATAAACGATTAATAAAAACAATTTTTCCTTCTCGATCTAGCTTGAGAACAAAATCTGGGATATTATCTAAAACTGAGCGTAAATTTTCCTCCGACTGTCTTAAAGCTGCTTCTGTTTGTCGAATTGTAGTGAGGTCAGAAATAATTCCTTGATAGCTTTTAACCTGACCTGCTTCATCTCGAATAATATGAACTGTATCTCGCAAATAACGAATTTCCCCACTGGGTTGTATAATGCGATAATTCATTTCTAGTCGATCTTGTATAGAAGTAATTTTTAATAAAGCTTGACTCACATTATCTCGATCTTCTGGATGAATACAACTCAGTAAACTCTGTGGATAGTGAGTTCGGAAAAATTGACGAGAATATCCCAAAATAGACTCAATTGCTTTGTTATAATAAAGGAGTTGTAAATCTCGGTCAATCAGATAAATTCCATCGCTCATATTTTCGGATAGAGAACGATATCGACTCTCTGAAAATTGTAACGCAATTTCAATTTCTTTTCGCTCTGTAATATCTGTAACTGTCCCGACAAATCCGATAATTTCCCCCGCTAAATTATATTCAGGAACAGCTTGTGCTAAGACCCAAATAATTTGACCTTCAGAGTGTAAATAGCGACATTCAACCTTATATTCTGGAGATTGATTTTGTTGCCATCCTTGGGTAAAACTATTCCATTCTTCTTGCATCCAATTTTGATCGTCAGGATGCAAAGAAATTGCCCAACCTTCTCCTAAAATTTGATCAATAGGCAATCCAGTGAGTTGAGCTGTTTTTTCATTAGCATAAATACAATTCCCAAAAATATCTGTGCGAAAGATACCAACGGGACTCACGTCTAATATTTGATTTTGACAAGGGTTGTCAAGCGGTTGTCGGTGCTGAACTTCTTGCTGTAACACTTGAGCATTTTTGAGAGAAATTTCAGCTTGTTCTTTTAAAAGTTGTAGTGTGTATAAGGAGTTATCATTCACATTTTCGGGGACTGGATAATCTTCTAAATACAAAATTCCTAGAAGTTGATTCTCATTCAGTAAAGGAACACACCAAATCGATAGCGGTTGCTGCTTTAACAAATAAGGATCGTCATCGGTTGAGATCAATTCACCAGAAAGAATGAGAGGTTCTAAACTTTGAAAAACCCTTTTAATAATGTTCAGAGGAACTTCAGTTTTATCCAAATTTTCTGCTTCTAGAGAAAGTGAAACTAACTCACAGGATTGACTGGCTATACATTTAGCTTTCAAAACTAAAATATCAGCTTCTTGTAAAATTAGCATTCCTTTTTCTGCACCGGAATGTTTCAAGAATACATTCATCAGAGTAGAAAACAAGTCGGGATAGTAAATTTTTGCTGATATGGTTTGAATGGCGCTGAGAATGGCTTTCCACTCAAAACCTTCTGAAACTTGATAAGTTTGAGCTGCTTGAGTTTGAGGAGAATATTGGTTCATGGGTTGATCCTTGATAACCTCTTTCCCTAAAATAACCCGAAACGTTTTTCTGCAATTGCCAAGTCTCGAGAGTCTATTCTTCAGGAGAATGAATCCTCACTCCTGCTTGACCCACAGCTTCCGGTCATCTCCCAAATCTCTCCAAAAAAGTTAACAATTCCTCTAGAATAACCTTCCTGTCAGCGTTTTTTTATTTTTACCCCATTGACGATCCCTCAAGGTCTCAAAAACTTATGCTATAATCAGATCCGAGTATAGTTTCGGTTGCAGTTTTTGTTTTCAGTGTTGACAGTTTTGTTCTGCTTCATTTTTTCCAAGCTTGCCTCCGAATGTTCTATCTCTACAACGGTTTGATTGAAGGAGGTAACGTATGTCTGTATATATTGGTAATCTTGCCTACGAGGTTACGGAAGACGACCTTAAGTCTGTGTTTACAGATTATGGTTCGGTTAAGCGCGTTCATATCCCCACGGATCGCGAAACAGGTCGCTCTCGCGGCTTTGCGTTTGTCGAAATGGATACAGATGCCGAAGAAACATCCGCTATTGAAGAACTCGATGGGGCGGAATGGATGGGACGCGATCTCAAAGTTAATAAAGCCAAACCTCGCGAAAATAGCGGTTCCTTTGGAGGAGGCGGTCGTCGAGGTGGTCGTTCCGGTGGTGGTGGTTACTAAAACGGGCTACTGAGCTTCTAAAGCTTTGATTTAGTATCCTAACTATAGGACAGAAAGACAGGGTTTATACCTGTCTTTTTTAGGTTTATCTTTTTTCTTTTTTTATCTAATTTTTACCGTCAATTGATACGCTGCATTTCCCCGAGTTCCCCCGACAATAATCTCATAACGACCCGTTGCAGGTAAAATCAAGCTAGACTGAGTTTCTTCTGAGTTGAGTATTTCTCCATTGGGCGCCATCACTTCAAAAACGGCATTATTTTCTAACGAACTAATATTAATTTCCATCTTTTGACCCTCTTTGGCATCGAGTAAATAAATATTTCGACTCCCTCGAACCACTGAATTTTCTACTGTCCCCGAACTCGCCCCTCTCGCAAATCGAATTCTGGAAACTAAACAAGGAACTCTTTGATAAACCGCTCTCCCTGTATTGAGAAAATCATCTTCTAACTGCCAAGTTTCTTGACTATTTTGAGTATCGAGTTCAATTTTGGTGATAATATTTAGGTTTAATTCTTGACCTTGTTTTGTTCCTTGTAAAGTTTGAAAATAAGAGGTATAGTATCCGACTTCTTCATTATGAATTGTCGCATTTACATGACCTGTGACTTGATTTCCTTTTTCAACATAAATTCGAGCCACTGAAGATAGGGTTTCATCTTCTAAACTAAAACAATAACCGGAAAGTTGATTATTAGTTTGATTTTGAGCAATAGAAGTTAATTTTTTAAGGTTTTCTCTAGAGGTAGATTGAGCAAAACTGAGCGCAGAACCTACACTCAACAGCAATAGAACTAAAACCAGTAATTTAAGCGATTTCATCGTTATTCACTTGTCTATTTAAAGTCTTCTTTGTAAGATTACATAGTCGGTATAATAGATTCCTGAAAAAACTGAATTTTATAGCTCGATATGAAGTTGTAGCAGAAGTCATAAGGTTAAAATTGTCAGCAGCGGCTGCTTTTACAGTCAAATTATTCGCCTGGGATAAATTTAATCATTTACTCAACCACAAAGACATCAACCTTCATCGCACTTTCAACTTCTTGACTTTCTACAATATATTCTTGAATATAAGCACAATCTACTGTAAAAATTTCAGTTTCACTATCAAAAAAAACGGTTTTTAAAATCAGATAAGCCATATTACTAACATAGGAAACTTCTACAGGTGAAAATCCAATTTCAATATGACTTTCCGTATGAATAATATACTGAATTGTTACCAAAATCTCGACATCATCATCAATCTTTAATACAGGTGCATTTTCAACCACTCCCGAATCTTTAAAATTTTTCAATACAATCACTTGTCCGGGTTTGAAGTGATAAGCCGTTTGAGTTAAATTGATTTTCATATAATCAAATTGTTAGGAAGTCAACAAAAATTAAAACTTAGGGTCAGCAATACAGTGAAAACTGCCCTAAATTATTATAGTTCTAAATGGCAATCTTCTTTCTGTAAATCGTTAAAAAAATTTACTAATTAATCCGAAGTTTAAGCAATATTAACTCATTGTTTTTCCGCACATCCTTCAAACACTTGATTTCCTAAAATGAGCGTCGCATTGTATAAATAGGCGCGATCAGACATTCCATCACTACAAGCGTTGTCTTGTCTCAAAACCAAAAAACCGCTAGGATTTCCCTGAAGCCGATAAACTTGAATAAAAGAAGCTGGACGTGAAGATGCACTCATCGGTTCGCTATAGGGGTATTTTTGCTCATCGACGGTGGGTGAGGAGAAAACAATTTCATCGCGACGAATCTCTACACTCCAAAACGGTTCAGTACCGCGAGCAATAAACCCCTGACTCGGAGTATTATCAGCATAACTCTCTCGTAGACTGAAGCCGAAACCCACCACGCCTAACCCCAATAAAACAATGCTAATTGACACTCCCGTCGCTGAAAGCGAGGGATTCTTTGTTCACAGAGGTTACTTGC
>CAZNCM010000120.1:9391-15306 GCA_964571155.1 uncultured Lyngbya sp. | reverse complement strand
AGATCTTCTGCGCTTAAATGGTTTCCTTTGGGAAGATTTTGAAAGACGTGCAGAATCGTTTCCCGTTGAGGAGTTAGCCGCCAGCCCTTATTATTCAGTTCAGATTTGAACGAGGAAGAGGTGTATAAAGGCATAATTTTGTTATCAATAAAGCTTTCATACTGAAAATGATACACAATAAGTCTATCTATTGTCAAAAAAGAGCTACTTATTGAGAATAACTAGCTATAATAAGAGATACGGACTTTTATTAATTTAATTCCGAAAATATCTTGTTTAGCTTTTTCTGTCTGACTTCGCCTTTTGGGTTGATTCAGGAAATATCTATCTTCTGTTGTTTTTGACTTGGGGGTAATTGATAATACTTCTCCTCAACTTATAAGGGTTGATTAACTGTAACTTGGGGTTGAGGAGAATGAAAGAAAATAGTTCACAACTGTAAAATACCCTAATTTTATTTTAATTGAATTTTTTAGATTATAACACAATTCTTAGTTATTGATTTATTCTCATAAAATTAGAGTATTTTTAGAGTAAACTCCGCCAATATTTTCCAACAATTTAAGGGAATGACGGAGGTTTTCTTTCAACAAATATTCAACCTAATTAATCGGCTGAATTTGCAACTCAATCTGAATAGTCTGATTAAGATCAGATGGAAACTGCCACATTTTCAGGGATTGCCGAACTCGATCAACTACAATCACTGTATCACTCGCCTTAGAAACAATGAGGTTGGAGTCAATATCATCCCAGATAATCCGTTCTACATTTCCCTGACGAACCCAGACTTCAAACACCAATTTACCTCGCACCCCTGATGGTAAGTTAACTCCTTGTAAATAGCGGTTGAGTTCAGTCGTCATCTCTTGATCTAATCCCTCAACTGCAATCACTTTTAGACGGGATTCTGAACGAACAGAAACAGGAGTGGGGAGAGACGGAAATGGAGGAGGAGAAGGTGCAATTTCCGAGGAACGAATCCCTCGCCTTGGGCTTGCAGGTGTAACCTGTTGAGGAGAAAAACTGGGAACCGCATTAGAAGAACCATTGACGGAAGGTTCAGATCCAAAAATCCCCTCATAACTAACCCCTTCTGGTAATTCTACCGGAATTTGTACTGTGCGGCGCGTGCCATCTGGATCAACTCTTACTTCTTCGCTGACCGCCACAAATGCGGTATACTGCGACAACAAGTGGTAATCTAGGGCTGTCTGTGTAACTGCATCAACACCGGATCGGGTTTCACCCCCAAACATTTGATTCATTAAGTGTTTAATTTTTGCTCGTCCCCACCGCCTCGCTATCGCACCATTCCCAAAATTATTGTCGATTGGAGTTGATGAAGTCGATTCCGGAATATTAACATTTGTCGAGGCTGTAAAGTTGATCGGAATGATTTGTTCATAGCGATCGCCATTAGCCGCTATTCCTCTAATCTTCAGTTTACCACTACGACGGTCAGTTTTTCGCCCAAAAATTACCAGGGGCTGATGATCAAATAAATCTGCAACTCTCACGGGGTAAATTTCGACAGGTTCCCCACCCCCTTCCCAACTGACTTGAATATTCGTTAAAACGGGATTATTGATTTGATTTACAAATAATTTTACCTGATCTTCTGTGGGTTCATCGGGGCGAGTAATTTGAGTTGTTCCTCGTCCAAGTTCCGCCAAACGATTCAATAAAAAACGATTAACCGAACTTCCCACGCCAAAACTATAAAGACGATTTCCTGATTTTAACTGATTTTTTACAACCGCAAGCACTTCATTTTCATTCCCAATATAGCCATCTGTAATTAAGACAATACTCCGTAAACGTTCAGCCGGGGGAGAGGGATAATTCATCACCGTTTGAATTCCGTTTAATAACTCAGTTCCGCCATTAGCTTCGAGTTGATTAATATACGCAATTGCTTTTTGTTGGTTCGTAACTGTATTAGAAAGAGGCGTTGCAGAAAGAGTGGTTGTGGTGTCAGAAAAGTCGAGAATCGTAAACGTATCGTCCGGATTTAAAGATTGGATAAACCGTCGCATCAGTTGTTTTGATTTCGCCAGAGGTTCACCTCGTTGAGAACCAGAAGTATCAATCAAAAAGACAACATCTTTGGCGACAATTTCATTTTGTTTGTATTCTAAACCTGGAATCAAATAAGTGGCAAAATGTCCGCCTCGATCATCGGCTTGAATTAATGTTTTGAGTTTTGTTGTTTCACCCGAAACCTGATAACGGATAATTAAATCCTTATTCGGAATTCTATCTGATTCTGCTAGATTAACTTCTATTTTATTACCGCGATTTTGAGTTAATATTTGATGAGAAGGCGAGGTAATTTGTTGATCTAAAATATCTGTATCTATTTCTAACTTGACATTAATATCATGTCCGGAACGAGTCCCTGGAGGAAGCACAGGCGGAGTAATTCGAGACGCATCGGGAACCCGTTCTTTCTTTGGTATTTGTTGATTATTTGAAATTCCTGGAATATAACGAGGGCCTACAACCATCGGAAAAACAAACTCATAGTTTCCCGCTTGAAACTTCAAACTTTCTGTATAGCGAATTTTAACTTCTATTTGTTCACCGGGTTTAATATTGGCTAAAGATTGAGTAAAAATATTATCTCGTTCTTGTTCGAGTAAAGCCGTCGTATTTCCTTCTGCTTTAGCTTGTTCGTAAATGGCTTTTGCTTCGTCGCGTTTTTTGAGAATAGACTTAACAATGCGATCGCCAATTTTGATTTCAAGAGAATCTACTGCGGCTTCATCGGGTAAAGGAAAAACATAAATCGCTTCTAATGTTTCCTCAAAGGGATTTTGAAACCGTTGAACAACTTCAACCTGTGAAACATTTCCAGAAATCTGACCAAAAACCTCTGTTTTTTTCAGAGGAAAAACCGAAGAAATATCATTTTCAGAAAAAACATACAAACCTCCCCCTTGACAATTAGAAGTACAAGCCGCAGGAGTCAGAGAAGAAGAATTAACTTGAGCAAGTTCCTGAACATTCGCCGCCGAAAAAAGCCGTTGGGAAGTCATTGCAGCAACAGCCACATTTAGCGGAATCTGAGTGAGGAAAAAAAAACCTAGCGAAACTCGCACTAAACCTGTTAAACTCAAAGAAAATAGCATTTTAATTCAAAAACTAGACAATGACCAGGATTTGTTGATCCACACCAGCGATACAAAAAATAGAAAAACAATAGAAATCAGGAGAGAGGCTAAAATTTTAAGTTTGAATCCGACTGGTTCTCAATAGAATAATGATTCATGCCCGATTTTCTTGTCCAAATATTTTGACCTAATTTTGGTTTCAATCGATCCATCTCACCCCCTAAAAATCTGCAATTCTAAACGACACAATTCCGGCAAAATTCCTAAAATATTATCCTGAAAATCAATTACCACCCCATTAAATCTTCAAGAATTAAAAGATTGTTCACAACGGTTGATACCCCCTAGAGACAAGGAATTAAAAATTGTCAAATCGAAAAGATTTTGTGGCACAATACAAACTGTGCCTCATGGATTGAGTTGAGATGGGTAATTTTTATGACTAAGTTTGTTTTTATTACAGGTGGAGTTGTTTCGAGTATTGGTAAAGGAATTGTGGCTGCTAGTTTGGGACGTTTACTTAAATCCCGAGATTATTCAGTCTCAATTTTGAAGTTAGACCCGTATATTAACGTCGATCCCGGAACCATGAGTCCGTTTCAACATGGGGAAGTTTTTGTCACTCAAGACGGTGCCGAAACAGATTTAGACTTAGGTCACTACGAACGGTTTACAGATACCTCCATGTCTCGCCTCAACAGTGTAACAGCCGGATCGATCTACCAAGCGGTGATCAACAAAGAACGGCGAGGAGACTATCAGGGAGGAACCGTACAAGTTATCCCCCATATTACCCATGAATGTAAAGAACGCATCCGTCGAGTCGCCCGAGACACCAATCCCGATGTCGTGATCACTGAAGTCGGAGGAACGGTCGGTGATATTGAATCTTTACCCTTTTTAGAAGCCATTCGTCAGTTTCGTAAAGATGTCGGACGCCAAAACGTGATCTATGTTCACGTCACCCTGGTTCCCTATATTGCTTCAGCAGGGGAAATGAAAACCAAACCGACTCAGCATTCGGTAAAAGAATTGCGATCAATTGGTATTCAACCAAAGGAATCAAAGAAAAAGTCTCTGAATTCTGCGATGTCGAAGTCGAATCCGTCATTACCGCACAAGACGCCGACAGTATATACGAAGTTCCCCTCATCCTCGAACGAGAAGGACTCGCCCAGCAAACCCTAGAACTCCTCCATCTCGAATCTCGTCAACCCGACTTACGAGCGTGGCAAACCATCGTTGATCGCCTGTATCATCGAGATACGGATAATCTAGGGACTACACCGCCCCGGATCGAAATTGCGATTGTCGGAAAATACATTCAACTCAGTGACGCCTATCTCTCTGTGGTGGAAGCCTTGCGTCATGGGGCGATTGAAATCGGAGTCGAACTGAATATTCGTTGGGTCAACTCCGAAGAAGTCCAAAATAACAGTATTGAATCTGATCTTGAAAATATTGATGGCATCATCGTTCCCGGAGGGTTTGGAATTCGAGGAATCGATGGTAAAATCGCAGCGATTCAATATGCTCGTCAACAGAACATTCCCTTTTTAGGACTCTGTTTAGGAATGCAATGTAGTGTGATTGAATGGGCGCGTCATATTGCTAAACTGGAAAGAGCCGACAGTGCCGAGTTTGACCCCGAAACCCCAAATCCAGTCATCAACCTTTTACCCGAACAGCAAGATGTTGTCGATTTAGGCGGGACTATGCGCTTAGGTTTATATCCCTGTCGTTTACAACGAGATACCTTAGCGTATCAACTTTATCAGCAGGAAGTGGTCTATGAACGCCATCGCCATCGTTATGAATTTAATAACGCCTACCGCAACCTGTTTGTGGAGTCCGGTTATCAGATTAGTGGAACATCTCCCGATGGACGTTTGGTGGAAATGGTGGAACTCTCCAGTCATCCTTTCTTTATTGCAGTCCAATTTCACCCCGAATTTCAATCTCGACCCAATACCCCTCATCCCTTGTTTAGAGGGCTAGTCAAAGCGGCAAGCAGTCGGCGATCATTGCATTTAAACGTTTCTACTCACCGACAGTCCACAGAGATCGGCACTTCAGAGAATCCTCAAGATTCTAACCGGGTTCAGTCCCCGGCTGAGGTTTCCTAGTTGAGGAGAATAGGGCTAACATCTAAACAGAGAGGATTTGAGAAACGATTCATGTCGGGTAACTGATTGTTGATCACGCATCGATTTAGAGGTTTGAGGTACTCCTGTGGCTCACTGGATTAAAATTTTAGAGGACAGAAAACAATATATCGTCAATCTAGAGCGGATTGGCGCTTTTTGTGCCGAAGCCAACCAGCGGATCAAATTTTGGTTACCCGATAGTGGTCAACCTCTTGTGGTGAGTGGACAAGCCAACCCTGATGTGTATCAGATCCTCTGGAACTATATTGAAAAAATAGTCGCCCCAGTGAGTCAGAATTATTGGATTCGGTTAGAGTATGAACGCAAAGAATATTTAATTAATCTCAGTCGAATTCAGTCTTTTGCTTGCGATGCCGGAAAGCGAATTACATTTTGGCTACCTGATGGCGTTGAACCCATTAATCACAAACCCTAAAAAAATCTTAATAAATCTTAACTTTTAGTCGCCATATCGTAACCTATAAAAATGGCTAAGTATCTATACCTAAAATTTAGTTTTCTAGTTCTAGAGAACTTATTTTAGGTCTAAAATAATGGTTAAGATTTTAAAGATGCACAAAATTAGTGTAGGTGAGTTACGGTCGCAATATGCACAAGGAAGACGAAATTTTAGTGGCATCAGCATGGAAAA
>CAZNCM010000120.1:5471-9322 GCA_964571155.1 uncultured Lyngbya sp. | reverse complement strand
TTGATTTATTTGAGGCGAATTTAGAAGGAATAATTTTAGAAAATAGCCAACTCAACCAAGCTTATATGCCCTATGCAAATTTGAGTTATGCTAACCTACAAAATAGCGAAATTACCGAAGCTGAACTTGGAGATATTCGACTTTATCAAGCTAACCTTTCTTCGGCAAACTTAAAAGGCACTAACTTATCAAGAGCTAACTTACGTTACGCGAATTTACAAGGGGCTAACCTCTCTAATGTAAACTTACAAGGTGCCGACTTGTACAATGCCAATTTGACGAATGCCAACTTGCGCTATGCTGATCTAAGTGGAGCCAATTTAGAACAAGCCCAACTCAACAATACCGAACTCTCTGGCTGTAATTTATTTCGCTCTAAAATGGCTAATCTCTCTGAAGCTAAATGTGATCACACAACCATCGGGCCAGAGGGATATTAAATAGTCAACAGTTTGACAGTAACCACCTCACCAGTTTATAGGAGACAAGGAAGATGGTTCAATTCAGTCAACTTATGGGAAAATAGGGAGATAAAGTGATCGCAAAAAATATTTAATGTGTAGGCATCATATCCGATAACTACCTCAAAATCTGATGAGAATTTTACTCGTTGAGGATGATCAACGCATCGTCAAAGCCTTATCAAGATCATTACAAACTCAAAACTATGTGATCGATGTAGCTTTTGAGGGCGAAGTGGGTTGGGAATTTGTGCAGTCTTTCGAGTACGATTTGATTATACTCGATGTGATGTTACCCAAACTCAATGGTATCAACCTGTGTCAACGTTTGCGCCAAGCAGGTTATACTATGCCTGTACTCATGCTGACCGCCAAAGATTCCAGTCAAGACAAAGTAATCGGTTTAGATGTAGGTGCCGATGACTACGTTGTAAAACCCTTTGATTTACCTGAATTAGCCGCAAGAATTCGAGCCTTACTGCGTCGGGGAAACTCAATTTTACCACCCGTTTTAGCATGGGAAAGACTTAGCCTCAATCCCAATACCTGCGAAGTCACCTACAACCAAAATCCCTTACATCTTACCCCAAAAGAATACAGCTTGCTAGAATTATTCCTGCATAATCCTCAACGAGTTTTTAGTCGCAGCAATATTTTAGAACACTTATGGTCTTTTGAAGATCCTCCGAGCGAAGAAGCCGTTAAAGTTCATATTAAAGATATTCGCCGCAAACTCAAAAGCTTAGGTGCTCCTCCGGATTTGATTGAAACCGTTTACGGAATGGGATATCGCCTCAAACGCAGTTAATTAGAGGAAATAAAGAAGATTGATCATTCATACTTCACAAGTGAAACCAAAGGCTAAAACCCAAAACTCAGTTAGTCCTCAATTTCAAACCTTGCGCTGGCGGTTACTCGGATCGTACCTAATAATTATGGTTGCGATTCGGCTAATTTCTGATTTATTAGTTTATCATTTTTTTACGAATAGTCTTTACCAACAACTCGATAACCGACTCCTTAACCTCGCTCAAGCCGCCGCTCATAGTTTAGTTGCGATCAAACAAGACTCCAACGCCGTTAATAACACCCCTTACCGTCCCCTCGATGGCGATGGAGATCTCGATATTCCCTGGCAAAATCTTCGCAAACCCAATCAAAGTGTAGAATGGTTTACAGCCAATCAAAAACGTCTGGCGTTTTCGGGAATATTATTTTCTGACTTACCTTTACAACCGGATTTTCATACTTTTGCAGAGGGAACAATTCGCAGTTTAATGATTCCGGCTT
The DNA here is from genome assembly GCA_964571155.1 of uncultured Lyngbya sp. Lineage (GTDB taxonomy): Bacteria > Cyanobacteriota > Cyanobacteriia > Cyanobacteriales > Microcoleaceae > Capilliphycus. Next base: position 7,571 of record CAZNCM010000120.1, on the reverse strand, counting down.
ACAGTTATAATCAACAACAAATCCGACAACTAGAAGGTTATATTCGTGTTAGTGAGTCTACGGAGTCGATAGAAGGAGTTCTCTCAAAACTTCGTTGGGGTTTAACTCTGGGCGGTTGCGTCGGGTTTGGATTAATTGGAGTCGGGGGAATGTGGCTGACTCAACAATCGATTAAACCCATAGAACAGAGTTTTAACCAATTAAAACAGTTTACCGCAGATGCTTCCCACGAATTGCGATCGCCCCTAACTGTGATTAAAACTTCGGTTCAAGTTTTAGAAACTCATGCCAATTATATTTATGCTGAAGATAGAGAGCAATTTCAGGCAATTATTAGCGCTACAAATCAGATGAGTCGTTTGGTTGAAGATTTGCTTTTACTCGCCCGTACCGATCAATTTAATCAGATATCAACTCAACCTTTGACTTTAATTGATCTGAACGAATTGTTAGCAGAAGTTGTTGAACTTTTAGACTTAAATGCAGAATCTAAAAATATAACGATTCAATTTAATATACAAACCGATATTAAAGTTCAAGGCGATGCTTCTCAGTTGTTTCGTCTGTTTCGCAACTTGATTGAAAATGCTCTACAATATACGTCTTCGGGGGGAACCGTTACCCTTTCAACCCACAAAGAAGATAAACTGGTGAGGGTAGATGTTAAAGATACGGGGATAGGTATTACTCCCGAACATTTACCTTTGATTTTTGATCGTCTTTGGCGAGGGGATACCGCACGAACTTACAGAGAAGACGGTTCCGGGTTGGGGTTGGCTATTGTGCAAGCTATTACTCGCCGTCATGGTGGAGAAATTACTGTTAAAAGTAAAGTTGGGGTAGGGAGTTGCTTTCAAGTCCGTCTCCCCCTAGCCTAGATAACGGTTGAGTGAAACTCTTGATCAAACTGATTTTTTAATTTTAGCTTGTGTGGTGTGTTTTTATGTGCGATTCTTCGGATAAAATTATCGAACGGACAATTGAATATATGAGGAATTTTTTAGAACAGCCTCATCCGGTTTTTGGCGGTTTACCTGTTTGTCCGTTTACTCGTAAAGCCCGTTTAAACAATCAAATTATCTACAAAGTTGATGATTTTGATGTGAATTATAGTCTCAATTGTGATTCGAGTCTAATTCAAACGATTCAAGAGTTTAATCAAAGTCAACACTATGAAGTTTTACTCATTCTTCATCCCGATCCCCAAGCCATGACATCTCAACAAACCCAAGAATTTGTTAAAGGTTTAAATTCCATTATTTCTTCTTGGGGTTTAATTGCCTTTGGCGGACATCCCGATGAATCCTTTAATATTCAGGGGGTTTATACTCGTAGATTGCCTTATATTAATTTGACGGTTCAAGCCCAACACTTACTGACAAAAGCAACTGAAACTTTACTTCAAACCAAATATTATCACAATTGGACATCCGAAAACCTCAAAGATGTCGGGTTTCCACGATCACATTAGTTGATTGGTCTGTCATCTTGAGTGAAACGAAGGATATCTTCCCTGAACTGTTCCCCGTTTCTCTAAGTCCCCACTCCCAAATTTCTGCGATCAGACTAATTTTTTCATCCTCCCGAGTTCTTTACTTTTTCCTTCTACAGTAAAAACTGTTAAAGCTAGGCAAAGCCGTTAAAACGGAGGATCAGACTATGATGCGAGTTTTCCGAAAATATCACCGGATGATCGCAATTACAGCGAGTTTACCCTTGCTGCTAACAGTGATTACAGGAGTCGGTTACACCATCTTTGATGAATGGTTTCATCAAGATGAAATTGGGGAATTTCTAATCCGATTACATACTCTGAAAATGTTTGGACTTGATGAAATTTATCCCGTTTTAAATGGGGTAGCCTTGATCGGTTTACTGGTAACTGGTTTGAGTATGACCAGTTTATTTAAGAAACGCCCTCAACCGAAATCTGTTAGTGATCGCTAATTATTTTCGACTAAATTTGCTTTCAGATACTTGATTAACCCAAAACTTTACTCTAACCACAGGAGAATTTTACCATGATATTTCGTTATTTTAATCGCCAAAGTTTCGTTGCTGTCGTTGCCGTTAGTTTAGTTAGTTTATTTGCCTCATTTT
>CAZNCM010000120.1:3801-5461 GCA_964571155.1 uncultured Lyngbya sp. | reverse complement strand
GGTTGTTCTCAACAGCAACCCTCAGCAACCATTGAACCTTCTCCTGATACAGCGACAACAGTTGCTAGTGAGACAAAAGCCGCAGATCCTCAAGCCGAAACGTTAAAAAATCTACAAGCAGCTTATAATGGTGAATCAAACGCCCATGTGATGTATTTAGAATTTTCGGAAAAAGCCGATGAAGAAGGCTACGCAGAAGTTGCGCGTTTATTCCGTGCCGCCGCTCGTGCCGAAGAAATTCACCGCGATAATCATGCTAAAGTGATAAAATCAATGGGTGCAACCCCTGAAAACGATATTGCAACTCCACAAGTAAGTTCAACCGCAGAAAATCTTGAAAAGGCAATCAAAGGGGAATCCTACGAACGAGATACCATGTATCCTAAGTTTATTTCTCAAGCGAAAACCGCAGGAAATGAAGCAGCAGTTCAAACCTTTACCTACGCCACCGAAGCCGAAACTCAACACGCTGCATTTTATACTCAAGCCCTCAACAATCTCAATGAGTGGAAAGAAGCAACTGAACCCTTTTATGTTTGTGAAGCTTCAGGACATACAACAATAAATGCAGAGGAAGCAGCAGCCTGTCCTCAACCTAACGGTTCAGAAAAATTCGAGGAAGTTCTATAATTTAGGGAAACCGAATCTCGTTGAATGAAACCTAGCATTACTAATATTTATTGGGTTTCATTCATCAACTCAACCTCCGTCTTCTAAAATGTTATTTTGAAAGTCGATCATTTCAGTTTATGAAACGTCGAGAATTTGTTACTTGGGTCGGAATTGGGGGATTAGCGAGTTATTTTCCGATTGTATTAGCCGCTTGTTCACCTCAACAAACAAAATCACAATCAACAGTGAGTTCTGTGGATGCAGAAGGATATCAATCGATAGGAACTCTAGATCAATTAGCAGAAAAAGGTCAACTTTTGAGTAAAGAATTGGCAATGGGTTCGGTGTTAGTCATTCAAAAACCGGATAACCCTCAAGAACTAATTGCGGTTAACCCAACTTGTCCTCATGCTGGATGTTCTGTGAATTGGAAAGCCGATCAAAATGCTTTTATTTGTCCCTGCCATGATTCCAAATTTGCAGCCGATGGTCAACGCTTAGAAGGGCCAGCAGAGGAACCCCTAAAACGCTATCAAGCCAAGTTAGACGGACAAACAATTCTTGTCAAAGCCGGATAATTCTAAACTTTTGACATTCTAGACCCAACTCCTGACGGTCTACTGTTTACCGTAAAAACAGTTTACAAAAAAGAAGGTTCACTATTGAGAGTAAACCCCCCTTATCGCAAATAGGGGGCGACATTGTTACAAAATCTCGGTAAATTGGGATAAGGTGATCGCTCAGTTGAATTTATAGATTCTTAAATTGGCTGATCGCACTTGCATCTGACGAAATCACTGGAAAATCAAATTTGATTAATCCAAAAGTCAGATTTTCATTGAGTCACAATTTACTAAACAGACAAGGGTTGAGGAAGTCAATATGAAAGCCATGATTCTGGCCGCTGGCAAGGGAACTCGCGTTCGTCCGATTACCTATACGACCCCCAAACCGATGATTCCTATCCTCCAGAAACCTGTAATGGAATTTTTGGTGGAGTTGCTTCGCAAACATGGGTTTGACCAAATTATGGTGAATGTCAGCCACC
>CAZNCM010000120.1:0-3791 GCA_964571155.1 uncultured Lyngbya sp. | reverse complement strand
ATTTTCGCGATGGTCAACGCTTTGGAGTTCAACTTTCCTATTCCTTTGAAGGAAGTATTCAAGACGGAAAACTGCTCGGAAAAGCACTCGGTTCGGCGGGTGGGATGAAAAAAATTCAGGACTTCTACCCTTTCTTTGATGATACCTTTGTGGTTTTGTGTGGGGATGCCCTGATCGATTTGGACTTAACGGCTGCGGTACAACAGCATAAGGAAAAAGGTGCATTAGCGACCATTGTGATGAAATCTGTTCCTCGGGATGCAGTTTCCAGTTATGGAGTCGTCGTGATGACAAGGGTCGTATTAAAGCATTCCAAGAAAAACCATCCGTTGATGAGGCACTCAGTACCAGCATTAACACAGGGATTTATATTTTTGAACCCGAAATTTTTCAACATATTCCTTCGGGTTGTGAATTCGATCTTGGGGGCGACTTATTCCCCAAACTGGTTGAGATGGGCGCGCCGTTCTACGGCATTACAATGGATTTTGAATGGGTGGATATTGGTAAAGTTCCCGACTATTGGCAAGCGGTTCGGGGTGTATTATCGGGAGAAGTGAAAAATATCTCGATTCCAGGCCAGCAAGTTCGACCGGGAATTTATACGGGTTTGAATGTTGCCGTCAATTGGGATAAAGTTAAGGTTCGTGGCCCGGTCTATATCGGCGGAATGACTCGCATTGAAGATGGTGCGGAAATTGTTGGCCCGACGATGATTGGTCAAAACTGTTGGCTTTGTAGTGATGCCTATGTCAGCAATAGCGTCATCTTTGAATATTCTCGCTTAGGGCCCGGAGTGCGCTTAGTAGACAAGCTGGTATTCGGACGTTACTGTGTCGATAAGACAGGCGCATCGATTGATGTTCAAGCTGCGGCTTTAGACTGGTTAATTACCGATGCTCGTCAGATGTTGTCTGATCCTCCGGTTGAACGTCATGCGATCGCAGATATTCTCAGTGGAAGCTAGATGAATTAAAATTTCTGCTAAACTCGCTTAGATCTGCTCTTTAACCAACAATCACAATGTTCACAATTACTTTTGATCAATCTCCTCTGAAAGTTGCTGAAGCAGGTGCATCCTACAATACAAATTCTTCTTCAGACAATTCTTTAGATGACATCCGTTTGATCGAAGTGTTGGTGGACATTCCAACGGGACAGTTAAAGACTCAAGATCGCGAGCAACCCCCTGTTTTTACCTACTCTATTCCTTCTCACCTGAATGTTGAACCTGGAGATATTTTGAGTGTACCCTTTGGAGCGATGTATCTGGGTGCGATCGCCATTCGCTTAACGACTCAAATTCCTCCGGGTTTGGATTCAGATCAAATTAAATCGGTTGATGAGGTGGTTTCTAAAGGCTTATTTCCGCCTCACTATTGGCAATTATTACATCAGGTTGCAACTTATTACCAAACGCCTTTAATTCAAGTGATTCGGACTGCTTTACCTCCCGGATTATTGCGGCGAAGTCAGCGACGAGTTCGGTTGTTTGTTAATGAGATTCCCTCGGGTGTTGAAAATTTTCTCCATCATCCGGCTTTGACAATCTTACAGCTTTTACAAGCTAAAAAATCAAATGATCTCAGTTGGGCGGAACTCAAGAAAAAAGTCGGTGGCGATTATGCCCTGAGAAAAGGATATAAAGATTTACTGACTAGGGGTTGGGTTGAAAGTTATTTAGAGAGTCCCAAAACAGTCCAAGCCAAACAGCAACTTGCTGTAATTTTAATTGGTGATCCGTATTCAGCTGTCGATGTCACTAAACGTCAACAGGAAGTCTTACAAATTCTTAAAAGTTGTGGGGGCCAGGCGTGGCTGAGTGAATTTTTACGCTTGTGTAAGACCACTTCCCCTACTCTAAAAACTCTTGCAGAAAAGGGCTATGTTCTCATTGAAGAACGAGAAATGCTGCGACTCGCTCAAGGCATCGAACAAACACCGGATCAACCGAAAACCCTGACTCCCCATCAAACAAATGCTCTCAATATTATCAATCATTTATCCGGTTTTGCTCAAGTTTTGCTGCATGGCGTTACAGGTTCTGGTAAAACAGAAGTCTATCTACAAGCGATCGCCCCGATTTTAAAACAAGGAAAATCCGCTTTAGTCTTAGTTCCCGAAATAGGTCTAACGCCCCAACTCACGGATCGATTTCGCGCCCGTTTTGGGGAAAAAGTCTGCGTTTATCACAGTGGGTTATCGGAGGGTGAACGGTACGACACTTGGCGAAATATGACACGGGGACAAGCTCAAATTATCATTGGTACCCGTTCGGCTATTTTTGCTCCCCTTTCGCCTCTGGGCTTAATTATTTTAGACGAAGAACACGATAGTAGCTTCAAACAAGATCGACCCGCCCCCTGTTATCATGCTCGCACGGTGGCACGTTGGCGGGCTGAAATGGAAAACTGCCCCCTAATTTTAGGTTCAGCAACGCCATCTCTAGAGAGTTGGGTAGCTGTTCGGGGGCAGGAAGGCAGAGGAACACCAAAGCATCAAAGTATTGATATTTTCGATACAGAAAGTTCAGTGCCTATTTCTAAATCGCTAATCTCCAATTGCTATTATGTCTCGTTACCGGAAAGAATTCAATCCCGACCTTTGCCCCCAGTGGAAATTGTTGATCTGCGCCAGGAGTTGCGCCAGGGAAATCGCTCAATTTTTAGTTCTCGCTTGCAACAGGCGCTACAACAGTTACAAGAACGAGGTCAACAGGGAATTCTGTTTATTCATCGGCGGGGACACAGTACGTTTGTTTCTTGTCGCAGTTGTGGGTATGTGATGGAATGTCCTGATTGTGATGTTTCGTTGTCCTATCATCATATTCGTGAAGATGTACTGCAAACGTCTCGTCAGGTTGTACCGACACTTCGCTGTCATTATTGCAATTATGGTGAACTTTATCCTCAGCGCTGTCCAGTGTGCGATTCTCCCTATTTTAAACATTTTGGGAGTGGAACGCAGCGGGTGGTCGAAGAATTAGGCCGATTATTTCCCGAGTTACGGATGATTCGGTTTGATAGCGATACTACTCGCACAAAAGATGCTCATCGGATTTTGCTGACTCGCTTTGCTCAAAAAGGTTTAGACTTAGCCGGAGTGAGTTTAGTGGGTGTTATTTCTGCTGATGGATTGTTACATTTATCGGATTATCGCGCCAGTGAACGAGCGTTTCAAACCTTATTACAAGTGGCAGGTCGAGCGGGTCGAGGAAATGATCCCGGACGTGTTATTATTCAAACTTATACACCTGAACATCCAGTTATTCAAGCCGTACAGGGTTATGAATATGAGTCATTTGTTGAACGAGAATTAGAACAGCGACAAGAGCTAAGTTATCCGCCTTATGGTCAATTGATTGCGTTGAAATTGAGTAGTTTAAACTCAACCGAAGTGGAAGAAACGGCTCAACACTTTGCAGAAATTCTGTTTACTGTTGCTGATGACATCCCGGATATGGAGGTATTAGGGCCTGCTCCTGCCCCAGTTTTGCGAGTAGCGAATCGATATCGTTGGCAGATTTTACTGAAGTTATTACCGGGGACTTCGATTAATAGAGCTAGTTTGGAACAATTGCAAGAAGTGTGTCCGACTTCAGTTCGCCTGATGATTGATGTTGATCCGTTACATCTCGGTTAGGCTGATTGTTGAAAATGAATCTAAAATCGCGGTTAGGGTTAAGAAAAATCGGTTTTTCTCGAAAAAGCGGTGCGACCTAGCACTATACAGATAGTCTATAGCGCTACTTGAATCGGGAACAGGGAACAGCGCTTGCCTTGCGGCCCGGC
>CAZNCM010000119.1:0-15327 GCA_964571155.1 uncultured Lyngbya sp. | reverse complement strand
GCCAACGGATCAACGCCTTGGCCATGTCGGTACTGTTCGAGCGCAAAACTCTCTTGATTTTCGGGAAATCGAGCCACAACGGCGATCGCATTGGCTTTAGCTTTTTTAATCAAGACTTCAGCACCGCGCAGCAAGCTACCGGGGTTCCCTATCGTTCCCCAGGAGGCTCCAGAAGCCGTCGTTCGCAGCTCAACATCGATTGGAGCATCTGTGACCACATAATCGGTTAAACTTAAACCTAGCGTCGCTCGTGCAGCATCGGCAACTTGCAGATGGCGTTGGCGTAACTCCGGTTCAATGGCTTGATCGAGAAGTAACCCGACACGATTTTGATGAACGGGTTGTAGTCCCCAATTTCCTCTGGCAAACTGATCGAGTGCATAACCTTCGACATAAAACACATTCGGCAAAGGCCAATAGAGTTGAGCGCCATTGAGAACGTTAGGATGAGTAATCAGGCGATCGCAAACTTGAGACATCGCTCTAGCGACAGGTAAAGCATCTCCAGCATACCCTCCAATAGCGGCACCAACTCCGGTTGGTACGATTAAAACAACAGTGTATGGACGAAACATAATTATTTCAATTGTGAAGACAACAACAGCGATTGCTCATTCCTGATAAATTGTGCCTTAGAATGGAACTCTGCACATCCCAAAAACCCTAACGATTTTATCGCTCTAGGGAATCGAGTTATGCTGGTCTGTCCTCAATGTCTGTTTGAAAATCCGAGTCATCACAAGTTTTGTCAGAAATGCGGCTATAGTTTAACGCAGCAGCTTTGTGGTGAATGTGGTTCTACGGTTTCTCTGAATGTGCTTGATTGTCCGAATTGCGGTGTAAGGACAGGAACAGTTTGGTTAGCGGTTGTTTCTCGCTTTCCTGTTGAGTGTGAGTATGATACTCTTGATCCGGTTGAAAATCCTTCATCTTCACCAGAACAAGATCGACTCGGTGGCGCGATCGCAGAAATCTCTGAAGAAACTCAGACACAGACTGATAGCATTCAAGTGGCGAGTTCGGTAAAATCTGAGTCAGAACTTCCTCCTGATCAGATTGCATCCTTGAGTGAAGATACTGTAGAAGTTGATTCGATGGCGGCTGAAACGGAGTCTAATCAGATTTGGGGTTTAGAGGCTTTTGATGCAAGTGAAATTCCGATTAGTGATGCTCTCGATCCCGATTCAAGTGATGATTCCAATCACTCTATTGAGTTAAAATCAGATGACTCTTGTCTTCCGGACTTAGAGAAGGGAATGTATTTAGATGAAAATCAGCGCTATCAACTGATTGAACCCTTGAAGCCGTTGAAACCGGATGAAACGGTAACGGTAGAAGTTCTTGATACTCAGCCGTTGGAGATGTCTCCCTTAGAAGCTGCCCAACTTAACTTACTGTCGTCATCCGAGAAGATGGATACTTTTGTAATTGCTGCGGCGCAAGCTTATTTTATCTTACAATCTCAGTTTCAAGATCATTTTCCCAAACTTAAAGATGCGTGGAAATCAGATCTCTACACGGTTGTTCTTCTGGAAAATTACTCTGATTTTCCGATGTTACTCGAAAAATTTAGGGATTCACAAACTACTCCTCAACAAATTCTTTCTTTGTTTCAGCAAATGGCCGATTTATGGGAGGCTTTGGAAAGTTGGCAAAGTCGTCAAAGTTTACTTGAATTAACAAATATTCGAGTTTCTCTGACTTCTCCCGATCAAATTTGTTTACAACAGTTGTATCAGGAACTGCAAGCGGATACTATTTCTCTATCGGATTTGGGTAAAGCTTGGAAAGCCTTAATCCAACAGTCACAGCGTACTTTATTGGGATCTTTAACTCAATTACTGCGAGATCTAACTGAAGGTGAAATTGAAACGATTACTCAACTCCAAGATCGTTTAACAGAGGTTGAACAAGAACTCAATTCTTCCTCGACGAGTGAAACTGAAACTCCGTCTATACCGATTTCTTCTCCAACTCAAATTCAGGAAGATGTTGATGAGGATATCACAGAAGTACCGACTGGGGGTAGCGTTGCGCCCACGATTCCCCGTCTTAGTCCATTGTTGCATTTAGAGGCAGTCGGAGCAACTGATATTGGTCGCCGACGTCAACGCAATGAAGATTCGTTTGGGGTACAAACCACAATACACGAACAACAAACCCCTCAAGGGCGCGTGGTAGAAGCCAAAGGATTGTATATTTTGTGTGATGGTATGGGAGGACACGCGAGTGGTGAAGTGGCGAGTCAGTTGGCTGTCGATACACTCAAGCAATATTTTCAAAGCCAATTGACGGGTGAACTCCCTACCCCAAAGATGATCAAAAATGCGATTATCCAAACCAATACGACAATTTTTGAAGCCAATCAAGGAGCGGTTCGTTCTGGAATTGGACGCATGGGGACAACCTTAGTGATGGCAATTGTAGCTGAAAATCAAGTGGCGATCGCTCATGTTGGAGATAGTCGGCTGTATCGTTTAACGTCTCAGGGACTTGAACAAATTACGGTGGATCACGAAGTCGGACAACGGGAAATTCAACGGGGAGTAAGTCCAGAGGTGGCTTACGCTCGTCCTGATGCTTACCAACTGACTCAAGCGTTAGGGCCACGCGATCGCAATTTTGTGAAACCCGATATCCAGTTTTTGGAAGTACAAGAAAATACTGTTTTTATTTTAGCATCCGATGGGTTAACAGACAATGATTTACTTGAAATCTATTATGCGACTCATCTTGATCCTCTACTCAATCCCAAAACCGATCTTGATGCTGGAGTGAAACAGTTAATTGAGCTAGCAAACGAACATAATGGTCACGATAATATCACGATTATTGCCATTCGGATGTTAGTCTCTCCCAGTCGGAAATAGGGAATTTTGGGAACTAGAGAAAAAGTGATCAACTTCAAACCCCAAAGATTCGGTTTTCCTCCCCAAAGGTTCGGTTAAAGATTCGGTGGGTAAACCTCACTATACAGTGGGGTTCTCTCCGCTTTGAAATTGCTTTTTTGATTGGCATTATTAAAACTGTAAGCAATAAATCATCACTACAAAAACAGGAGAGAAAACAATATGATGTTAGTCAGTCGTTACAACCCCTTCGCTGAAGTTGAAAAAATGCAAAACCAATTTGAAAGAATGTTTGAAGAAATGACAACAACTAGAATGACAAATCATTGGACTCCCGCAGTCGAGTTACAAGACAAGTCCAATCACTTTATTCTCCGAGCGATTATTCCCGGTTTAGAGACAGACAAACTGGATATTCAAGCCACAAAGAAAGGGATTGTCTTCTCAGGAAAAACAACACGTCCCCAACTCGATGAGGCTGAAAAATACCTCTACAGTGAGTTTCCAGTGGGTGAATTTCGTCGGGTTGTTGCTTTACCGGAAGCGATTATCAATACAGAAGTTAAAGCCGATTATACCAACGGTATTTTAACTCTAACTTTACCCAAAGCACCGGAAGCCGTCAATCGTGTGGTTAAGGTAAACTTAATGGAAACTCATCAGCCTGAACAGCTAGAAACGGCTGAAGTATAACCCCTGAAAAGCCCTTTTAATTGGGCTTGAAAACAGATCAATTAACCCGGTTTCTCTGGGCTATTGAAGCTCGTAATATTCCCTCAGAAACCGGAGTTTTTATTAGATTTTAGAATCTACAGTCCGACACCAAAGTTTATTGTCAGAAGTGGCTGTATACAATTTTCCATCCATTCCCGCCATAGCAACCACATTATTTGCATGACCGATTTTTTGCCATTTTATTCCATCAGGAGTGAGATCAACCTGCCAAAGTTGATGATCAAAAGTCACTGCATAAAGTTGATTGTTTGTAGCCGCTAATGACATTACAGAAATTCCTCGACCAATCTGTTTCCAATTGAGATCAACTCGACCATCTCGTACCCAAAATTTATCATCGGAACTCACGGCATAAAGTTTACCATCCATGGCAGTCATTGTAACTATATTATTCGCCACAGTAATCGCTTGCCAACCCCGATCTTCTGTTACAATAGCTCGTATCCAGAGTTGATCTTCAGAAGTGGCTGCATAGAGTTTTTCATCCATTGCCGCCATGGCAACTACATTATTTGCATGACCAATAACTTGCCAGTTAATATCACCTGGAATAGCAACTCCTACCCAGAGTTTATGATCAGATGTTGCAGCATAAAGCGTTCCATTCAACGCAGTCATAGCAACCACATTATTCGCATGACCAATCAGTTGCCAATTCACTGAATTAATACTCATTGTGACTTATCCTTTTCAATCCCATTAATAAGACAAATGCAGCAGATGCTAGGATATCTCCGGAAAGGTTAATCAACTTTCAAAACAAACAACACTTCTGAAGATAAATCATTCTCAGTAGACAACTTAAACAATTTATACTAAAAAAATAGAGTTAAACAGCAGGGGAAATATGGCCAGAGGCGATCAAGTTTATGCTTATCGAGAATTTTTGAATCTAGATGGCGTTTATGAGCATCATGGAGTAGACTGTGGAGATGGTAGCGTTATTCACTACCGCAAACCCAGCGAAATCGTTGAACGGACTTCAATGGAAACTTTTGCACGGGGGGGGAAAGTTTATATTAGACCTTATCCGGTGCGTTATATTCCCGATACTGTGATTCAGCGAGCAGAAAGTCGTTTGGGAGAGTGTAAATATAATTTATTATTCAACAACTGTGAACATTTTGCGACATGGTGCGTGACAGGTGTCAATGATAGTCGCCAGATTAGAAATTTTGTACCGCTTCTCAATCAAGTTGATGTTGATCAATTATATCGACCTATTCAGGAAGCTTTAACCGGGATCAAAAAAGATAACGCACCGTTGTTGTTGGATAAAGCCTTAGCTGATATTCGTATTGCTTGGGATGATGTTCATCCGCAATATAAACAAGCTCTTGAAGATATGAATACTTGGCAAAATGTAGCGAAGGAAGCTTTAAAACGAAATCGAGAAGATTTAGCTCGCCAAGCATTACAAAGAAAGATTGGTTCTGAAAAACGCGCTCAAAAACTTGAAGAAAATTTAGAAAACTTAGCTGCAATGACTCAAACTTTAATTAGTAATCAGAAAAATCTACAAATTCTCTAGAAGGGATTGTCTCTTGACCCTAAAGTTAGCGCTGATTTCAATCTGGGTAAGGAGTGCAGGAGTCCGAAACGCGCCGATGATGAACTCATAGAGGAGCGATCGCGATTTTCTCCCTACCCCATGACCCTGACCCGTAAATCCGTCAATAGGGGCAAGAGTGCCGACTCCATCTGTTCTAACTCCTTAAATAACATTTGAGCCTGTTTGGGGCTGATCAGTAATGAGATTAACCCCTTGTCAAGTTGGAGATTTGTGTTATATTTTTAGACTAATGGTTATACTTGCCGATAGTTTTTCCGAGCTATTCGGCTGAGTTTAGATTAAAGTCTTGATTGTAAAGTTGTTAAACCCTTGTTCTGGTAACTGACCCATGACTTCTTCTCCTACTGTTGCGCCCAGTCGTTCCAGTCAAGTTACCCAGCAACCTTATCCCAACTATAAGGTAATTGTTCTGAACGACGACTTCAACACCTTTGAACACGTTTCTAATTGTCTGATGAAGTATATTCCAGGAATGAATAGTGATCTAGCCTGGAAACTTACGAATCAAGTTCACTTTGAAGGTCAAGCAACGGTATGGGTTGGCCCTCAAGAACAGGCTGAACTCTATCATACTCAATTAAGCCGAGAAGGATTAACGATGGCTCCCTTAGAGAAGGCTTAACGTTTGGAGTCTAGGATACCGCTGTCTACGATTAATTTTGGCCAGAGTAATAGAAAGTATCCCATCCAAACTAAAATCGGAATCGCAATAATAGCGGTTAACCAAAGGGTTTGAAAGACTAGCCAACTTCCGGCAATTAAAGAAATTCCTGTTAACAAGATTGACCAAGGTTGACACCACCAAGGTTTATAATTCCAGGGATTAATCGGTTTAGGATTTTCTGAAGTCATAGTAATTTGGTAATTAGAGGAATCTGTGCTAGAAAAATCACAGTCTCAATGATCGACAAGACCGCTACTTATGAAAAATACTTCCATAATTCTATCAGACTTACCTTCAAAATCGATTAAATGCTACTCAATCTATATTTTAGCTTCCTAGTCACCTCGTTAGGTGATTTTGGTCGATGGAGAGGAGAGTCAACACAATTCTCAAAATGTTTACTACAACCCATCTAGTTTTCTATTGAAGTATCAGAGTATTAATATCAGTTGTAGGTTGATGATCGGGAGTCATTGCGATCGCCAGAAAATTGTACAATGTAATGATTCACAAGAAGACAACTAATGAGTAAAATCACAGTAGAACAAAACCAACTCAACCATTTTCCTCAAGTTGGTGACACTATTGCCAATGCTTCAACCGGAGTACAATATGAAGTTTTGAATTATGAATCTGGAATTTTTACGTTAATCAAACTTCCGCCAGAGGATGAAGTTACATCTGATTACATAGTTGCGGTTTTTAATGGAGAAGTTTTAGAGTCTGACTAAAATATTCCCAGATAACTAGCAGGATTATAGAGAAAAAAAAGCCTCCAAATTTAAAGCAGGAGGCTTTTATCACTTCAGTTTATGGAGAGCTTAAAAATTATTGATTTAAGAGTTGATAGCGCAAATTCTGTTGTTGATTTGACTAATATTTATTAGGAGTAACAAAACCCGAGAGGAAAGAGAGCGGATTACTCATATTAGCAGCAAAGTCAAGGATGGCGCGATCGCGATGTTCATAAAGCAATTCCCCTTGTTGATCAAAGAGAAAAGTGGCTCCTCGTTGAGTCAGATAAGCAGAATTAGGAACATAGGTTTTCCAGTTGGTCAGCACTTCTGTCATATTTCGCAGTCGCAAAGTCGCTAACTCAAATGGACGCTGAAAACCCCGACCCCCTGCCCATTGGAAGAATGAACCTTTGAGTGGAGGTAGAGGAGTCGCCCGAACAATTTCGTCATCGCCAATTAACTGAGGTGCTTTGGCGTCACCCCGATATCCGCGAAACACTTCCGCCAAAGTACCGGGGCTACCCATTCCAGCACACATCAGCATCAGGTTCAGCCCTGCATTTACACCCGGCGATAAACCCGGTAACTTCAGAGATAAACCTGAATATAGATCGAGTGTTTGATGCAGTTCGGCGCTGCGATCGACAAACAAACAAGCGGGCGGAAATCCAGTATAATCACAGAATCGCTGACCCGAATTGCGATCGCCAATTCCTACAGCTCGAATTGCTATTTGTTGGTCAGATAGCTGTTCGGCATCTCGTCGCAACCACCAAGCATACTCCAAGCTATCGAAATCTCCTAATTGTGGCAAGATTAGCACCAATTGCCAGGGTGAAGATTGGCAACCGCTCAAGATAGAGGTTACAGATCCATCACTCACCCGTTGCCGTTCAGTTTGATTCAAAAGAGTATATATATTCATCAGCCACCTGTCTACTCATTTCTGCATTTCCCTTTAACCCCATCAACCCCGACAATTTTTTCGATAAAGTTATCAAAAAAAGTATTAAACTTAAACCATCAAAATGCGGGTTAAAATTAAGAAGATTTTAATTGAGTGATCAAATGAGTGAGTTCAGGTAAAATCAGCTTTTCCATGGCTAATTTGACTGCATTGGTTGAACCGGGAAGCGAAAACACCAACGTCCCCTGACAAATTCCAGCCACAGCCCGAGAAGCGATCGCCCGTGACCCGACTTCAGCGTAACTCAAACTGCGAAAAATTTCACCAAACCCCGGCAACGTTTTCTCTAAAATTCCTTCAATTGCATCATAAGTGGTATCGCGGGGTGCAATTCCGGTCCCTCCATTGAGAATTAATACATCAAGATCAGGAAGTTGACACAAGCCCCGAACTTCGGTATGAATTTCTCCAGGTTCATCGGGAAGAATCAAATATTCTTTAATCTGATATCCCGCTTCTTGGAGTAAAGCTTGAATTAACTGACCACTACTATCAGTTTCCGGAGTGCGAGTATCACTCACCGTAATCACCACACAATTGATCTTAATGTCAGAATGATCAGCATGAGGATGGGATGAAGTCATCGTCAATTTCCTCGTTTATACTCCTGGTAAAGAGGGTTAGAAAAAAATCCATTTTCTGATGAGAAGTCAGGTTTTATGGGACATAAAGACCTTTCCCGACTTCCCCTAGCACCCTATCAAGATTTGCTAAATTCTAAGCCATTGGCTTCAGCATAACGATTCATAAACCGCATAAACCGATTCCATTCCTCCTCCGACTGCATTAAATATAATGCCTCTATTGCTTCGGGCTTACCATTAATAAACTTTGCTTTCACCTCACGGGTTAATAATTCTCCTTCCTCATCAATTAAGTACATTCCCGTAATTTCCTCAGCAAAATCATTACCGAGGGCTTTGGGATTATCAAAATAAAAAGTCGCCGTTCCTTGAGTGTTATCGCGAGAACGAGTTAAACGAACATCCGGAATTACTTCTTCATCAATTCCTTTTGCAAATTGGATTGTAGCCATAATGTTACGAACAGATTTTAAACAATTGTTAAATTTCCATCCTCCATCATAAAACGCCAAGGGCACCTAAAACTAGATGCCCTCAAAAATTGAAGATGAATTTCTAGAACTTTACCTAACCTTAGACAATATAAGGAGAATCAATTCTCTGGACGCGACCTGTCGCCACTAAGGTTTGATAGAAAATCGCTGCAACTTCTCCGCGAGTAATATCCCGTTGAGGCGACAATAAATCCCGACGGGGATAATTAACCACCATTCGTTTTTCTGTTGCTGTCGCCACCGCATCTGTTGCAAAACTGGGAATTTGGGCGCGATCGCTATAAGCAAGTAAAGAGTTCGAGGTTCCCCCGGTCAGCTTCAATCCATTTACTAACGATACAATGGCTTGGGCGCGAGTTAAATTTTGGCTAGCCCGAAATGTACCATCGGGGAACCCGGCTAAAAATCCCGCCCGGTTGGCTTTCTCAATTACCGCTTTCGCCCAGAAATCAGAAGCAATATCCTTAAAAGTCGTCCCGGAACGAATGGGAGTGAGTTCAAACGCCTTTGCTAATAATGCGGCGTGTTCAGCGCGACTTAAACTATTATCGGGTCGGAAAGTACCATCCGGATAACCGCTAATAATATCTAAATCAACTAACCCCTCAATAAACGCTTTTGCCCAATGTGTACTAATATCGGTTAGACCATTACCAGGAGTGGGTGTGGGTGTTGGAGTGGGGGTAGGAGTGGGAGTCGGTGGGGGGGGATCAATAACAATATCGTCATAATCAATGTCTCCTTTTGTGTTATTCGGGTTAATTTGATTTCCGACGGAGATCAGTTTAAACTTACCCGCATTCTGCACATCGTATTTGCCGTTATCGCGGAAAATATTCTCACCCGGATCTTGATCATTGCCTAAATCGGGAAGGGCATCTGCAATTACAGTTAACCCGTCTTGGAGGTTCTTTTCAATTAGATTTTTCCGTAAAACGGGTTTACTACTCCCGGAGAGAACCAATCCACTGCGATTTCCCGAAATCTGATTATCCACAATTAACGGCGCGGCTTGAGATTGTACGGCGATCGCATATCCAGTATCTTGAAACTTATTACCGCGAATTTCCCCTTTGGCATTTCCGGCTAAAGCAATTCCATTCCCGGCATTTTGCAGGAATACACTGTTTAAAATTTCAGGAGTCGCGGTTCCGGTAATAAATACCCCTTCTCGCTTAGATTTCGCAAAAGTACATTGACTCACGGTACAAGAAATTGATTCGATCCAAGCCCCTGTACCGCGAATTTGGTCATTGGTGATGCTAAATCCTTCTAGGGTCGAATTATTTTCCATCCACACGGTCACATTCTGACCTGCTGCACTCGGACTGGTAAACCGTCCACTTCCGGTAATTTGAGTATCCTGACCCTTGTTGGCTGGATTTCCAGAAAGCTTCACCCCAGACGGGACAAAGATCGGAAAGCTTTCTCCATTGGCTGCGGTATAGCTTCCTGGTGCGACTTGCACAACGGTTCCCCCTTGGGCTTGTTGGAGGGCTTTTGTAATTGTTTTAAATGGACTCGATTGAGTACCGGAGTTAGAATCATTTCCTGTAGTGGAATTAACGTAAAGAGTCATAACTGAAACTGTAGTAAAATTCTGAGCAACAACGTTCACATTACCTTGAATGCGATTTCCGCTAACCTGATTGCCAAAGGAAGCGATCGCAACTTGGCTAGTATTTTGTACATCAAATCCGCCATTAGCGGTGAAGGTATTTCTCCCCGGATCTTGAGAAGATCCCAAATCAGGGGCAGCATTTTGAGTAATGACGATGCCATCATTACTATTGCGTTCAACTTTATTGCGGCGTAAGATGGGCTTGGCATCACCTGAGATCAAGATCCCCGAGCGATTTTCAAAGATACCATTATCGCTAATGTAGGGGGCAGCCTGGTCTTGGATAGAAAGACCATATCCAGTATTTTGAAAGATATTTCCCCGGACTTCTCCGGTGACAGTCCCCACGATTGACAAGCCATAGCCTTCATTGTCGATCAACAGATTATTGAGAATCTGCGGACTTCCTGAACCTGTGGCGTAAATCCCTTCCCGTTTGTTGTGCGTTAGAGTACAGTTGGCTATTGTTACCGTTGCGGACTCTAACCAGATCCCTGTTCCGCGAATCTCGCTATTGCTGACAGTAACACCTCGCAGTTGAGCCTTATTTTCTAATAATAAGGTCACATTTTGACGACCTGCACTCATGCTGGGGAAAAGACCACTTCCCTCAATCAAAATACCACTGCCTTTCCCTGACTCATTCCCCATAACAATCACTCCAGCAGGAATCTTTAACGGAAAAATTTCTCCACTGGCGGCGCTATAAGTTCCAACCTCAAGTTGTACTGTTGTATCAGACTGCGCTTGAGATAATGCTTGTGTCAAGGTTTTCAAAGGCACTGACTGACTACCCTCACCCTGATCATTACCTAAAGCTGGGTTGACATATATCGTTGTCATCGCTATCGGTGGCTACCTAACCCTCCTCGCTTATTCTATGATTCAATTACACCTTCGTTGAATATTGTTCGGGAAATGTCCATTAAAAAATTAATTTCACTTTTCCTGTTCGCTTCAAAGATGCTGTAACTTCGATCATCAAAGGATTACAGCTTGTTTGTGTCAAAAAGTCTGTTTAGGCAAGGTTTGAACGTAAACTCTTTCCCAAGTTCGTAAGTGCTATCCCATGTTTTTAAGCGAAAGATTTCACTTTTGTGATCCACTTACCCACTTTATTCTTTTATTACAATTCCATTTAGATTTGATCTTTCAACCAGATTGAAGTTACAGTCCCAATAAAATGAGCCGCAACTCCATTCAAATTAGCAACCATAATTAAAACATCTAGCGCCCGCACGGCTTCACTGGCATCGGTTAATGTGGTTCCCGGAGGTTGAGAAATTGTTTTAGCCACTAATACTGCTGCTGTTAAACCTGAACCGATTAAAGTCACAAACATTCCGCCTAAACCGATAATTAACCCCAGTTGAATCAGTCGAGTTAATTCTGATTTTGGAGGGGGTTGAGTGGAATCCGCTTTTCGTAAACGTTGACCCACTCGTGTATACCAAAATGCTAAAATAATACTGACGACCGCAGCGATAATTCCACTGATCGCAAAAAATATTCCCCATCCCATGGCTGGATTGGTTTGGGCAGAAATCTGACGACCTGTAATCACAAACAATAAGGAGATTCCTGAAACTAAAACCCCGACAATTTGCAACCAGAAGCAACTCCATCCAGTTAGACGCAAGTTCAATGCTTTTTTCTTTAAGTTTGGAGAAACGGATGAGCTATTCATTTTTTTACTTTTGTATTATGTTAATAAAATTGTCAGTAAACAGCCTATATTTTTGCTAAATTTTCAACATCATCTACCTTTCCAGTAAGAGATTAAAAATTAATCAATGTTATGTCTATTAAAAAAAATTGAGACATTGAGCTGGATATTTCAGTTTCTATGATTCTATGGAGGGGTTAGAGGATCGGCGATAAACCGACTTCAGTAATACATCCAATGCACCGACCTGTCTGGCTCTAAGGACAGCTTTATGAGTCACTAAATCACCTACATTGAGAATAATTTTGTCCTGTTTATCTCGAATGATTCGCTTAACGGGATAGCCAAGAGCCTCCTTAATATGCTTGTCTTGAGTGATGTTAGCGATTTGATCTTCGGTGAGGCGAACCGATGAAGGCTCTTTCCTGCTTCTTCCTCCCCCCGGTGATCCCATCTGAACTTGTTTTAGATAACTGGGTACTCTCATTTGTGATAACCTCCTGTTTTGTTTTTGAATTTAACGCTGTTTTGATTTAAAATATAGGTTTTTAAAATCAAGTTTTTTAAAATTTACCCCATATATAATATAGTTTAAATCCCCTCTTAGTTTTATCTTCCATAGGTCATAACTTTAGCTATAAAGGGCATTCTCGTTAAAAATAGTCTTTCTTAACTTGACTGAGAACAGTTCCCAGAAAAGGCTAATCATCTCAAAAATTGCTATTTTAGCAGAGGAAAATAGTAGACTGACCAAGAAAATATTAAAACTTTCTGAAAATTGATCAAGTTAAACACATTATTCATCTGGATCAAAATAAGCGATTAGATTTTACAATCTCTGACTTAAGTTTGCAAAACAGTGGGCGTTACTCAGATTAATCGTATACAAGTTTAAAATGTCCCGACTAAATTTTTTGTAAATTAAGGGCAAACAAGGCTAACTGTTTACTGTTCACTGTGGACTAACTAAGCCTCCCCATCCTGATTTCTATCTTCTCATAGCGATTAATCCGTCTTAGGTTAGAGGAAATTTGATCTATATTGATATATTCTCGAGATATTAGTCTATAATCGGAATCTTTAACCAAAAATTACTGGAAATTCGAGGTACAGCGAGCATAGCCTCAGTTAAATCATCTGATTTCAGATATATTAATTATCAATTAGAGGAAACAATTATCATGGATATAACAACCGTTTGGGAAGAACTCGCCTGGGAACGAGGGGGCAAGATTATATATATAATTCTCGATGGTGTTGGAGGACTTCCTCAGCCCGAAAAAGGAGGCACTGAACTCCAAATTGCTCACACTCCTAACCTCGATCAAATTGCCCAACAGTCGAGTTGTGGACTCTTAGAAATTGTTGGCCCCGGAATTACCCCCGGCAGTGGCCCCGGTCATTTAAGTTTGTTCGGTTATGATCCCCTATCCTGGGATGTAGGTCGGGGGATTTTATCAGCTTTGGGGATTGAATTTGACTTACAACCGGGAGATATTGCCGCCCGAGTTAACTTCGCAACGCTTGATGAACAAGGAAATGTTTCTGACCGTCGCGCAGGTCGTATTGAAACCGATCTAAACCGTCGTTTATGCAAAAAAATTAATGAAAAAGTTACATTAGATTTTGAGGGAGAATATTTTTTTGAAACCGTTAGTCAACATCGAGCGGTATTTGTATTACGAGGAAAAGAATTAGATGGTCAGTTAGAAGATACCGACCCACAAGCAACAGGAATTCCGCCAAAAGATCCAAAGCCGTCATCAGAAGAATCTGAACCAACAGCAGAGTTAGTCCGGTCTTTTATCGCTCAAGTTAATCAAGTTCTCGCCGATGAAAACCCAGCCAATAGTATTTTGATGCGAGGATTTGATCGTTATGTTCCTTTTCCTTCTTTAAATGATCGCTTTGAATTAAATGGGGTTTGTATTGCCGATTATCCCATGTATCGGGGTGTTAGTCGGTTGGTGGGAATGGAGGTTTTACCGCGTCCGGGTGGTATGAAACAGCGGTTTCAAGCTTTAGAATCTTGCTACGGCGATGATTATAACTTCTATTTTCTTCATGTTAAACATTCAGATAGTCGCGGGGAAGACGAAGACTTTGAAGCGAAAGTGAAAGTGATTGAAGAAGTTGATCAATTGATGCCAATCGTTACTCAATTAAATCCGGATGTATTAGTCGTGAGCGCCGATCATTCTACACCTGCAATTATGGGCCGCCATAGTTGGCATCCAGTGCCGGTGATGATGCAAGCCAAAACCGCACGAATTGATGATGTGGCGACCTTTGATGAATGCTTGTTTGCGAGGTGCATTGGGAACAAGACCCGGTGTTCATCTAATGGGATTGGCATTAGCTCATGCTCAACGATTGCGGAAATTTGGGGCGTAATTTAGGGAGATTTATTGAATAATAACTCGGAGTAATTTTATGGGATTCAAGAAAATTTTTCGGTTACTAAAAGAAACATTTAAAGAATGGCAAGAGGATAAATCTTCTCGTTTAGCGGCTGCTTTAGCTTATTATACTGTCTTTTCATTAGCACCCTTGTTAATTATTATAATTGCGATCGCCGGGGCTATCTTTGGAGAAGAAGCGGCTCGGGGTGAAATTGTGAGTCAAATTCAGGGGCTAGTTGGACAAGAAGGTGCAACAGTTATAGAAGAAGCAATTCAAAATGCAGATCAACCTCAAATTAGCAGTATTGCTTCAATTTTTAGCATTATTTTCCTATTAATTGGTGCGTCTGGGGTGTTTGCTCAGTTGCAGGAATCTCTGAATGAAATTTGGAATGTAAAAGCCCAGCCCAAAAATGGTTTAACGGGATTAATCAGAAAGCGAATTCTATCATTTTCAGCGGTTCTGGGAATCGGATTTTTACTGTTAGTTTCTCTGGTTATTAGTGCAGTTATTTCAGGGATTAGCAATTATTTTAGTGATTTAATTCCCGGCGTAGATTTCCTTTGGCAAATTCTCAACTTTGTGGTGTCTTTTGGGGTGATTACTCTGTTATTTGCGTTGATGTACAAGTTCTTACCCGATGTTAAAATTCACTGGAGTGATGTTTGGATTGGTGCGCTGATTACGGCTTTATTATTTACCATTGGTAAATTTGCACTCGGACTCTATCTCGGACGGGGTAGTTTTGGGTCAACCTATGGTGCAGCAGGTTCTCTGGTGATTATTTTGGCTTGGGTTTACTATTCGGCTCAAATTCTATTTTTTGGGGCAGAATTTACTCAAGTTTATGCGCGAAGATATGGCTCTCAAATTGTTCCCGACGAACACGCGATCCGAATTTAATTAATCAAGAAAAAACCGTTGGTTAGAAAGGGTTTATTATAGAAAAGTAGACTGAGTTAATCGGGATTTTAGCAGCAATACTCAGTCTACAAATATCAAGGTTATTCTTGAAAAGACTAGAAATTGTATCT
>CAZNCM010000118.1:14922-15362 GCA_964571155.1 uncultured Lyngbya sp. | reverse complement strand
TTGATTTCTTCCCAAGTATAGAACTTACCACTGAGCATTCCCAATACAAAAATTAACACCGCTCCCCCTAAAACACCCGCTAGTCCACCTCCGGCTAAAATCAAAGCCATACTAATTGCTTCAGGAACTTCGACATCGGATGCGTAGCCTTCTTGAGCCACTTTCAAACTACTCACCGTTTCAGCTTCTGCGGCTTGAGAGTCTACTAACTGAGCTTTCATCTTATCGTACAAGGCTCTTTTGTAGGCGAGTTCTTGTTCAAGTCGTTGTTTTTCTAACTGTTTATTCGGAAGGGTGCGGTAAGTTTCTCGTAAATCAACTTCAATTTTTTTAAGATTTTCTAATTGTTGTTGTAAGGTTTCTTTTTGGGTTTGTAAGGTCATCAAATTTTGGGCCAATTGTTGACGAGCCGGATCGAGAGAAGAATCAACGCGAATTTG
>CAZNCM010000118.1:6791-14860 GCA_964571155.1 uncultured Lyngbya sp. | reverse complement strand
AATTAAAGCGGCGACTTGAGGATGTTCGTCTCGATAATCTTGACGTAAAAGAGCAAGCTGAGACTCAATTTGATAGAGTTGAACTCGTAACTGAGCAATAATTGGATCGGCTGTTAGGGCTTGAGAAACATAAGCTTGATCGGCATTTAATCCCAGTCTAGACTGCAAACTTTGGATTTGTGCCGTCAAAGTATCGAGTTGAATTTGTGTATCTTGTTGTTGTTTTTGATTCCCGACAATTGCTTCCGGTAAAACCCCACTTTCAATCGCCAGTAAGGTGGCTCCTTCGCGTTTATCGTATTGTTCTAACGCTTTTTCAGCTTGTCTGAGTTCTTGCTCGGCTGGCTCTAAACGAGTGGTTACTGTATCAATAATATCTCGCAGTTGTTGAGTATTAATCAAGCGACTTTGTTCGACCATCTCCTTCATCATCACATTGACAATTTCGACGGCTCGTTCACGACTGGGATCAGAAAATCTAACTTGAATATAACTGGGTTGATTTTCCTCTGCTTCTTTAACCGTTACTTTCAAGTTATCTTTAAGTTCTTTGGGAGTCACCGCCACCTTTTCCATAACACTTTCAATCACACGAGGTTGAAGTAACATTCCCTCATTGAGTTGCTGTCCTCTTTCCCGAATATTTTGACCCGTTTCTGAAAAAAGGACAGGGGGATTTTGATACGTTAAAATTCCGCTTGCTGTATAAGGGGGAGTCTCTGGCGGTTCTAAAATCATCGCCACCGCTCCCGAAACGCCTAAAGCCAGCATAAAGGTAGAAAGTCCAGCCCATTTATACTGTTCAAAAGCGATCAAATATCGTTTAACAATCGGTAAAGTCATAAGTCAGTTTCTACTTCACAAGGGTTAAAATAAGCATCTCAAACATAGGTAAATCAAGACCGTTTAAAGCACCCCAACTTCAGCATAAGTATCATCCTTTATCGACGGCGATTACCGCCACCGCTATTATTCGGTCCAAATAGATCCTCAGCGGCATTACTAATCTCTCTAAAAAAGAGTAGAAACCCGAGAATATCTCGAAAGGGTTGAGTAAAGCTATTAAGGAAATAACTAAGATCTGCCGAGAAATTGCGATCAATTACAATCACATCTTCATCTTGCAATAAAATATTATCGGTTGGATTACCTTGTAACACTTCTCTACCATTGAGAGTCCGAGTAATCGCCTTTCCTTGTTGAGGATCAAACCGAATTAAAGTGATTTCATCTAACTTCGCCGTTGCTAAAGGAACATTATTCAAAATATCAACAAAGGTACTTCCATTCGGTAAAGCCACTGAACCCACAGCACCCCCCGCATTGCTGAGAATTCGCACCGTAATCTGTTGATTGACCAATGTGGAATTCGCTACTAAAGTCCGATCATACTCTCCTTCCTCCTGAAGTGACAATTTCGGTACAATCACCGAGTCCCCATTCGATAAAGCGACATTGGGTAAAGCGGTCGCCTCTCTCAAGGGAGAATACAGATCAACCCGGTCTTGAATGACTCGCCCATCAATGGTCACGCGACAAACGACCACCGATCGCAAATCAGCCGTTAAGGTGGCGCCCCCTGCTGCTAAAATCGCCGCCGAAACCCGTCCCAACCCCGCAGGTAAGGTATAAAAACCGGGTTGTACCACTTCTCCGACAATGGTGACTTCTACGGGTGTAGGGGCGGCCGCTAAACTATAAGACTCGACAATTTCCCGTTCTGGGCCTTGAGTCGGCAGCGTTTCTTGGGTGGGAACGTAGATGATGTCTCGATCTTCTAAACGAATACTGGGGGGCGCTAAACCTGCTAGTAAAGGTGTTAATAAATCCACTTCAGCAGCGATAGTGCGACCATCGGGTAAATTTCGCCGAAGCTGAACTGAACGCAAGTCTGCATTTGAACGAGTTCCGCCTGCGGTGGATAGCGCAACTGCGAGTTCTGAGGTTCCCAGGGGATAAAAACCCGGTCTGGCGACTTGTCCGGTAACGGTCACTTGGACGGGACGCTGTACCAACAGAGAGATATTCACTTGGGGATTTTTAACATACTGATTTAAGCGAGTTTGAATTTCTCGTTCAATTTCTTGTAAAAATAATCCCTCTAGTCTGACGGTTCCAATTAATGGAATTATCGTTGTTCCCTCCGGGCCAACCACTGCATTGGGTATACTCAACTCGGCTGAACGTAAACCATTGACAAAAATATCAATAAAGATTTGATCTCCTGGCCCTAAACGATAACGTTCAATCTGATTTTCATTCGCCCGTTCAAAATAGGAAACATCCACCGGAATTAAATTCGGTTCTAGGGTTCGTTCGACAGGTAAGCTTCCCGGTTGCTGAAAGAGTCGTAAAATTTCGGGGGTATCTTGGGGTTGTACCTGTTCTAACAGTTCGATTTTGCGATCGACAAACGCCTGTGGTAAAACACATTTATCCGGTATTTCCTGGGCTTGGGTTTGGCGAACAAAAACGAAGCTATTGATCGACCCCATCACTACAGTTAATCCTAGAGTCCAACTTCCAGCGTAAAGACTCGCGACTGAGACTGAGATTAATCGATGAATAGAATTAACCATAGGGCATTTTTACAGTTAACAGTGATCAGTTAACAGTGATCAGTTTCTCTGATAATTCTGAACTTCTGAACTCCTAATTTTCAGTTTTTTTCGCTATCGTTTAGAGTGAAAGCTTCTGCGATGAGTTCCGCTTGAACGGCTTGGCTCAGAGAACGGCTGAAATCCTCTACTTCTTCTATATTACCTAATGGTTCAATCGGAATTAACACGTTAACGGCTATCCACGGCGCTCGTTGCTGAGACAGTTGAGCCACACGATCGGCCATAAACCAATGACTTGGGGCTGGACTCCCCCCATCCGGCCAAGCATACCACTGCATCACCGCATAGGTTTGTTTTAAACGCTGTTTTTGGTAGAAGTCACAGAGTTGGTCGGAAGGACAATCTTTCCATAATAAACTTAATAATGGATTTACAGCCTGCGTCCAACTGCGAAAAAATTGAGTGGTAAATTCTGTTGAGGATAATCCATTTTCTGACGGTTCAATATTTAAGCGAAGACGACGATAAGAATCGGTTTTCCACTGTTGAAATCCGTTGATATCCATCCATTCAATTTGGGGTCTATCTTTATAATACTTCTGCACCAGCATTAATAAAATAGCGGTTTGATTATTCTGTTCGACGGTTTGAATTAACCACTCTTGACCCCGAATTTTCATCAGTTTGTGTTCTAGAGTTGTCCATCCCGCTAAATCTAATCCCTGTTTCCGAACCTGTTGAAGTTGGGCTAGGGTTTGTAATTGCGGTTGATCAGCCCAAGTCCATTTTCCGGTGAAATAACCCGGAATTGCGGCAAAGATTAATAGCAACAACATAAACCCTAAAGCGGTAATTTTAGCCCATTGGGGCGGAAGTTTGGCTTGTACAACCATACGATTATCTCTCCTCTGATTTTTGGGATAGTCTGGAGATTATTCTAAAAATTTTTAACGGTTTAATCCGTCTAGGTTTGGGGGTCATTTACAGTATTGTTTTGCATCCAATTAATTAAAACCACCAACAATCCTAACATTAACGCCGAATAAAGATCGCCTCCCCAGCTATCATGCAGCCAATGAAATAATCCATCTTGACCCGTACCATGAAAGAGAGTCAGCAGAGTATTTCTAATAATATTGGCAACAACACTAATTGTGGCTGCACTGAACAAAAATAAAATACTTTTTGTCCGATCCGAAGCAATACCCGTCCAATACAATAGCATTAACCCCACATATAAACTGGTAAATAGCATCTTCAGTCCGGCACAATGGGGAGCCACTTCAACAATTTGTCCATTCACAAACAGATAAACTTGTTCAACCGTTACATTCAGATTAAACTGAACCAAAATAAATCCAGCAACGCTGGCAATAAATTTTTGTAAAGGAAACGCCAACGGTTCAATTAAATAGGGTAAATGAGTCGGAGTCGCTAACGCCACAAAAATTAACGGCCATTTCTGTAACTTTAAACCCGCAATTCCTTTTAACCACAAACACAATCCCGCTAACACAATGGGAAACGAAAGATTCACCAAATCCGATAAACCTGACCAATAACATAATCCCCCAACCAGAAGCAAAATTGCACCCGCCGGATGGCTAATATTTGCGAGTTGACTCCACTGCGATCGCAATGTCCAAGCAATATAAGCCGCAAAGGGTAAACCAATCAAACCATGACTAAAATATTCATGTTCGATGCTGATATTTTTTTCGAGCCAACCGTCATACCAATAAATTAATAAAGGAGCATACAACAGCCCCAAAGCCACAACTAGAGAAGCATTTAATAGATATCGCTCAATAGCAATCGGAATTTTTCGTTCAATGTGCATCGTTCTTACTCAGCCTGTATTCAATGAGTCCCAATCAAAAGTTTTCCCAAAAGACAACAGAATTGATCATTCTACATTTAGAATTGAGTTCCACCCCCTCCACTCCCCATTTTCTTGAAAAAACAGTTCTCTGTTGACTAATTTATTCCTAACACCGATTTAATAGACGCAACCACATAATTAACTTGATCGTTGCTCAGTCCAGGATACATCGGTAGTGAGAGGATTTGACGACTCAGCATTTCCGCCATGGGAAAATCACCTTCAGAATATCCTAAATGTTTGTAAGCGGGTTGCAAATGACAAGGGATCGGATAGTGAATTCCAGTTTGCACACCCAGTTCAGACAATTTAGCTTGTAGCGTATCGCGATCAACGACACATTCCTCTGTTACTCGTAGCACATATAGATGATAAACATGACCATTTTCACATTGATTTTCAATTGGGAGAATCCCCTGTTCCCGCAGAGGTAACAGCCAAGTATCATATTGTTCAGCCGCAAAATTGCGATCGTTATTCCAATCTTCTAAATGCGGGAGTTTCACCTTTAAAATCGCCGCTTGAATTGTATCTAAACGGCTATTGGTTCCCAGTTCCATGTGAACACATTTTTTCGGTGCGCCATAATTTCTCAGGCTTTTCATTTTTTGCGCTACATTTTCGCTGCGAGTCATCACCATTCCACCATCGCCAAACGCCCCGAGATTTTTACTGGGATAGAAGCTAAAAGCCGCAGCCATCCCCACTGAACCCGCTCGATAACCTTCTCGGTGGGCGAGGTGGGCTTGGGCTGCATCTTCAAAGATGATCAGGTTATGGGTATTTGCCAACTCCATCAAGGCTCTTGGCGAAACCATTTGGCCGTAGAGATGAACGGGAATGATTGCTTTTGTTTTCGGGGTAATCGCTTTTTGGGCGGCTTCTAGGTCAATTAAAGCGGTTTTGGGGTCACAATCAACTAAGACAGGAGTTGCACCTGAGTGAAGTACACCAATCGCCGTCGCAATAAAGGTATTGGCAGGTAAAATCACTTCATCACCTTGACCCACCCCGCAAGCTTGCAAGCCTAAAGCGATCGCATCGGTACCACAAGCAACGCCGATCCCATATTGCGTTCCACTGGCTTCGGCGAAGGCGGTTTCAAATTCTCCTAAAACTTGACCCAGAATAAAATCTCCCTTGTCTACAACTGCTTGGATTGCCTGTTCGATCTGAGATTGTATGGCTTGTTGTTTGAGCTTGAGATCAACAAAAGGAATAGAGGTTAAAGTGTTAGTCATCGCCAGTTTCCGTTGAATTTTTTTAGAGTCAGTACAGAGGCTAAAATTGCCCAGAAGCTTTAAATTTGAGAGGGTTTTAGACTCAGTTAGCCAAGTGAGTCTAATTGAACAAGTTCAGGAGCCGAATTTTGGGGCTTAAACGTGATGGACTCAGCAGATCTGGGCATTCATAGCATAGCTCAGGAAAATGGGGAATTTGTGTGATCTCAAGTCGCAGGAATCTCTCCGCAGGTACAGAAAAAACGGGGCTACTCTGTCTTTAGATAGAAATAAATGAATTTCGTCAAGTTTTAGCAATAAAAATTTGCATTTTTTTAAATATTTAGTTACATTAAGAGTAATCAATGATCAACACCAAGTTTTTATAGATGAGTATGTTTTCTAACTTAATCCCTACACCCGAACCGATGAAGGCTCAATCTCGTGTACAAGACCTAAAAAGTCGTTTAGACTGGGGTGAGCCTGCTTTAACTATTATCGATACACGTAGCCGCGAAGCTTTCAACGCCAGTCATATTCAAGGTGCGATTTCTTTACCGATGGATGTATTAGTCAATCGTATTGGAGAAACTATTGAACCCGCTCGCGACATTTATATTTATGGCGAAACTGACGAAGAAACAGCACAAGCTGCTGCTCAACTTCGGGAAGCAGGCTATCTGAATGTTGCAGAGTTAACAGGTGGGTTGGCTGCATGGAAAGCTGTTGGTTATCCAGTTGAAGCGATTAGTGGAATTACAGCCTAAACCTTGTTTAATCTCCCTTTTAATACAAATCGCGATTAGATGAGAGTCTTGCAGAAAAAATTTCTGTGAGGCTTATTTTTTTGAGTCCAAACTATTAACACTGTTTGATATAGCAATATTGAATAAAATGTAAACTTTCAGCACCCCAATGATTTCTTGATTTCATTGATAACATTTAGAATATATAACATAGGTTATACATTCTCTAATAAATTTTATCTTGGGAAGCCTTGCTTTTCAATAAAGCTTAATAATATTTGTCTTGATTTTGAGTCAATAGAGAATAGAAAAATGTATAATATTATTCACCCCTTTCAGAGCCAGTCGAGACTAAAAACAACAAAAAACTTATTAAGAATTGAATTGGGTCAATTTTATAAATTTATAATGGTGATGTATTAAGCAGATTAAGGGATCATCGACAATGAACTCAGTTCTCTTTTTTCATTTTAATTTAAGCTTAAATCTGTTGATAGCTTTTCGACTCGAAGTTTTGACTCAAGGATTTAAACTCAAAGACTATTCTCGTAAAATCTATAAATTTTTCTCACTGTTTTTCTGGGTAACAGTGATACTAATGGGAGTGAATGCAGCATTTGCCTTACAACACGGAAATCAAGGCATTAAAGTCGTTGAACTTCAGAAAAAATTACATCAAATCGGTTATTTCGATGGACAAATTACAGGTTATTATGGGACTCTCACTCAAAAAGCCGTTAGCCAATTTCAGGCGACTAATGGACTGACTGTAGATGGAATTGCAGGTTATAAAACTCTTGCAGCATTAGGATTATCAGAAGCGATTACTACTCAAACTTCTCAACACACCTCCCTCCTCAAATTAGGAAGTAGTGGTTCTCTGGTGATCGAACTTCAGCAACATCTACAAGTGATGGGATATTATGATGGACTGATGACAGGTTATTATGATCTTTCTACACAACAAGCAGTGATTCTCTTTCAGATGGATGTCGGATTAAAATCCGATGGTATTGTTGGCCCTCTTACCCAAGCGGCTATTGAATCCCAGTTCAACTCACCCCCGGTTTCGACATCGACTTCAACTCCTTTATCTTTACCCAATCGGGGAGATATTCGCTAACTTTACTTGAGCAACAGTCTACTCCGAAATTTGACAATGATTGTTATATTTTACATCAACGAGATATTAATGAGCCAACAGCTCTATTTTTTTACTAAAGTATCACAGTAAAGGAAATAAGGAAAGACAAAATGGGGCGTTTACGTCAAAAATCCTGTACACTTTGTCAACAGTTTGAACCTGTACTTTATCGTATTCAGTACGATAAATCAAATCAATGGATATTTGTTTGTCGTTGCTGTTGGGAAAAAGTGAGTCCTAACAATCCCTATTATGTGTATGGTGGAACTTGGAAAGCAAAAAAATAACTAGGAAAGAGATCTTTTCATCAATATCCTTAATTATAACCCAGAGTCTGTCTATATTCTTGACTACACTCCTAATAATATTTTACGAGATTAAACTGATCATTCCAGTGAATAAACTCGGCAAAAATAAGTAACCATCCAACACAATATTATAAAGATTTCGGGGCGTTTGCGGTGTTACCATCCAAATCGCAATCAGATTCAACAAAATACAAGGAATCACAACCCC
>CAZNCM010000118.1:2521-6781 GCA_964571155.1 uncultured Lyngbya sp. | reverse complement strand
AAATCTGTTGAGTCCAAGTCCAAACCATAACTAATAGCAACACTAAATTTAACCCCGTCCAAAAAATACGAGTTCCTCGAATCCCAATAATTAAAGGTAAAGTTCGCACTCCTTTTTCTTGGTCAGAATCTATATCTCGAATATCAAATAAATGAGAGTTTGTGCCGACAAATATTAATAGAAATAAACCAACTAATGCTGTAAAATAGTTAAAGTTCGCCTGAGCATAAGCCAAAGGAACAGCAATCAAAGCATAAGTAATCACTCCACAAACAATCCAAGCTTTTACTCCCGGTATATCTTTGGGACGATACCAGTTTAGATTTCCTTGTTGTTGGAAGGGGAACAATGGTATCCCATAACTTAAGGGTAAAAGTCCACCCCAACTCACAAACTTAACAGATGAAGGAGCCTGATATAATAAGAATACAAAAGTCAAAATTGCAGCCGAGAATAACAATGAACTTCCCGGTTTTCTGACAAAAGACTGTTCCTTTGAATCGGAGTTTTTTTGAACGTAAGAGTCAACAATTCGGTCTAAATTGTAGGGAATTAGAGCCGCAGCAAACAGAAAAATAGCAGGAGACCAATCTATCGACAGATTGAGGGCTGTTTGAACAAAAAAGACGAGGGAAGCGATTCCTCCCGCTACCCAAAGATTAGAATAAACAATTAATGATAAAAATTGTTCATAGAAATCTTGACCGAGTTGAGAGAGCTTTTGAACAGATTGGCTTTCAAGAGACATAAATCTAAATATTAAAAATCCTAACTGGTAAAATCACTACAAAAGCGATTCAGCAGGAGAAGATAAGCCCCTATTAAAACGAGGAGTGTAGCTAAAATAATCATGGCTATTTTGTGGCGTTTGACTGTAAAGCAAATCTGCTGTAAAGGAAGCTAAACCCTAATTTATATCCCATCACCAAGCCGGATACTCAGTTCAAACTTCATCCTAAACTGAATAATTTATGGATAGTTAATGAAGGATAGATAATAGTTTTTGGGCTACCCAATTCTCTCCTCTACAGCATCGTATTATACATCATTCATTCCTTGACCAATAGAGAAGCCTTAGCCAATTTGCAAAGCTTCTGTAATGTCTTTATCAATTCCCCAAGATTCTTTAATAATCTCGCGGAACAGATTTTCTCGAATGATACTGCTTTTATACAAATCGACTAAAAGTTCCTTCGCTTCTTCCTTAGAAATTGTATCTACTTTTCGAGCAAAAGATTGTACCTGGAACTCTTGTTCTAAGGATATGTTTTTATTTTGATTCTGGTTATTCATGGTTAAACTCCATTTAGTTGACGCTGAACCTCTGAATTGAATCTCTCAGTCAGACACTCAGCTTTATCCATTACGTTAACCATTGTAACGAATATATAAAGAAATGTGTCAGACTCTTGAAAAACTACTCCTTTCGTTATAGACGTGTTACTGATCTACCTAAATCGACGGGGTATATTGCGTGTCTAACTTCTGGTGTATCGGGTTGTTGTAGCGTTTTAGCGTTTTGGGTGATGAGATTGTTTGATTTGCGAGTACAGATGGTTTGGTTGAGTCTGTTCCTCAACCGGGTTCAATTTTCGGGTTGTTCGCCGTTGGTTTGGGTTTGATGGGTTTGGAATTGTTCAAACGAAACTAGAAAATGTAGGTAATGATACAATCTCAATACGAATTCCCTGCAATAATTATAATTATTGTTTTAAAATAAAAGTATCGAGTGCTAATTTAGCCGCACCAATAGCACCCGCTTGATTGCCCAATTCTGCGATTAACACTTGTAAACCCTGACGGGAACTCGCCAACACTCGCCGTTCAATTTCTGCAATTGTACCCGGTAAAAACAACTCCGCACCCGCACTAATTCCACCGCCCAAAATAATCGCTTCGGGAGTTAAAATATAAATTAAACTCGCTAAACCCGCACCTAATCTTCGGCCGTATTGTTGCCAATATTCTATCGCGTTTGTATCGCCCGATTTTGCTTTTGCAGCGAGTTCGGCCGGTTCTAGCCCCGTTTCTCGACGAATCGCTTGCACAGAGGCATACTGTTCTAAAGAACCCCGATTTCCACTATTACAAACCGGGCCATCAAAATTTAAGGTAATTAATCCTAATTCTCCCGCAGTTCCCTGATGCCCAACAAACAATTCACCATTGAGAATAATCGCCCCACCAACACCCGTTCCCAACGTTAACAAAATCAGATTTTTAAACCGACGTCCCGCCCCCAACCAAGCCTCTCCTAACCCCGCACAATTGGCATCATTTGCCATCACAACAGACAAGTTTGTTTTAGCTTCTATCCAATCGGCTAACGGCACATTTTGCCAATTTTTGAGGTTAATTGCAATTTGAGAAATACGCCCAGAAGCATCCACAGGCCCCGGTAAACCGATGCCAATTCCGCCGATGGACTTGACATTTTTAGTAATTTGTGAAGTTGCTTCTAACAAAACTGAAAATACGGCTTCCGGCGTTGCAGGTTGGGGAGTCGGAACCGTTAAAGACTGATGACAGTTTCCCAACGCATCATACCGTCCCAATTTAATCGCTGATCCGCCTAAATCAACTCCAATCACTTGAGTCAAAATTTGTTGATCGTTCATAATTTTAGGATTAGTGATAGCGGATCAAAAACAGCGAGTATTGATTGATATTAATCCACTTCATCCCGGTCAATACTGGTGGTAAAAATCGGTTCAACTCGTATTGCCTTAATACTCGAAGGACGAACCACCATATATTCCCCTTGCATATTTTTAATGGGAACATTCAGGAACTCATCAGACGTATATTTGGGAATCAACACCTTTTGATACCAGAGTTGAAACTCCTGAATTGTGGCAAATCTTACTTCTTCTCGGTGTCCCCCTTCAATCATCAGGTGAACTGCAAATGAACTAGGCTTTGGCATAACCGTTCCCCAAACGTGATAGATTCCTTTGTGTAGTCATTTTACCCCGCTCTGGGACTTCCGAGATCACCAAAAATCGCCAAGAAACGAAGCCAAGGAGATCGGGAGGTGGGGAGATGGGAAAACAGAAAAAACGTATGACCTCACGACTTCCGCCTTTTGCCTGTCTTCCATAACGCTGCAAAAGCTACAGTAAGTGTTAAGCCAAACCATTACCCTGACAATCGGGAGTTATCATTGACAACCAAACAAACAACCCAATTATAGAGAATCCATCACCGAATCACTATGCCCCGACGCGAAGATCTGCATAAAATTCTGCTGTTAGGTTCTGGCCCAATTGTCATCGGACAAGCCTGCGAGTTTGACTACTCTGGAACCCAAGCCTGTAAAGCCCTGCGAGAGGAAGGATATGAAGTCGTGCTGGTGAACTCCAACCCAGCAACGATTATGACTGACCCCGAAACGGCGGAACGAACCTATATCGAACCTCTCGTTCCCGAAATTGTGGAAAAGGTGATCGAAAAAGAACGCCCCGACGCCTTACTCCCGACGATGGGAGGTCAAACCGCCCTCAACCTAGCTGTCGCGTTAGCGAAAAATGGGGTTCTAGAAAAATACGGCGTTGAGTTAATCGGCGCTAAATTAGAAGCGATTGAAATGGCTGAAGATAGACAGCTATTCAAACAAGCAATGGAACGCATTGGCGTGGCTTGTTGTCCGTCTGGAATCGTCAGTAACATGGACGAAGCGAGGGCGGTCGCGCAGCAAATTGGTTCCTACCCTCTGATTATTCGTCCGGCGTTTACCATGGGCGGAACAGGTGGCGGTATTGCTTACAACCAAGAAGAATACGAAGAACTCGCCAGTGGCGGTTTAGATGCGTCTCCGGTTTCTCAAATTCTCGTTGAACAGTCGTTGATTGGCTGGAAAGAGTTTGAACTCGAAGTGATGCGAGATCTCGCAGATAATGTGGTGATTATCTGTTCGATTGAAAATATTGACCCGATGGGTGTACATACGGGAGATTCGATTACCGTTGCACCCGCACAAACTCTCACCGATAAAGAATATCAACGATTGCGAGATGCGGCAATTAAAATTATTCGAGAAATTGGGGTGGAAACGGGCGGTTCTAACATTCAGTTTGCTATTAATCCGGTTAACGGGGATGTGATTGTTATCGAAATGAACCCCCGTGTTTCTCGTTCTTCTGCTTTGGCTTCCAAGGCGACCGGGTTTCCCATTGCCAAATTTGCGGCGAAATTGTCAGTCGGTTACACGCTAGATGAAATTAAAAACGACATTACCAAGAAAACCCCCGCTTCCTTTGA
>CAZNCM010000118.1:0-2457 GCA_964571155.1 uncultured Lyngbya sp. | reverse complement strand
GTTCTCAACCCACTTTAACCACTCAAATGAAGTCTGTGGGCGAAGCAATGGCAATTGGGGGAACGTTCTGTGAGTCCTTCCAAAAAGCACTGCGAAGTCTAGAAACGGGTTTATCGGGTTGGGGATGCGATCGCGCGGAAAAATTACCCAGCTTAGATAATATCGCTGGATCGCTACGCACGCCTCACCCGGAACGAATTTTGGTGATCCGACACGCTTTGATGTTGGGAATGTCGGTGGAAGAAATCTATGAACTCACCGGAATTGATCCTTGGTTTTTAGATAAATTCCAAGAAATTTTAGAAACGGAAAAATTCCTCAAACGCACATCTTTAAAACAGTTGGATGCGGATCAACTTTTAGTCGTTAAACGTCTGGGATTTAGCGATCGCCAAATTGCTTATGCCACCAAAACCAACGAAGATGAAGTGCGGGCTTACCGTTTACAATTGGCGGTTAAACCGATTTACAAAATGGTGGATACCTGCGCGGCGGAATTTGAATCTAGAACGCCTTATTACTATTCTACCTATTGGGAAGAAGATGAGATTTTACCCTCGGATAAACCGAAAGTCATGATTCTCGGGGGCGGTCCAAATCGCATCGGACAGGGGATTGAATTTGACTATTGCTGTTGTCATGCGTCCTATGCGTTGCGGGCAAATGGCTATGAAACGATTATGGTGAATTCTAACCCCGAAACGGTTTCAACTGACTATGATACCAGTGATCGTCTTTACTTTGAACCGCTGACCAAAGAAGATGTAATCAATATTATTGAGGCGGAAAAACCCGTTGGAATTATCATTCAGTTTGGCGGACAAACGCCTCTGAAGTTAGCCGTTCCGCTGCAAAAATATCTCGAAGCAAACGCCGAAAAAAATCCCGATCTCAAAATTTGGGGAACCTCACCTGACTCTATTGATGCGGCTGAAGACAGAGAACGGTTTGAAAAGATATTGCGTCAATTAGACATTCAACAAGCCGAAAATGGGATGTCTCGCAATTATGAACAGTCTTTAGTGATTGCGCGTCGAATTGGTTATCCGGTTGTTGTGCGTCCTTCTTATGTGTTGGGGGGACGGGCGATGGAAATTGTCTACTCTGATGAAGACTTAGAACGTTATATGACGTTTGCGGTACAAGTCGAACCGGATCATCCTATTTTAGTCGATAAGTTCCTCGAAAATGCGATCGAAGTTGATGTCGATGCGATCGCCGATCATACCGGAGAAGTGGTGATTGGAGGGATTATGGAACACATCGAACAAGCAGGGGTTCACTCGGGAGATTCGGCTTGTTCTATTCCTTATCAAACTTTACCTAAAACCGCAGTTGAAACGATTCGCCGTCAAACTATTGAGTTAGCAAAGGCGTTAAAAGTTGTCGGTTTGATGAATATTCAGTTTGCGGTTCAAGGGGAACAGGTTTATATTTTAGAAGCGAATCCTCGGGCGTCTCGAACCGTTCCGTTTGTATCGAAAGCGATTGGAATTCCCTTAGCAAAAATGGCATCTTTGGTGATGTCAGGTAAAACGTTGAAAGAGTTAGGGTTTACTGAGGAGAAAGTTCCTTCTTATGTATCGGTAAAAGAAGCGGTTCTTCCCTTCGCAAAATTCCCCGGAACTGACGTATTATTGGGGCCCGAAATGCGTTCAACCGGGGAAGTAATGGGAATCGATACCGACTTTGGGAAAGCGTTTGCGAAAGCTGAACTTGCGGCGAGTCAAATGTTACCCCTATCAGGAACGGTATTTGTTTCGATGAATGACCGGGATAAAATGGCGGTAGTTCCAATTGTTCGAGATTTTATCGAATTAGGATTTAAAGTCACCGCGACAATGGGAACTCGTCGGGTTTTATGGGAACATGGCGTTAAAGTCGATTTAGAATTAAAACTCCACGAAGGTCGTCCTCATGTGTTGGATGCGATGAAAAATCAAAACGTTCAACTGGCAATTATTACCCCATCTGGGGAAGAAGCAAGGGCGGATGGAATTTTAATTCGTCGGACAGCGTTGGCGTACAAAATCCCTATTATTACTACAATAGCCGGGGCAAGAGCAACCGTTGCCGGAATTCGTTCGTTGAAGTCAGAGTCTGTGGAAGTTAAAGCCATTCAAGACTACTACTAAACGTCTAAATTTGGGTGTGTCAGACCGTTAAGTTAACGATTTAACTCTGATGCACCCCAAAATCCGCTATTATATTCATATAAACTGGTAAGATTATGGCTAATGCTTCATGCAAAATATAAAATAACTTGGAATTCAGGTCAGGATCATCCTTATAAAGATGATATGACTCAAATTCAAAATCAATTTTTATCAGCTTTGGTTGCCAGACTATTAAAAAGATTAATAGAGGAGCAACAGACTTCTATAGAGCAACAGCTAAATTGCATATATAATAACTGGAATTGTCTTAAAGAACATACGGGATTCAAAAAACATAAAA
>CAZNCM010000117.1:0-15573 GCA_964571155.1 uncultured Lyngbya sp. | reverse complement strand
ATCGTAAAGCCACTCAATTAAACCCTGAATTTCCCTGGTCACACTACAATTTAGGCGAAGTATTAGCGAAGTTAGAAAGCTGGGAAGAAGCCGTTGTCGCCTATAGAAACGCCCAAAAATTGCAGTCCGACTTACCCGCAATAGAAGAAAAATTAGCCGATGCGTTGCGGGAACGGGCGATGATAGACTTAAACGAAGCGCTGGGTTATTATCGCCAAGTTATCCAACAAAATCCCGATCACGTTGCCATCTATCACAAGGCGTTAGAAATTAAACCCGATGATGCTCAGTTATACTGTCAGTTAGCCGATACTTTAGTCCGATTTAATCAGTTAGATGGGGCAATTGTATTCTATCAGATGGCACAACAATTAGAACCAGAAGATGCCAATATTACTTATCAATTGGGTAAGGTTTTAGAAAAAAAAAAGTAAACATTGACCAAGTTGCAGAGTATTATCAAAAAGCTATTGAATTAAACTCTGCACACTTCTGGTCTTATCAGAGTTTAGGTGATATTTTTCTGAAAACCAATCGGATTGATGATGCGATCAACTGTTACTACAAGGCGATTGAAATTAATCCGAATTTCTACGGAACTTATCATAATTTAGGGGATGCACTCAGCAAACAAAGACGACGGGAAGAAGCGGTAGATTGTTATAAAAAAGCAATACAACTTCAACCGGATTTTTGCCAATCTCATCACAATCTTGGAGATCTTTTAAAAAGAATGGGTCAACTTGATGCAGCAGAAGATGCTTATCGTCAAGCGATTAAGTCCGACTCAAAGTATTACTGGAGTTACCACAATTTAGGAGAGGTGCTTCATCAAAAAGGTCAGTTAGAAGAAGCGGCAAGTTGTTATCGAAAAGCGATTAAAATCAATCCAGAAGTTGCCAAAGCTCACTACAGCTTAGGGACTGTTTTACAGAAACAAGGACAACTTGAACAGGCAATTAAAAGTTTTGAAATAGGACGAAAACTGAATCCCGAAAAAAGTATAGATTCCCAAAATATTCTACAGTTGAACCCCCTGAAAAGCGGTTTTGAGGATGAAGCCGTTCGATCGCAATTAGAGCAAATAGACTTCTATAATCAACCCTCACCGGAGGCTTTACCCAAAAAATCAGAGCAGAGTTTATCTTACCAAGCAGATATTATTGTTTGCGTTCACAATGCCTTAGAAGATGTCAACGCTTGTATAAATTCTATTATCCAACATACAAAGGAGAGGTATCGCCTGATTCTCATTGATGATGGTTCTGACAAGCCAACCGCAGAATTATTGCGTCATTGGGAGCAGCAGTTATCCTCAGTAATTCTGCATCGAAATGAAACGGCTCAAGGGTACACTAAAGCAGCAAATAAAGGTTTAGCAAGTAGTACCAGTAACTATGTTGTATTATTAAACAGTGACACAATTGTTACTCCTAGATGGCTTGAAAAAATGATAGAATGTGCCGAATCCGATCCCGATATTGCAGTTGTTGGCCCCTTGTCTAATTGTGCTTCATGGCAATCTGTGCCGGAACTTTATGATGGTAAAGGCGACTGGATGATCAATACTATTCCTACTAATTACTCGTTAGATCAATACAGTGAATTGGTTGAACAACTCTCGGAAAAAAGTTTTCCCAAAGTTGGTTTTATTAATGGGTTTTGCTATCTAATTAAGCGTGTTGCACTGGAGAAAGTTGGTGTTTTGGATGAAGACAATTTTCCCTATGGCTATGGGGAAGAAAATGATTTTTCCTTGCGGGTGAGAAAAGCAGGATTTAAGTTAGCAATAGCCGATCATGCTTACGTTTATCACGCGAAATCAAAAAGTTTTGGTCATCAACGTCGAAAAGAACTTGGAAAGCAAGGTTCGGCCAAGCTCAAACAAAAGCATCCTGAGGTTGATATTCAAGCTTTAACAGATGAGATTAAAAACAATCCCAATCTCAAACAATTACGTCATCAGCTTCAAGTATATCTTAGTTTAAATTAATGAATAGAAATGAGGAGTAAAGCATGAAACTGAAATTTATTTTTCTTCTACCTGTTAGAGGAGGAGGGGGTGGCGCTCACTCAGTGGTTCAGGAATGTTTGGAGCTATTTAGATCTGGCGTTGATATTCAAATAGCTGTCGATCAAGAAAATTATCATTCTTTTATGAGGGTCTATCAGAATGAAATCCCTGAGATTGATAAACTAATTCTTGCCTATTCCAATGAAGATCATCTGAAAAAATTAGCACGGTCAGCGTCGGTTGTCTGTGCTACGATTTTTAAATCGGTCAAAACTGTAGCAGAGATTGTTAAAGTTCATCCAAATATACTTCCTGCTTATTACGTGCAAGATTATGAGCCACTTTTTTTTGAAGCTCACAGTCCAGAATGGGAAGAAGCGATAGAATCCTACACTTTAATTCCCAATGCCGTTTTATTTGCAAAAACACAGTGGCTTTGTGATGTTGTTCGTCGCTCTCATAACGTTACTGTACATAAAGTTGAACCCAGTATCGATCATCAAGTTTATTATCCCGATTTACAACCCAACCGAAAAATCATTGAAATAGCGGCTATGGTGCGGTTTTCAACCAAACGTCGCGCTCCCCTGCGAACTTTGCGAATCGCTCATTTACTCTCTAATTTATTTCCCAATCAAGTCCGTTTTAGCATCTTTGGAACAACAGTTGAAGAAATAGAATCTCAGGGATTTTCTGTTCCTGATTCGGCAACAGTTTTAGGTCAACTCAGTCGTTCTGAGGTGGCTAGTGTGTTGAGAAAATCAGATATTTTTCTGGATTTATCAGATTATCAAGCTTTTGGAAGAACCGCACTAGAAGCAATGGCATCAGGATGTATTTCAGTCGTTCCTGAACGGGGAGGAACCAATGAATTTGCAATCCCTTATGTGAATTCTTTTGTGATTGATACAACTTCCGAAAAAGAATGTATTCAGAAGATTTCTGAGTTGATTCAAGCCGACGATCATGTACTCACTCACATTAAGTTAAAAGCAATTGAAACGGCTGCCAGATACTCAACAAAGCGAGCAGCTTTTAGCATTCTCAACTTATTTTATCAGAAGTTAACTCCCCAATACAATTACTTTCAAACAATAAAAAGCCAAACACAAACAACAATAACAGTTGTTCTTCCTGTTTATAATGCCTACGAACAAACAAAAGCTTGTATCAAAAGCCTCTTGAAAAATACTGAATTTCCTCATCGGGTTTTACTCATTGATGATTGTAGTACCGATGAAAGAATATGGCCTTTGCTCACCTCCTATGTTGATGCTCACGAGCAGATAAAAGGGATTAGAAATATGAAAAATATGGGGTGGACAGCGACAATGAATAAGGCATTTATTCTGACAACAGGTGACTTGATTCTTCTCAATAGTGATACTCAAGTAACACCTCGATGGTTAGAAAAAATCATCCGAACTGCACGGAGTCAAGAAAATGTGGCAACAGTCACTCCTCTATCGAATGCAGCAGGTGCTTTTTCGGTTCCAGAAAATAATACTGTTAACACTTTACCCGAATATATTTCTCTTGAGGAGATGAGTAATTTAGTTGAAAAACTATCCTCAAACTTATCACCCAAAGTTCCAACTGGAAATGGATTTTGTATGTATGTTAGCCGCCAAGTGTTAGATACGGTCGGGCTGTTTGATGTCGAACATTTTCCCAGAGGATACGGGGCGGAAAATGATTTTTGTATGCGAGCCAGTGCAGCAGGTTTTATTCATTTAATTGACGACTCAACCTTTATTTATCACCAACGAAGTGCATCTTTTAAAGAGGAAAAGAACACTTTAATTGAAGACAGTAAAGCGACTTTAAAAACGCTTTATCCTGACTACAAAAAATCTATCACAGATTGGCTAGAACGCGATCCTTTAGAACCACTCCGTCAGTTTTTAAAACAGGCTTTACAGGAAATAAAACCTCCCATCTTAACAGAAGTTCAGCCACAGGATGAACGCCCTGCGCTGCTTTATATTCACCACGATGGTCAAGGTGGAATCATTAATAACAATCAAGATTTGATGGATGTGGTTTCACAAAACTATAGATGTTTGATGTTGAAAACCAACCTTCAGCAATGGCGTTTGTTTGAGTATAAAGAAAACTCCCTGAAATTTTTAAAGGAATTTGAATTGCAAGACGAGTGGAGAATTGAACACTCATTAAAAACAGAACAAGAGAGTATCTTAGATGAGGTTATCTCCGAATTTAAAGTAGTTCTAGTACACATTCGGAACTTGCTCGCCAATGCGCCGGAAATTATCCCCGCTATCAAGAAACGAGGATTACCTGTTATTTTTTCCTTCCACGATTTTTATACCGTTTGTCCGACGGTTCATTTGATTGATAACCGTCGCAATTATTGTGCGGGACATTGCAGCCCCGGTAAGGGAACCTGTCGAGTGCCAAGAACTTGGATTAAAGAAATTCCTACACTCAAGCATGAATATGTGTATACTTGGCGGGAGAGGGTTGCAGAGGCGTTGCGTGATTGTGATGCTTTTATTACCACTTCAAAAAGTGCTTACAATGTTATCGTCGATCATTTTCCATTTTTAAAGAACGCTCAGTTTTCAATTATTGAACACGGGCGAGATTTGCAGCAATACCAATTTTCTTCTGTGCCTCCAAACGATAAACCTGTGAAGGTTGTCT
This sequence comes from uncultured Lyngbya sp., assembly GCA_964571155.1. GTDB lineage: Bacteria > Cyanobacteriota > Cyanobacteriia > Cyanobacteriales > Microcoleaceae > Capilliphycus. The sequence goes on along the minus strand of CAZNCM010000117.1, from coordinate 10,892 downwards.
TCTTCGGAGCGCTGGGAATTTCTAAGGGAATAACTATCGTTGAGCGTATTATGCACATTAATGCCGAAAGAGGTGGAATCTTTGAGTTTCATTTAATCGGTGATAAGCCTTGGACTTTTAAGCCTGCTCAATATGGAGGAGTCTATCACGGCCCCTATGAACGCGAAGAATTACCCAGTTTGTTATCTAAAATTGCTCCTTCCTTTTCGATTGTTCCTTCGATTTGGCCCGAAACTTATTGTCATACCTTAACCGAATCTTGGGCGGCTGGAATTCCGGCTTTTGCCTCCAACCTGGGAACACTAAAAGAGCGAATACAAAATCATGGTGGCGGTTGGTTGCTCGATTATAAAAACCCCCGGGCGTGGTATGATGGTATGGTCAAAGTTTTAGATACACCTGGAGAATATGAACAGCGGTTAGCTGAGGTTAAAAGTCTCGAACTTCCAACTGTTCAAGATATGGCAACTCAGTATTATAATATTTATGTAAATCTCTTAACTGGGCAACAGCAAGCTTCGATGGTTTGAGTCGTTAGTTAAAATAATCAACCTTTGATTCGTCTATTTGATTGAATAAATATAGTAACTTAATTTGAGGTAATATGATTAATATTGCGAATTCTCGAAAAGGATTTAAAGGAAATAAAGAAGCTGGGTATTATTCTCAAAATGGTGAAGATGGAGTTCTAGAGTGTATATATAAAGAGTTAAAAATACAGTCGGGATGGGTTGTTGAGTTGGGAGCTTGGGACGGTATTAAGTACAGTAATGTCCGTCGTCTGATAGAGCAGGGTTGGTCAGGTGTGTTAATAGAAGCTGATGCGAACAAGTTTAAAGAACTTCAAAGGAATACAGAACCTTTTAAGTCTAGAGTATTTTGTCATCATGGATTCGTTTCTCTTGAAAAGGAGGAAAGCCTAAATAACATCCTCTCTAGATATCCTATCCCTTACAATTTTGACTTGCTTTCACTTGATATCGATGGAATTGATTATTGGATATGGAAAGACTTAAAATATCAACCCAAGGTGGTTGTAGTTGAATATAACTCAAATTGGAAAGATTCTATTACTATTACTTACGATAGAAATCATTCGTGGAATGGAACTCAATATTTTGGAGCAAGCGCATCTGCATTGCATAAATTAGGTGAGTCCAAAGGATATGATTTAATTGGTTGTACAAAACCTTACAACTTAATTTTTATAAAAAAAGAATTTAACAAAGATTTATTTGAAATAATAGATATTAACAATCATCAGCTATACATTCATTCTCCCCATCATCATCCAATGTCAAAAGAGCAAGAAAAATTATTAGTATTTAATCCTCCTATTGAGACTCTTGATGACAATCAAATCAAACAGATCAGTAGTGATATGGCATTAAGGGTACAACTTAATTCGCAACTTCTATTATATTGTTTTCAGATTGCTCGTACTAAGTTTGGTGGTTTGGTGAGTAATGAATCGGATCTAAAAGAATTAGCGATTACCCTTTTTGAGCAAAGCTGCCGAGATCGTAATACTTAAATTCATTCTTAAGACTTGGAACAGTTAGAGAAAACTAGAACAAACAATATTAGATTTTCAGTCAAGATTAAATAGCTAAGATTTTTGATTCATAGTTGTAATGATTTTTTCGGCAAAAGATTTGAGCTTGGGAAAATTACCACCGGAATTATTTTTAACTTCTTTGATTAGTTCTAAATCTGCTATATGATAAACCTTAGTTTTGCCGTAAAATGCAGCCCAAAGCGAAAAAGTGCTAGGAGGACCGAGAATACAATCACATTGAGATAAACACAAGACATCTTCCATAACTTCTCCACTTGAAAAGTGACAATTTAAACCGGAGAAAATTATTTTTTCACTGTCTTTTAACTCTTTAGAAGAAATAACATAGTATATATTTAATTGGGGATTCACTTCGGTAAAAACTTTTAAAATCACCTGATACTGTTCTAAAGATAAGAAATAATCCCCATTTTTCCACCATCCATAGTCCCCTTGTCTGATATGAACGCCAATTAAGACATCACAAGATTTGCGAATAGACTGAATGAGTTGTGTAGCAAAAAAGGTGTACTGTGGCAATGGTGTAAATAAAGCCCGTATTTGATCTGCATACTTGTCAAAGAGATTTTGATTTCTGTAAGCAAATCCTGAAAAAAAACTAATCCTGTGCTGTCTGATTGTTTCGACAAAACTTTCATCTATTTCAAGTTTTTGACGATGCTTAATTTGATTTAAGTAAATTTGATTGGGTAACTGACTGAGTGTTGAAAGTTCGGCTATACAATCTTCCACTAACTTTTCATTTTTTTCTGCATCTGGAAAAGCATCACTGAGTTTTTCATCAAAAGGAAACAAACACAGTGGATTATTAACTGTATGAATAAAAAATGAGCCGTGCTTTCCAGAGTAATGTTGAGAACCGCGTGCGGCAAACGTAGGATACATAACCCAAAAATCATACTCCCAAGCTGCGGCAATGAAATGGGACATCAAAAAGATTTTATTACACAATCCAGTTGAGTGTAATCCATGAAGAATAACTACAGGCTTTATCGGATAAAATGATTCAATTAGATGCGCAGTTGTTTTCGGTATCATTAGACTTGATTAGCTAGTTCGATTTTAAAATTAAGTATTTTTCAACTAAAAACTAAACTGATCGTAACACAAATTATCAAAAGTTAAGACTGATTTTTTCGGGTACATAATAAAAAATAATCCCCTTATTTTGTTCATTTATTTCATCGCTTCCAGGTTCAGGCTAACTTTGCTTCTTGAAGAATCTGGAAAGCTTGTCAAATCACATTCACCATGTCTCCATTCTCGAACTTGATTAAATCCAACCCGTTTTAAAACAGATTCTAGACTTGAACGATTGAACGCAGTTTTATGAAAATTGTATTCATAGTCTTGACCTCCCATTAACTTTCCGAGAATGGTATTAATATTCTTAGAGTTATCTTGATAAATTTTGACAATCACATCAAAATCGGGAACGGAAAGACGCAAAATACTACCTTTTTTCAAAACCCTATACCATTCAGATAGAACTTGATGAACCTTTTGATGAGAAAAATGTTCGAGACAGTGAGAAGCGTATATTAAATCTACACTTTCATCAGAAAAAATAGATAAGTCGTCAATCTCTCTGACATAATTAATAGGAGCAGCAGGCCGTGCATCAATATTGATAAATTTTGGATGCTGAATATCTCCACCTCCTAGATGTAGATAAACTTTTCCATCTTCTAGCGGGGGTACTGCTAATTTTAGAGTAGAACAGGGTAACTGAAGCAATCCTCCCCTTTCCAAGACAATGATAGCATCAGCACCCGCACTAACTCCATTGGATTTTCGAGTTTTTCCATAGGGTCTTTTAGCCTCCTCCCGATGATCTACCTCTTTCCAGTTCTGGTTTAACTCGCGGACTAAAAATCTCACCTTTACATCTTTCGGTAAGTCATTATTGAAAACTCGTTGATCGAGCAATGGATTATACAAAGCCGGGTATGTAATCAAAAAGCAGGGAGATTCATTAAATATCTTATCCAAAGCTTTTAGAACTATTGACTCATCTTCTCGCTTTCCTTCATAGCTCGAATGACCAATATGCTCAATTGTTGAAATTGATAATATTTTTTGTCCGTAAAAATCAATATCCATCATTGATTTTCTATCTGTAACATACCTATTTTTATCATAGGGATCGATAATTCTTTTAACTCGGAGAGGTTGAAAATAGTTACAGGTTACGGCTCCAATTTCCCACACATCTTTTCCTGCTAAAGATAACCATTTCTCGGCGATGGGAATCTCAACTGTTCGCTCTGTTCGAGGCTCTGGCGGAAAGCCACAGTTGCCTTGATGATAAAAAAAGTCAAATGTATGTCCTGCAAATCTAAATACTTGAGGAGCTAACTTTTTTGCTTTAATTCGTGCCATCGGGCAGTATCTATCTATTTTTCTATCTTCCCACCTAACTCCAGGTTGAGAGCTAATAACCTCAAAATGTAAAGCTTTTAGCATTTTCTCTAGTACATCAACATCGAACCCAAACTTATGAACATTATATTCATAATCATTGCCCCCAAAATTGAGATAATTGAAAAAGTCAAAGTCAATATATCCTTCAGTAAATTGACGACTGATTTCTCGTAAGTCCGGGACAATAATCTCAATTAATCCTCCCGGACGCACGAGCTTAGTCCACTCTTTCAAAACTTTATTAACTTCAAAACGATTGAAATGTTCAAGAACATTAGAAGAATAAACTTCGTCAAAGGTTTCATAGAGATGATCGGGGAATTTCTTGGCATCACAAATAATTTCAATATCTTCCAGTGGGCGAATGTCGTGATGCAAATATCCGGGGCGAGGTTTTGAACCCGCTCCAATCTCTAGCTTTTTAATAGATAAATTTTTAAGAGTTTGAATGTCAGTTTTATAAATTTCTTCCTTTGGTTTATCCGTGCTTATTCTAGTATTTTGATTGGATTTACTTGATTGATTGGTGAGATGTTCGTTTGAGTTTACCGAATTTACAAAGTCAATAATCGCCTCGTAAACACTCCGAGAAAATCTTTCAAATGAAAAATTATTAATTAGGTGCTTGCGAGCATTTTTTCCAATACTAAAATATTTATTAGTATCATCAAATACGGCTCTCATTGCTTTTCTGGATTCTGGTAAATCAACTTCAAAATATCCAATTCCTAATCCATCATGCCGCTTAAAATTTTTCCCAAAATTATCTGTAATCTCGCTGATTAGCTTCTTCTGAGTTGGTAAACAAAATGCTACTTCATCATTCAAATAGTCTAACATTGAGGTCGATAGTGGCGCAATCACTGGTAACTCGCAAAGCATTGCTTCTGCTATCGGTAATCCCCATCCCTCACCTCGGGTCAGCGATACAAAAGCATCAACTCTGTTGTAATATCGATTTAACCAAGCTGAAGTTGTATACTGAGTGCTTAAACTCATATTTTTGGGTAGTGTTTTGACCTTCAGTGCTTTTTTAATAAAGTCCACCGTTCTTTCTGGATTGGCTCCCGGACAGTGAAGTTTGAGATGAGCTTCTTGTGGAGAGAATTCTTCAAAGAATGCTTGAATAAGTAAGTCTACTCCTTTTCTAAAGCTAAAACTTCCAACAAACATAAAGGTGAATTGATCGAGTCCTTCCTGTCTCCAGTGAGGCATCGGTCGAAACACAGTATGATTAACAGAAAGTGGTGTAAGATATACTTGAGAAAAGTATTGTTCAAATACTTGTTTACTATTTTTAGATGCTGTCAAGATTCCACTCGCACCCTCCATTGCTTTAATATCTTGGGGAGAAGAATCTGACAGGTCGCATAGAGTAAAAAATAGACTGGGTTTTCTAAAGTTTCTTTTAAAGCTGCGAGGACTACCAATCTGAAGGACTATATCACTATTACAATCATCTACGACTTGAGGAATAGCACTAATTTCAGCATTTTCTACTCCTTCATACTCCCAGTCTTGTTCTGTCTTTACCAGTTGAACATGAAAACATTCGTTCCGAAAAAGAGCCAATGCAAAAAGTCGAGCAACATGACCATATCCGGATGAAATTCTATGCCTTCCACCATCAGAAATTAAAACTCTTACTTGGTTCATTTGACAAGCCTATAAAACATATATTATTGACATCAATAAATTCATCTATTTTTAGTATTAGATAGAATTTATAGTTAAAACTCAATTTCTTTCTGAGTTAAATAACAACCTGATCTTTTAATCCTCTCATAATTTTTGACCAGATATTGATGTTTGTACATGGGTATGGAAAAATGAACCCTTCTTGTGAATGGGTTTGATGGTAACAACTCGACGAACTAACTGTTTCCACTCGTCCGAATTTGTTAAAGATTCAGTATTCAGAAAAACACCACTTTCCATCGAGAACTTTGCAAAACTCTCCAACCAGTTCAAAACCGTTTCGGTTCGGGAAAAAGGCTTATATTTTAGAGACTGCTGCAAGTAACGAGCCATTTTTTCAAGATTACCATTTTTGTAAGCATACCACGCATCTTGCAGCAAAAGCTGATAAGATTCATCCGGTTGACCTGCGATCGCTTGTTGTAGCCGTGAACGTTCAAACTCGGCTTGAACCTGTTTGAGTTGAGAGTGTGTTTGTTCCAGTTCCCGTTGGCTTTGTGACCATTTAGATTGAACTTGTACTAACTCTTTCTCAGTTTGATCTAACTTAACATTCGATTGTTTCAGTTTCTCTTGGGTTTCCTGAAGTTGAGATTGTTTGGCTTCAAGTTCTGCTTTGGTTTGTTTAAATTGGCTGTGGGATTGCTTTAAAACCTCCTCTGTTTGATGCAGTTGAGACTGGGATTTATCCAGCAGTTCTTCGGTTTGTTTCAGTTGAGATTGAGATTGCTTCAAGTTTGAATCTTTCTCTTGGAAAACCAGATAATACTGTTCTAATTCTTCCTGTATTTGATGGAATTGAGCGTATTTTTGTTCTAACTCCAGTTGAGAACGGTGCTGGTTTGATAAAGATTTTTGCAGTTCCTGTCTGGTTTGAGATAAATCCCCCTGAGACTGTTCTAATTCCTCTTGAGTCTCATGCAGTTGAGATTGAGTTCTGGTGAGTTCTTCTTGGGTTGATTTCAGTTGTGAATGAGATTGTTCTAACGCTTGCTCAGTTTGACGCAATTGTGACTGAGATTTCTCTAACACTTCCTCGGTTTGACGCAACTGTGACTCGGTTTGATGCAGTTTATCTTGCGATTTATCCAACTCTTGCTGCGTTTTTGACTGTTGAGATGTTACCGTTTCTAGTTCTTGCTCGGTTTGGTTAAGCTGTGATTTCAGTTGCTTAATTTCCGCTCTTAACGCTTGATTTTCGGTTTCAACTCCCCGGAAATTTACCCAATCTTTAAACACCCAAACTCGGTAGGGAGAGGCTTTAATTAATTCCCGCCAAGACCCATCTAAATTCTCATCGGGTTGCCAGGATCTCGCTTCGAGTTCCTGATAGATTTCAATCGCTTCAGGAAAGTAATAATCAATCAAACTCGGTCGATGACCCTCTTCCTGTTGATGGTGTAATAAACTCGGATCGTAAAGATTTGATGCGGGTTCAGATAGCGGGATTTTAAACTTTTCCTTGATCGCTTCTACATATAAATTCGGGTCTTTAACAATTTCACGCAAATTCGCTAAAAAACACCGCCGAGAAAAATGATTATAAAAATTAATGATTTTTTGATTATAATGAATCCAAAGCTTGATCGCCATTTCGGGTTCTCGTTGAAAAATAGTATCTTCTCGACGACGATAGAGAGAATCAACCACTTCCCAAGGAGAACGATAAATTAAGATAAAATTGGCTTCCGGAAGTAAATTCGCCCAAAATTCTAAGAAAAGGGTTGTCCGGGGTTCTTTCCAACCCCAAAGGCTACTAATTGCATTTTTCGCAACAATTTCTTTCGCTTCAGCAACATATTGTTCCTCAACTGTAATTTTATCCTGAAGTGTCCAACCTTTATCGATAATTTCCTGAGAACGTAAAACGGTTCTATGAAACTCCAGAAAGTCTTTATTCTCAAAGTGTCCTTTCGGATTACTTTTATTTGCACCCACTAAGTCACGACCAATATGCAGTCCCGCACTCTCCAACAAAGAGGTCGTTAGAGAGGTTCCTGAACGGTGCATCCCCGTAATTACAACAATAGAGAACTTTTCTGGTAAATTGAGCCGATTCATGGGTTCTAGCTTTGGGTACATGATTTGCTAATTAATATAATGCCAGCCAAGGGATACACAAGTAAAGACTACCAGAACTGCCCAATGTTCTCTAGAATCTCTAAAAAGGCTTTTTGTTCCCGGAACAAACTGTGTTCGCTAACCGTCTGTTGAGCATTCGAGAGGATTTGCTTGAGTTGGGATTGAGAAAGTTGTAATGCTCGATCAATTGCAGACAAAATCTTCTCAATTTTGTACTCCGGACGAAAGCAATTATAACCCGGTAGACAAAAGGAACGATTGCCAATACAATCGGGGCAAATCACTAAAGTTCCCAACGCCATCCCTTCTAATGCGGGAAGATAAAATCCTTCTCCCTCCCGAGAGTTGGGTAAGAAAATTGTGATTTTAGCCTGATTAATTTGATTTAAGTATTCTCGTCTGGGTAAGGGATGGGTTAATAGCTGAACTTGTTTTCCCCGGTTTTCTAGCTGTTGTTTTAATTCGAGTCCCATCGAAGGTTCTTTGAGGGCGGCAAGCAGCAGATCAATTTTTTTGTTTTCGGGTATAATCGCTTTGGGAAAAGATGCAGTCTCCAAATGATTCGGAATTACAAATAGAGGCCCGTTCACACAACCCGACTCGATGAGATGCGTTTTGACTTCTTCAGAAACACAGATGCGAATCGCTTTGTATTTAAGAAAAGAATAACGGGCATTATTGGGATCGGCGTGTCTGATATGTTGAATCAGATTAAGAATTGGAATCGCCGAATTTTCCCGAACGCTTGGCTGTAGCTCTTGCCAATCCATGCCATCTAAAAAAATAAGATCGGGATGGTCTAAAGGCTTAGATAAAATTAAACTAGAATCCGTTTTTGACCAAGGATTACTGCTATCCCAAACGGTCGGAGCGGAATAAAAATAAATATAAGGCGTGTAATTTGGCGATCGCAAAACATGATTGAAATAGTCCCAAACTTTTAGATGACCGCCGCTAAATCGTCTAAAATCGCGGTAAAATAGGATAGATTTACCCGAATCGTTGGTTGGGGTTTTGAGCGGGGTGGGAGACAAATCCCTTTGTTCGGAAAGAATTTGCTCGAGTCGAGACTGGGACTGCTCCAAATCAGCTAAAATTTTCTGTAAATTAGGGATTTGATTATCCATTCTTGAACTACAGTTTTAAATATTAGACTAACTGCACAAATGATGATATCGGAATCAACTCAAAGTTTGTATTTACGAGATTTTCAAACCGCAAACCAACGGCTGAGAGAGGGTCAGTTGTCTGAAGCGATCGCCCTTTATCGTCAAGCGATAGAACAGAATCCAACTTCGGCCAGATGCTATCATAACCTGGGAGATGCCCTCGCTCAACAGGGAAATCTATTTGAGGCGATCGCCGCCTATCGTCAAGCGCTAAAATTAAATCCGGACTCCATTTGGTCTTATAATAATTTGGGTGAAGTTCTCCTACAAAATGGCGGGGCTTTTGAGGCGATCGCCGCTTTTGAAAAAGCCATTCAACTCTACCCGGACAGTTGCTCTAAATTTTATGAAAATTTGGGAGAAAGTCTGGTTGAAAATCATCGCTTATCAGAAGCGGTTAATGCCTATCAACGAGCCTTGCAGCTTAACCCCAACTCCTCTATAGTGTATTATAAATTGGGGGAAGCTTTCTCACAGCAAAAACAGCCTGATGAAGCTATTAACGCCTATCAGCAAGCCTTGCAACTCGACCCTGGTTTTTGGCAGGTTTACGCCAGTTTGGGGAAACTGCGAGAACAACAGGGTCAACTCGATGAAGCGGTTGCTATCTATTCCCAAGCGATCGCCATTATTCCCGATATCCCCCAGCTACACTCGCTGTTGGGGGCAGTTTTGGGTAAACTGCGACAGTGGGATCAAGTCGTTGCTTGCTGTTTAAAAGCCGTTGAGTTAGACCCCGAGAATTTTCAATTTCACCATCAACTCGGCGATGCTTTTCTCCGTCAGGGTCAACTCGCTCAAGCCGGCCGCAGTTATCAAAAAGCGATCGAGTTAAAACCGAATTATGCTTGGTCCCATCACAATTTGGGGGTGGTTCTGACCAAACAAAGATTATTTGAACAGGCGATCGCAGAATATCAAACCGCTATTGAGATTAATCCCAAGTTTATTCAAGCTTACCACAGTTTGGGAGAACTTTTACAGAATTTAGGAAATTTGGAGGAAGCCAAACAACAATATCATCAAGCTTTGCAACTTAATCCTCAACTTTTTCAAACCCATTATCAACTCGGGAATATTTTAGCCGAACAAAATTTGTTTCCCGAAGCGATCGCCGCCTATCAAAAAGCAATTGAAATTAATCCCAACTTTCAAGCCGCCTATGATGGGTTAGAAGCGGTGTTAGTAAAAAAAAAGGTCAGCTAACCGATCCCATTACTCAATATCAAGACAAAATTAACCGTAATCCCTCCGATGGGAAAGCTTATTTAGATTTAGGAAAAGCATTAGAAAATGGAGGTCATTTACAAGAGGCGATCGCTTGTTATCAAAGGGGAATTGAACTTCTAGGAGATGCGGTTCATCTGGTCTATTATCGCAATTTAGCAGAAGCATTAATAGAACAGGGGAAAGTGTCTCCCAACCCCGTTTAATCTTCTTTGTAGGGGCGTAAGGCTTGCGCCCTAAACCAGCTTCATCATTTACCGATTGTTAATCGGGGAGAGTTTCAGCCAGAATTTTAGCTAACATTTTAACATGGGCGGCTGAGTTAGTTTGGGAATATTTTTGACCGCTTTTTTCTTGTTGCAGTTGAGTCAGTTCAGCTTGAGTTTGTTGTAGTTGTTCTTGGGTCTGTGCGAGTTCTTCTTTAGTTTGATGAAGTTGAGAGACAGACTGTTCTAACTCAACTTGTATTTCATCGAGTTGAAATTGGGTGAGTTCCAATTCTTCGCGGGTTTGATGCAGTTCGGAACGAGATTTATCTAACTGCTGTTGAGTTTGGGAGAGTTCGGTTTGAGAAGTTTGTAACTGCTGTTGAGTTTGGGAGAGTTCGGTTTGAGAGGTTTGTAACTGCTGTTGAGTTTGGGAGAGTTCGGTTTGAGAGGTTTGTAACTGCTGTTGAGTTTGGGAGAGTTCGGTTTGAGAGGTTTGTAACTGCT
>CAZNCM010000116.1:13370-15644 GCA_964571155.1 uncultured Lyngbya sp. | reverse complement strand
TGTCCGTTTCATATCCAAATCTACAAGAGTGAATTACGGTCTTACCGAGAACTTCCGATCCGACTGGCTGAATTTGGCACCGTCTACCGTTATGAACAGTCAGGAGAACTCGGAGGATTAACTCGGGTTCGTGGGTTTACCGTCGATGATTCTCATTTATTTGTGACTCCCGAACAGCTTGAGAGTGAATTCTTGAGCGTTGTCGATCTGATCTTGTCTGTTTTTGGCAAATTAAAGCTGAGTAACTTTAAGGCGCGACTGAGTTTCCGTGATCGGTCGTCAGACAAATATATCGGTTCTGATGAAGTTTGGAACAAAGCCGAATCAGCCATTACAAAAGCGGTAGAAACTCTGGAGATGGATCATTTTCTCGGCATAGGAGAAGCCGCATTTTATGGCCCCAAACTGGATTTTATCTTTCAAGATGTCCTGGATCGAGAATGGCAACTCGGAACCGTACAGGTTGATTATAATTTGCCGGAACGGTTTGATTTAGAATATGTAGCTGAAGATGGAACTCGTCAACGTCCTGTGATGATCCACCGAGCGCCCTTTGGTTCTCTCGAACGCTTGGTCGGGATTTTGATCGAACAATACGCCGGAGATTTTCCCCTGTGGTTGGCTCCAGTCCAAGTACGGTTATTAGCAGTCAGTGATGAGTTTTTACCTTATACCCAAGAGGTTGTAGAGAAAATGCGATCGCTGGATATTCGTGCTGAGGTTGATAGTAGCCGAGAACGGTTAGGAAAACAAATTCGCAACGCTGAAAAGGAAAAAATCCCGGTCATGGCGATTATCGGATCAAAAGAGGTTGAGGCCAATAGTCTGAGTATTAGAACCCGCGCCTCGGGTGAATTGGGGACACTCCCAGTCGATGAGGTTTGTCAACGGATACAAAATGCGATCGCCAGTTTTGCAGATTTCTAAAAAGGGAAAAAAAGACCCGAACAAATGCTGACCAATGGGGATAAATTTGATATCATCGATTTGCAAGTGATGGCAGTTGCTGATGCTAGTATGTCCCGTGGGGAAAACAACTAGAGTACACTGCCCCCTTCATGGACGACCTTCTCAACGAGAATTGAAGCCGAACTCTCTCGTTCATTAGGCGTACAGTATCATCTGAGGACTATTAAATTCCCCATGACTATAAATTTGTAAGGTAATATTACAATTTTTGAGGATAACAATCGCTGGAACATTGCATTTTAAGGACTGTATTGTGCATCGTCAAGTTAAGGGGATCGGGTATAATAGACTTAGACGAATTTAATTAAAACAAACTAATATGAGTGCAACCAAGAAAGAAATAGAGTCTTTGTTGAAGCATTTACCCGATGACTGTTCCCTAGAAGATGTCCAGTATCACCTCTATGTAATTGAAAAATTTCGGCATGGAATTGCTGTTTTAGATACAGCGCGAAAAATGACACAAGATGAAGCAGAAGGTTTACTGAGTAAATGGATTATCAAGTAGTTTGGTCGCCAAAAGCCTTAGATGATATTGATGCCATTGCTGCCTATATTGCCAGAGATTCTGTCTCTTACGCAGCAGCAGTTGTGCAACGCATCATTGAGGCAACTCGTGAGTTGAGTGACTGTCCACTATCGGGCAATATCATTCAAGAGTTTGGTGATGAAACTATTCGAGAGCAATCTGCTTATAGCTATCGAATTTTATATCAAGTTAAGGATGAGACTGTGACGGTGGCTGCCATCGTTCATGGAAAACGATTATTAAAGTTATAGTTACAGAACAATTAACCCCTTTCAAATCTATTACTAATAGAGAGGGATTTCTCATTCTAAAACTCAATTCTAAATACTCAATTAGGGGTACAAATACAGTACCCCTATATTGTTTTAAAAAGATAGAAGTTAATTAAACAAATGCGCCACCATTAACCCGGCGAACTCCAATGACAGCCGGCTTGGGGGGGCCGTTCGGGTCGCCTTGAATATTACTTGGCCAATTACTACCCCGAGGGACTAACCGCTCTTGGTTGAATAGAGTTCCATCTAAACTCAACATCGGAATGGAACGAGCCAGTTTCACACCATCCCCAAGGGGAACATCTTCACCCGGATGCTGAACCGCCAGAAGCAACGTATCACTCTGTCCTGCTGCATTGCGGATAAAGTATGGCCCTGTCATTTCACACCGTACCGGGCCGTAGGCAAACGGAATCACTTCACCTGCCATTGCCCCACTCATCGGAATGACAAACAGCCAGTTATTGCCAAATACCCCCGATAAATTCCCCGCAGATCCGG
>CAZNCM010000116.1:6549-13360 GCA_964571155.1 uncultured Lyngbya sp. | reverse complement strand
TCTCTCGCGCTTCAGGATTAGCTCCCGTTGTAAACCCATTGTGGTTACTGGTAGACATATCCGTTACGCCCCAAACATTACCCTGGCTGTCAAACTCCAGGTTGTCAACGTTGGCATAGCCTGAACCACTTAATGCTCCGCTTTCGCCGCCTTTAGCTACGTTTTGCCAGGTAAACGTCAAAGCAGCCGGATCATTATTCGCCTCAACAATTTTGTACAAACCACCGGAGGTTTGAGGGGCTGTGATGTCAGATAAATACTTACTGACGATAAAAATACGAGAGTCTGGATACCCATCACCACCAGGTTCTCCGTCGGTGTAGGCAACAAAGACTTCCCCAGTCATCGGATTGATATCCAAATCCTCTGGACGAGCAGTTGGCGTTCCCCCCACTAAGTTAGCAGCGAGGAAGGCATCCACTAAAACAGCCCCTTGAGAGGTGTAAAAATCGGCTAAAGTCTTGTTTCGATAGTCGGGTAATGCCGTGGCTTCATTGGTGAGGTCAACAATCAAAGACCCCCCGTCTTCTGTTTCTCCGGCAATTCCCGCCCGTTTCGGTAAGCGAACTCGACCATCTCGTTGAGCTTCTCCACGGAACTGCAACTCAACGGAGGCAATTTCACTCGGAACGTTGGGATTAGTTGGAGTTTGCAAATTGACTGGAATCCATTCTCCCGTACCATCAGCATTCAGCTTGGCAACATAGAGCGTTCCAAGTTCAAATAAGGAACTGTTAACTGCCGCAGTCGGAGACTCAACCACACCAGAACTGACAAATTTCCAAGTATGTCCACCCCGACGGTCATCTCCCATATATCCCACAAGCGGACGACCCGGTTCAACCCGAAAAGCAATATTTTCGTGACGGAAGCGACCTAGATAGGTGTGTTTGCGGGGACGGAAGTTCGGATCACTCGGGGCGACTTCTACCATCCAGCCATATTTCTCACCGACTAAGCCAAATTCAGCCCCAGTCGTCCCTTCGATGTATTCGGTTTGGGTACCATTCGGGAGAACCTCTTCTTGAACGCCTACAAAAAAGTCTTCTGAACCTTGAAAATTTTCTTCTGCGGTGAGAATCGTTCCCCAAGGGGTTGTACCACCCGAACAGTTGTAAGCAGTACCAATGATGCGGTTTCCTAAACCATCGGAACTGATGGGAAAAACTTCTGTGGCAGCAGGCCCGGTTCCGACTAAAAAGTTAGTGTCTCCTTGGCGATTTCCCCAAGCGGTTACGTTTTGATAACCATCGGTGCGTTCGGCGTTGATTCCTAAGCCTGAAAGCCCGTGAATACGTCGGTTGAAGGGATTTCCAGATTCTACCGTAAAACGACCATCCGCCCCTTTTCTCATAAAGACGATTGATCCCCCCAAGTTATAGAGGAATTCACCCAAAGTTGCTCGGTCCCGAGTGGATAAATCTAGGCCGAGTACAACTGGAGCTGTTGAACCGAATGCGGCTAAATCCTCATCAGTCCCCGGAGCTACAGGTGAGATGGGATAGGAGACGTACTCATGGTTAACCCACAAAAAGCCTTCAGAGAAGTCTGAACTGGTTGGTATGAAGCTGGTATAGTCGTTGTTGTAACCAAAGTAATCGTTGGGATCGGGGAACACGGGATCGCCCCAACTGATGATTACATAGCGTTCAAACTCGGGGGGAACGATGACATCATCAAATACTTCGTAGGCCGACAAGTTGAGATCTTGTCCTTCAGAAAGCATACCCATTCCAGTCGGAGTGGTACTCCCATTTCCACCTGTTGGCACTGCACTGGCCATTTGAGTGTATGCTCTCAGGGGATGCGGTAGCTTGACTGGTGTAAAGGAAATAGTGGTTTGAGCTTGAGCAATACTACCGTTTGTGCCGAACAAGCTGGATTCGATTTTAGGAGTTAATGTCGCTGCTGCTGCGCTGCTCCCAAAGAAAACGAGGAATTGCCGACGAGTGAATTTAGACATTGAAATTTAACTCTCTTTTCTCTCTGTTGCTGTAGAGAGGGTAGATGACTGATTTCTACTCTCATGGCGAGTTGAAATGACTCAAAAAAAACTCGTGTTTTCCGGAATGGATTCCCAAGGATATGAAGAATATATAGAGGTTGCCCTATTGATTGCTAGGCTGAGAATCTCAAATTAAACCCGTTACTCAGTTTGATTGATTCATTCAACTCGCGCGTAAACCTCTAACATCTTATTCCTAGATATTTAAGATTCGTTTAAAAAAGCATTAACTAAAAAGTCATTAAATTCTGGTAAATAAAAGGTTAAGTCATCTCAACAAAATTCAATTTATTGCCCCATAATCTTGAATTTTTAAGCTCTATTTTTAGCAAAATTTTGCTGTCTATGCTCTAATCATCTCGAAAGCCGGGATCATTTTCTTGCGGGTTACGACGAGGAGTGGAACGGGGTTGGAGTCGAATAATATTGGGGGATTCGTTTACATTGGGAAAAGCTTGAGGAGATGTAGATTGAGAGGTGGTCTGAGTCGGTTGTTGGGTTTGTGCAGTTCTCCCTGGTGAGGGTTGAGAACGGGTTTGTTGAGTGTTGGGTTGAGGACGGGTTCTCGGACTGTTAGCAGAACGTGAGGCGGACTGGGTTGGAGTGGGTTGGTTGTAACCGAGTAGAGACTCTGAACGGGCGAAATATCTTGTCCACTCGGAAACATCGCTGTTGGCTTGCCATTGACTGCGAGTGACTCTAGCCCTTAAAATCGGTACGGTTTGACCTTTTCGTTCGCCGAGAATCATAATTGTAACTGATTCCAAAGTAGAGTTTTCTTGAAAGGCTTGTTCGATAGATTGTTTGGCTAGAGTTTCTGCTTTTTGAACTAATGCGTTATAAGATTGACTGCTAGCATCTATCGTGAGATTACGTTCATTAACTTCTGTAAGAGCAACAGGACTCCACATCCAAAAGGTACTCAGAGTCAAAATAGTGATTTTTAAGAACTGATTGAAAACCCACATGGAAACACTAAAATTTTTAAAATGTCAAACAGAATGACAATAGCAACTCAAAATTAAATTCTTGTTAAACTTGGGTTAAATTTACAAAGCAGAGATGATAACGAACAGATTGTTTTAGATACCTCATCAAATCATTAAAATGCTCATAAAGTGAGGTTTTGCCTGTTGTAAAAGATTAAATCCAAATGAAAGTGATCGGTAGGGATAGTATCTGAATCTCATCGGCCAGGGTTTAGGGTCAAGTTACCTTTGTTTTATTCGTAATGGTAGTATTTTGAAGGGGATGACAATCAATATTGAGTTGGGATTTTAGGTTGTGATCTTAGAAGTTGCTATTCTTGATGTTAAACCCGGTTTGGGTAACGAGTTTGAAATGGCTTTTCAAACCGCCTCAGCCATTATTGCTTCTATGCCAGGTTACATTTCCCATCAACTGCAACGTTGTCTAGAAACGGCCAATCGATATATTCTGCTTGTACACTGGCAAAAGTTAGAAGATCACACCGTTGGTTTCCGACAATCACCAGAGTACCAAGAGTGGCGTTCTCTACTGCATCATTTTTACGAGCCTTTTCCAAAGGTCGAACATTACGAAGTTGTCTTTCAGACTTCTGAAAGTATAGTAAGTGAAGTATGGAAGAAATTTTAATTGAATTTGTCAACACACTGGATTCGTTATTCAAGAAACTGCAAGAGGAAGTCGGAAACACTTCCGGCGTTTCACAGTTAACGATCAGCCAATTTCAATATATCGATGCCATCCATCAGCTTGGAGAACCCACCATTACAGAAATTGCAGAAAAGCTGTCCATCACCAAAGCTTCAGTCACCGCAGGAATTAATAAGCTGGCTCAAAGGGGATATGTCACAAAAACCCAATCCCGTGAGGATAAACGGGTTTTTCGGGTCAGTTTGACAGAAACAGGTATGCAGCTAATTAACGCCAAATATCAAGCGCTGAAGGAGTATGGAGATTTTATCAGCGCAGCCCTGAGTGAAGACGAAGCCAGACAATTCCAAGCCATCATCACTAAGTTGGTCAAACTCTTTCGACAAACCGAATCTTCCTAAACTATAATTAGTTAGTCTAACTAATTAAATAAGAAACCGATGTTGATCACGATGCTAGCAGTAGGTACAAGGGGAGATGTACAACCTTACATTGCTCTGGGGGTAGCACTAAAGAGGGCAGGAGACTACACCATTCGGATTGCCGCGTCTGAAAGCTTCGAGAGCCTTGTAAAGGGGTTTGGATTAGAGTTTTACCCCCTTAAAGGTGATGTATCCAAAATAGGTTCGGATAGTGGTGTCCAAAAGGCTATGCAAGCCGACAACCCGCTCAAAATCATCCTCAGTTTCAACACGCTGAAATCCCTTGTTTTTGACGGGCAGAAGGATCTTTATGATGCTTGTCAAGGTTCAGACGCGATCATTTATCATCCGGGTGCTGCTATCGGGTATTTTGTCGCTCAGGATCTCAATATTCCCAGTATTCTCGCGTCGCCATTTCCGATGACGCCAACACAGGACTACCCGGCACTAATTTTTTACGACTCAGTACACCTCGGAAAAAGGTTCAATTATCTCACCCATCTCCTATTTGAACAAACGATGTGGGGGATGTCGAGATCGCCTATCAAAGAATTATGGAAACAGAAATTTGGCCGTATTCCCCAAAATTTTACAAATCCGTTCAAAAAACAACAGACGAAACACTATCCGACGATTGTTTCTTGCAGTAATCATGTTTTTCCAGAGCCACAGGACTGGCCCGAATATGTGCAGAACACAGGCTATTGGTTTTTAGACGAAGGGGATCATTGGCATCCGACTGATGCGCTACAGGACTTTCTAGCAAGCGGAAAACCCCCTGTTTACGTTGGCTTCGGGAGTGTAGGCGATCCTACTAAAGCGGCTCAAACAACAGAATTAGTGATTGATGCGCTTCAACGTTCGGGGCAACGGGGTGTATTAGCGACGGGATGGAGTGGGATGACGAAGCTCGATACAATTCCTGACAATATATTTATGCTGGAAAGTGCGCCTCATGCTTGGTTATTTCCCCGGATGTCGGCCGTCGTTCATCATGGGGGTGCAGGAACAACGGCTGCTGGTTTCAGGGCTGGTGTACCGAGTATTTTAATTCCACACGCAAACGATCAATTTGCTTGGGGACGACGTGTTTATGAACTGGGTGTCGGTGCCAAACCCATTCCGCGAAAAAAGCTCACTTCAGAAAAATTATCTGCGGCGATTACCTCTGTTTTGACAACAGAAATACAACAGGAAGCTAAAATATTGGGGAAAAAAATTCAGAGCGAAAATGGAGTTGAGGTAGCAGTTAAAGTGATCACTCGCTGTCTTGAACAACGATAAGGCGTTCGAGTGGATAGCGCTACACTTTAAGGTTAGGACATTTTAAAGATTGAAACCTATTCACAGGTTGCTGTTGCCTCTCGATTTAAGTAGCACTATACAATATCCGATATTCATCTAAAATTCTAAGTTAGACCGCTTAAGTTACGGGTTAGAGTAGGGAGTTGTAGATGGAATATTTACCTGATTTATCAAAATTACCAATTCCCCAGGATGACGGGGCGTGTAATCACCTGTTGGGTGAGAGATTACCTCAATTAACACTCACTTCTACTGGCGGTAATCAATTAGACTTATCAACCCTTTTGGGAAAGGTTGTTCTTTACTGTTATCCCATGACGAAGCAACCTAACGTACCCATACCCGATGGATGGGAACAGATACCGGGCGCTGCGGGTTGTACTTGGCAATCTTGTGCTTTTCGGGATTATCATGCTGAATTACAAACTCTGGGAGTGCAGGTATACGGACTTAGTACACAAGACTCATCATCCCAAAAAGAAGCAGTTGAACGACTGCACTTGCCTTTTGAACTTCTCAGCGATGCAGATTTTTTACTGACAACCTCATTAAAATTACCCACCTTTGAAGTAGAAGGAAAACGATTAATTAAGCGACTCACCCTAATTGCAGATAATGGAAAAATTGTTAAAGTCTTTTATCCCGTTTTCCCACCCGACAAAAACGCACAAGAAGTCATGAAATGGCTCGTGCAGAATACTGTCTAAAGCAGAATGGAAACACATCAATAACAATAAGCCGAGTTAATATTGTGTTTGAAGATTGGCTAAAATAAGAGTAATTCCTACGAATGGATAACTGACATGGCAACCGCAGCGCGTGTTATTCATAGTGATCCTGACATCTTAGGTGGAACCCCTGTTTTTGTTGGAACTCGTGTACCCATGAAAACTTTGCTTGATTATCATAACAGCACAACCCCTCAAACCTGGAACTGAAGCTGCTTGGGAAAAACTGCGGGCAGTAAAAACCCAGCGCGAATCTAAGGTATAATTTGATTAAACTGAACACCCTGCTAGGTTTCTAAGACCTGTGCTAATGTCTAAATAGATCCAGCTTTTAAATTTATGACTGTTTTAGCACAAGAGATTCTTAATAATTTTGATCGCTTACCTGATGCAGAGCAACTTGAGGTTGCGGTAGAAATTTTGAGGCGGCTTGTCCATTTGGATTTTCCACCGTTGACAGATGAAGACTTGGTTTTAAATGCTGAGGAGTTATTCTTAACACTCGATCAGCAAGAAGCAGCCTAAATTTTAAAGACTTTAGTTGCGATAATTTGAATGAGAAGTAAAAAGGAGTTTACAATAGATCCGTGATCTCGTTGTCCATTAAAGATATTGTAGTACAATTATGGTCGAATCATAAGAGAGCGATTCTACTGATTCTCAATTAATGCTATTTATGATTTGGTAGTCTCAGTTATGTTGTTGAACTTAAG
>CAZNCM010000116.1:0-6539 GCA_964571155.1 uncultured Lyngbya sp. | reverse complement strand
AGTTCTGCAACTTATTGTAAAGCTAAATGTTCTTTAAGCTAAGAGTTATTTTAGATGGTTAGTGCGAAATTAACTTTTCCTGAGTTTGAAGTTCAAGGACGTTGGTTTTTGCCAGAGAGTCCTGATTATAGTGTAGTAGGAATACTAAAATTCTCACCTTCTGAGCTGCCGGAATTGAAATTAGTTGGAACCTTAATAGAGAGAACTGAATAAACTGTAGAGGAACAGCTTAAAAGAGCTTTTAGCCCCCCGAAAAACATACCAATTATCCTTGGTGTTCTTTCAAATGGTGACACTATTGGAGAGAAAGTAACTCTTTACACAAATCAAGTTTATGGTGAAGGTATAAGTACAGGATTAGTACAAACAAGATGCCTGCCGACCTATATTTTAAGAGGGTTTCACTTTTACAGGGAAGAAGATATTCAATTTGATAATGTATATTTTCATTTCGTCAATCTAGAGAGGTGGCTTCGCATCCAAAATATCAACATAACAATGATCCCCAATCTCACTAAAACAAGAATTGAGGAACTTCGTGTACAATATAACCCTTTGCCTAGAAAATCCTTATGCGATGTAGGCGATTTTAATTTAGGTATAAAAGATAGACCATTAAACCCAACAAGCTTATACTTTCCATCATTCTTTGGTCAACATATTGGAGAGATAAATATACTCGAAGATAAGCTTTTTGAATTAAATTCTCCTGAACCCGATAAGCTAGAGAAATATATAGAAGACATCTTTAAAGTTCAAGATTTTTTTGTATTTGCTACAGGGCAATATACTAACTTGACCGAAGTGGGGACACTTTTCAAAACAAAAGTCAAAAAGCCACGAATTGAAGGTAACATTGAATCTCTAATTAAAAGGATGACTGATAATGATGAAAACGTAATATTCAAAAATGAATATTTCAGTATAACCAATCAATATGATGCAAAATTGATTGAAGAAGAAGTTGAAGAAATAGTTCCAATAAAAATATATTTTCGTCTATCAATACAAGAGTTTCAAGATAATTTTGATGACGATAAGGTTTTATTCTATTTTGCTGATGTTGAGGATATTCTAGATACTGTATTATTAAGATGGTATAGCGATGCTAAAAAAATAAAATCAGTCATAGATCTATATCTCGGACTCTTTTATCTTCCCAAAAGGTATTTAACAGAAAGATTTCTAAGTCTTGCACAAGCTATAGAAGCATTTCATAGAATTCTATATGGTGGTAGATATATTGAGAAAGAAGAATATGAAAATGGCATTTATAAAAGTTTTTTACAAGCAATTGAAAGAGATTCAAATCTATATAATCTAAGTTCGGAGTTCAAAGAATCTCTGAAACTCAAGCTATCATATCTATATGAGTTTTCTCTTAGAAAACGTCTGAAGGAACTTATTAGGCTTAATCAAAATTGCTTTCCCACAGGGTTTCTAACTAATAAGCAGCTACGCGATAGTTTTATCGGAGCAGTAGTTTTTATTAGGAATAAACTTACACATCTTGATGAGAATACAGATATTCAATCTATAATTGAATATCGAGAACTGTATAGACTTTCTACTGCTCTAGAAGCTTTACTAAGATGTTGCATTATGAGGTTTCTGGATGTGAATGAAGAAGTTGTAAAAAGGAGGATTGAGAAAATGTTAACACGCCAATAGAGAATGATTGAGTATGCCTCATCTCACTGAAAACCCCTTGAAAATATCTGTAAGAGTTGGATAAGAGGGTTGAACGTTAAAAACAGAGGGATTAATTGGGTTTTGGTAGGTAAAATGACGATAGCTGATACAAAATCTATCCCAATCTGCGATCTGAATCTTAAATACTTTAATGATAAGATTAGTGAGTGCTGAAGATAAATTGAAGCGAAAATAGATGTTTTTATGGTAAAAGTGACAAATTTCTTCAATCGCTTGATTAACAGTAATTGCTGGATTTCCGAGAATAATATGTTCAGTGGATAATGAATTAGGTGGGTGATTAACTAGATAAAAAACGACTTTGGCAATATCTTCAGCGTGAATGAAGTGAAAACTTGCATCCGCTTTTAACCAGCGAATAAAATTAAGCTGTTTGACGACATCGGGTAAACCCGAAGATAAATGAGAATAGGGTTTATTTGTATCTCCGCCAAATACCAAGGTTGGGAATAAAATTCTTAAAGGCGGTAAGGTTTGTTCAAGGTCTAGAAGTTGATGCAAACATTCATATTTTGAGCGAATATAATCCGTTCCAATTTCACCTGCTTGTTTGAGAGGGTGATTATCTCGACCTAAAACACTCGCGGTTGAAAAGTAGAGAATTTGTTCACAAACTTGAGGGTTGAGATGTTTAATTAAGTTTAGGGTACTTGTCACATTGACTGCAAAAACTTCTTCAAGTCCGCCCCAAGAAGTCGCCGCTAAAATCGCAATATTAATTGTCGGTAAAAGTTCGGTAAATTGTTCAATCTCTCTGAGATCGGCTTTGATAATAAAAACACCTGAACGGGCTTGATAATCAAATCCTAATTTATCTGGGTTACGAACCAAAAAATACAATTCATAATCCGTTTGTTGAATCAGAGTTTCAGCAATATAGTGACCAATACAGCCACTCGCCCCGGTAATTAAAATTCGTTTGGTCATAAGCATAGCGGAGAGAAACAACGGATAGATTTTATATAGAATCTGAAAAAGCTATCCGTCATTCTTCATCGAGAATCTTTCCAAATTAGATTCAACATTAGACAGAAACCGCTAACAATTGATCGGCTTGTTTTGCAGTTTCAAAGAAATAAGCCACATTTTCTTCGGGTGTTTTTTGGAGAACGCCATGTCCGAGATTGAGGATATGACCTCGATTTCCGGCTTTTTTAATCGTTTCCAAAATGCGATCGCGAATCAGTTGTTTTGACCCAAATAAAACACAAGGATCAATATTTCCCTGAACTCCCAGATGATGACCAATGCGACTTCTGGCTTCCGCCATATCCACAGTCCAGTCTACGCTAATCATATCAACGCCGGATTTTGCCATCCGTTCTAAGATTCCCGAACTTCCGCTAATATAAAGAATCATCGGCGTATCGGGGTGCGTTTGTTTAACCTGATCAACGACTCGTTTTTGATAAGGTAACGCAAACGTTTCATAATCTTGAGGTGTTAATTGACCCGCCCAAGAGTCAAACATCTGGACAATTTGAGCGCCACAATCAATTTGATAGCGAACATAAGTTGCAATAGAATCTGCCAGTTTTCCGAGGAATTGATGCAGCATTTCCGGTTCAGAAAATGCCATACTTTTGATAATGCGATAATCTTTGGAACTTTTTCCTTCGATCGCATAAGCCGCTAACGTCCAGGGTGCGCCAACAAACCCCAAAACCGCAGCGTTATTACCAACTTCTTGACGCAAAGTTTGTAAAATTTCTCGAATAAACGGCAGAGATTCTTCTGGTTCGAGAGGATAAACTTGTTCAATTTGAGATAAACTGCGAATGGGCGGATCAATAATCGGCCCCTTGCTTTCGATAATATCAAAATTAATCCCCATTCCCGGTAGAGGAGTGAGAATATCAGAGAACAAAATCACGCCATCGGGCTTAAAAGCGCGATAAGGTTGTAGAGAAATTTCAACTGCGATGTCAGTTTTCTCAGAGCGATCGCGAAAAGAGGGGTATTGGTCGCGCAAGTCTCGATAGGCTTTCATATAGCGACCCGCCTGTCGCATCATCCACACGGGAGGGCGGTCTAACTGTTCTCCACGCGCCGCCCGCAACAGATAGGGAATTTGGGTCGATTCACTCATTTCAACTTCACTTTACTTTATATTAATGTTTTGAATGCTTCTATCTAGAGTATCACTGCGCGATCGCATCTTATCCGATTTGAGCAAGTCGCCCGGATTAAAGATGAGGCGAAGATAGACCAATTGCAGCCAGCAACGGTATTTTTCCCCTAGAAGTCTGAAAGTAACATTTTATTTCAATCTCAAGATGATGCCTGTAGGGAGGTAGGGAAGACCGGAAGTAGGGAGGTAAGGAGAAAGATGTGTAGCATCGGTGATCCGCGTATTTCATATTACTAACCCTGTTGATCAACAGAATTCTAAATTCTGAATTCTCAATCGTCAACGAACAAGTTGATCATTCTACATTTAGAATTAAGTTAACAAAACTTTACAGTTTGCTTCCCAAAAGAGACAACGAAGCTGTCAATAATTGCTGCCTAAAATTTGACCAAAATCTACTCTCTAGAGTGAGAAGTATATCACTTAAAATTTATTTCTTGTTGTAGATTATTTTTTTCATCCAACTGTTACCTAAGAGGGATGTAAAAGTCCAGAAATCCACATAATGTAGAAATAAGATTATAAATCTATGAGGTTAACTAATGACATTTACAAGAGAACGTACAGGTATTTATAGACGCGCCGTAGGTGTTTTCCACGATCGCCATGATATTGAAAAAGCCATTCGCAAATTTAAAGATGCTAACTACGATATGGATCGCGTTTCTTTAATTGCTCGCAATATTGATGACGTTAAAGGCGCAGACGAAATTACAGATCGTAAAGAAGGAAATGAAGCGTCTGAAGGTGCGGGAATTGGTGCGGTAACAGGTACCGTATTAGGGGGGATCACAGGTTTACTCGTTGGTTTGGGTACATTAGCAATTCCCGGAGTTGGGCCAGCTTTAGTTGCAGGTGAATTATCTGCATTAGGAACCACCGCAGCCGGTGCAGGAATTGGTGCTTTAACCGGAGGACTGGTGGGCGCATTAACCGGAATGGGAATTCCCGAAGAGAAAGCCAAAGTTTATGAAAAGAGCGTCAAAGCTGGTGATTATTTGTTAATGGTCAGTGGGACTGGCGATCAATTAGATCAAGCTGAATCGATTATGCGTGATTGTAGTATCAATGAGTTTGGTATCTATGATGCACCTGATCTCAATGATGGTGAAACAACCAACCGCCATCCTCGCTTAGATTAGTCATCTAATACTATAATTTTAATCCGGGAACCTCGATGAATGCTAGAGTTTAGACTTCGGGGTTTCCCACTTTGATTGCAATTTAAAAAGAAGTCATTTCAATTGACTCTAAATTTGACAACTGGCTAAACGAGAAAAAATAGCCGGAGTGAGACTGGGTGTACATTTAATCAACTGATCCGTTTGATTAGCTCGAACACAGTGAACATTAAATCCCCAGAGTGGCATATCTGTTTTAGATTTTAATTTGGGGTTATCCTTGACCGGAATCATTGTTGTCACCGAACCCCCCGCAGCCAGTGCAGGTAAATGTCCCGGATTTGCCTTTAAATCAAACGTTAACTCCTCGTAAGATTTCCAACCTTGAGCCACTTTCCAGTTAACTTTTTGGGCAAACTCATCAAATAATTGGGAGATAATCAATGACGGCGAATCCTGACTTTGCTGAAGATTCATCCAAATTTGTTGCTGAGTTCTAAAACCAAACTTTCCGCGACTATATTGAGACCAAAGTTGATCAAGCTTGAGTAAATCTTCACAGGGAAAATTCGCAATATCATCTTCGGTCAAATAAACTGATTTTGACAGTTGATCGGGGTACTTTTGCAATACAATCAACATGATCCGATACGTTTGTCGGTCTGCTTTTTGAAAAGCTCCGGCCGCTAACATTTTCGAGAGTCGTTCATAGTCAGGCTTCTTGTGAGGGAGTTCAGACACCGTTGCTGTTCTCGCCATTCCAATAACGAGAGAGGCAATTGCACTGACAACCCCTAAGACAACAATCGTTCGTTCTCGGTTCACCATCTGTCTGATCGAGACTAGATCTCCTTGGTCGTGAGTTCGCTCGCCATATCCCCCGACCCTTTAGCGACGAGGGCAAGGTACACGCCTTTGTTGAACAATCTCCGCATACAACTGTTCCATTTGAGTAATATTCCGACTTAGTGTATATCGATCCAAGACCCGTTGACGAGCTTTATATCCCAAAAGTGTACTTAACTCTCGATGATCGCGAAACAGAGGAAGTAGAGTTCGCAGTTGAGTCGCTACCCCTTGGGTTTCCAAGACAATCCCTGCCCCGGCTTCTAGAACTTCTCCATCAGCCCCTGCATCTGTGGCAATACAAGCAACACCACAAGCCATAGCTTCGAGTAATGATAGCGATAATCCCTCAACTAAAGAAGGCAAAATAAACACATCCGCCCCCCGCAAAATTTCAATGCGTTGATCTTCATCCCTAACAAAACCGAGCCAGACGACCCCATCTCCAGACCCATAATACATCTGCAACGAAGTCGCTAAAGGCCCATCTCCAACAATCACTAAATGGCAATCGTGACCCATTTCTGACTTTTTCCAAGCTTTCAGGAGAGACTCAACGTTTTTTTCAGGAGCAAGACGACCTTGATAGACAAAGACCCGATCCGCTTGTAACTCAGCCTTCAGTCGGGATGGCCCGGGTGAATACTTGAGTTCATCGACTCCATTGGGAATCACAGCGACTTTAGCTTCCGGTACCCCCAACCGCACTAACAAATCCCGTTGAATTT
>CAZNCM010000115.1:226-15719 GCA_964571155.1 uncultured Lyngbya sp. | reverse complement strand
ATGTGTGGATGCTGTCTTCAAAAATTGTCCTAATGTATGCGCGTAGCGCTATATCACCCGTTAAAACTAGAGTTGGAGATTGAATCTGTTTAAATCTTTCTTTTGCTAATAGACAATATTTTCCGACAGCAACACCCGGATAAACGGGAGAACCAAAACATTTTAAATCATCAATCACACAGCGATGATTTAACTCCCCATTTCCCACATAGTTAACACGAGCAAGCCAACATTGCATTAAATGAGAACCATCTTCTTTTATTTTAAATCCTATTGAATATCTTTGCACAATTTTTTCCTGTTCTTCGGCATCAAACCCATGCACATTACAGAGAATTAATTTGTTGACTTTTTCGGGATAACTCGCCGCAAGTTCTCCGGCAATATAACCCCCCGTTACACTTCCGAGAACGCTGCTTTTTTCTATCCCCAACTCATCCCAAAGGGTAATAATATTTTGAACATAATCAGCGACAGAATACTCTCTGGGGGGTTTGTCTGAATCTCCCAATCCCATTAAATCCATTGCAATCACTTGTTTACTTTCGGCTAAAATGGGGATAATCTCTCGGAATTCATCGCCGCTTCGAGGTGTCATATGTAGGAGTAAAATAGGTTCTCCTTTGCCAGCAATTCGGTAGAGGATTTGTCCGTCTTCTGTGTCTAAATACGATCTTTTAACTTGGTGTTTCATAATATCGAATTCATCTCTTTAAAATTTAATAAAATGCCTGAATTTATTGCATTCGTTCTTCTTGAATTAAAGTCCGTTGAAAAATTTGATTGTTTTTGAACCATTGCCAAGTTCGGGCGCGATAATTATTGCAGGGGCTAATTTGAATCATTTCATAAATATAAGCATCCGGTACGCCTTTGTAAGCCAACCACAAAATGAGAGTAGATTCATCTGCTTCCCAAGCTTTTCCGGTAATGCGTTCGGTATCAAAAATAAGTTTGTTATCCTGATAGATACCGGGGAATTGATGTTCTTCTTGTTTACCATTTTCCCAGTGATAACGGTTAATTTGAAAGTAGGGATAATCGCCCGTCTCTGGAAATTGACAGGTTAAATGAGATTGATGTTGATCGAGAATTTTCCCTTCCGTATTAACGAGGGTATAGGTTCCTTTCCAGTCTCCTTCATGGCGGGCTAAAACAGGCATTTTTTTGTGCAGATTAGACATAATTTATCCTTCTTTTTTAAACCTAACATTTGACGTTTTGAATAACTGATTTTAACAGAACAACAAGATTTGCTGTTATTTTTAACGAACTTTTTAGTTTTGTCAATACCACCAGGGGTCTACAACGGGTTGTGTTTTAGTTAACAAGGCTTTTTTGCGGAAAAATCGAGCCATTGAAGCCGCCCCCATTCGTGAACCTCCCAAGCCCGAACATTTAAACGAATTTTTTTCACCTTCATTAATTAAAGCAGTTAAGGCGGCATCATTAATACTAATTGCCCCGGCTTCTATCTGTTGAGCGACTTCTAAAGCTTCTGTTTGTGAACCTGCAAAAACAGCTGCACTCAACCCATAAATGCTATCGTTAGCGAGTTTAATTGCTTCTTGCTTAGACGAAAATTGCATTACAGGCATGACGGGACCAAAAGTTTCTTCGGTCATTATTTTCATGTGATGATTAACATTGGTTAATACTGTGGGACGACACCAAAATCCTCCGTTTAATTCTTCGACTCGACCCCCACAATTAACAATTGCTCCTTTTTCAGTTGCATCTAACAAATGTTCTGCAATAATAGTCGCTTGTTTTGCTGAAATAATCGGCCCTATTTCGCCTTGTTTAATATCAGTATTATTGAGAGATAACTGACTAGCTTTTTCAACGAGTTTATGAACAAAATTATCGCGAATTGATTCGGCTACATAAATCCGTTCAATGGATAAACAAGACTGTCCGGCGTTAATCACGGAACCCCATAAAATAGCCGAGGTTGCTTGTTCTAAATCGGCTGATTCTAAGACAATAACGGGATCTTTTCCGCCCAATTCTAAAAAAGCAGGGATTAACTTTTTCGCGGCTAATTCTGCCACTTTTTTACCCGTTGAAATACTTCCGGTAAAACAAACTGCATCAACATTTTCAATGAGAATTTTTCCGGTTTCACCCGCCCCTTCTAGATAAACTAAAATTTTATTTAGGCGAGGAACAGCTTGAATGGTTTTAACTAAAATCCGAATAAATCTGGGAGTGACTTCACTGGGTTTAATGATAACTGCACAGCCGGCCAATAATGCCGGAATTGCATCAATTAGAGAAAGTAACAGGGGAAAATTCCAAGGACTAATTACCCCAACTAATGAATAGGGAACCCGTTGAGATTTAATTTGAATAAAAGGAATAGCTGTATTTTTTTCTTCCGTTAAACAAAGTTCGGGCGCGAGTTTACACCATCGTTCTATACTGGAAATAACCCCATCAATTTCCATCACTGACTCTCGAATTCTTCCCGTATCTACAACTAAGGCTTTAACTAGAACATCTTTTTCAGAAAGAAGGGCTTGTTTCCAGGTTTGTAGAACTTCTATTCTCTGATTAATATCTAGCTGCCAGTCAACTTGAGCTTGTCTTAAATTATGACACTGTTCAGTAATTTCTGCTTCAGTCGGAGGAGTAATAAAATAATCAATTGCTCCGGTTCTGGGATTGCGAACTTTGATTTTATTTTCCATCTTTTAAATAATTTCCTGCTGAATTAAGTTGTTAATCGTTCCTTGCTGAGTTTTGATAAAATGTTGTCGTTCTATCTCTCCTTCTAACATGGTATTAGCTGGATAAAAATGAGGTTGTTGATAGGTTTCAGTATACAATCCTGAACGATGACGTGCCAATAAATTTTGAATTCCGGGGCGTTTGCGGTTGCGTCGGAGTGCCGCTAAATCAATTTCTGCAAAAGCTGCCATACTTTCTCCGGTGCCCGTTTCTGCTAAAAGAATTCCCCGATAGTCGATTATTTTTGAACCGCCATCAACCGAAGAACTGGGAAGCGGAGTGTTAACAATTCCGGCGGTATTCGCAGAGATAACATAAGCCATATTTTCCACCGCCCGAGACACTTTTGCCGCCTCTTTTGGCAGTCTTGCATGACCATAAATTTCTGAAGTTGGATGTAAGAAAATTTCGGCTCCTCGGGTGGCAAACGTTCGCGCTAATTCGGGAAATAATATTTCATCTGAGGCGATAGTTGCTAAATTGCCAATTTCGGTTTTTGCTACCGGAAAAATTCCTTCTAAACCATAACAATCTAGATATTTATCCCAAACATCGTGCGGGGTAGGTGTATACATCGAATTTAACCGTCGATACCGCAAAATAATTGAGCCAGATGGGTTAAAAATAAAACAATTTTGAAAATATAAATTCGGAAAATTAGGATCAACTTCATAGGCATTTCCCGCTAAAAAAATCTTGAATTTTTGGGCGATTTCTGCTAATATTTCATAAATAGGATCGTCCATTTCTAAACAGGCTTTCTTTGCCCAAATCCCCAAGGCTTCGCCCATCGGAAAACCGGTTAACCAATATTCAGGAAGTACCACCAAACGACAGTCTGAACCAATAAACGCTAAACTGGTGGCAATTTTTCCCTCTAAACTCTCTACCGCTTTCGTCATCATACTTCGCGCTTCAGAAGGGCTACTTGCTAAATTAACCGCCTGACAAGTCAACTGAAGTGCTAAGGCTCGGAAGGATTCAATTCGCTCTGAGTTTGCTGTCATGGACATAACGCTTTACTAATGTTCGTCGTGACAAAATATTACATCATTTTATCCAATTCAACTACTTTTACCATTTTGTTATCTGAGTATATTCATGTTCAGTAATTTCTCTAAATACCACCAGCAATTTTCTTCAATATATTGTCTAAACTCATCAATAAAAAAGTTAGCAGTGATCGCTAACTTGTGGTACTATATTATTAGTAAGGGCGCAAGATTCTGCACCCCAAGATTGCACCCCGATCACATTTTAAATTTCAATCTTTAAAGTTGATCGTGCTTACTCTTGATTCATTTGACGTTCAACGGTTTCTATTGCCGCATTCAGTCCAGCCAACCGAGCTTCAAGGTCATCTCGCATCCACTTCAAAAATTGCAGTTTGCGTTCCTGATAAACTTTGTGAGAACTCGATGAACTATCCCAATTCCAGCAAGGATTGAAGAAAGGAAACATAGATACCTCTTAAAAGACTCCTTCTATATTTTGAAGCAAAAATCAAATAATGGGTGGTCTGAGGCTTAAATTTGTTGTTGAACTTGTTCGATGCTGAGGTTGAGTGCTTCCGCCACCTGTTCAACGGTTAAACCCATTCCCAACAACCGAGGAATGGCATTTTTGCGCTCTTGTTCGGCTTGTTCGGCGCGTTGTCTTTCTTGTTCGGCGCGTTCATCTCCTATTAACAACAAATTGCCTTCATTATCCCACCATCTTAACCACAATTGCTCTTGATTTTGATAGCGACCTTGCCACAATCCTAATTCTATTCCTAAAGGTAAAATTGGATAATGATTGCGTTCATTGGGAGACATTTTTTGATAATAGCCGTTCCGATGAGTGTAAACTTCTAACTTGCTATTATTGATTTCATAAATACCATAATAAGGGATATGGATAATCTGTTCATAGACCCAAAATTTGCCCGGTTTTGTCTTTTCTCCAGTTCGAGATAACGGTGTATTATCCCGTTCTTCGTCACCGTTTCCACTAGCAAATTCTAAGGCAATGAGAGGAGCCATAAATTCCCGCCACAAGACATAAGAACGACGAATTTGACCGTCAAGTTTGGGCGGAACATTCGGAACATAAAACCAGTCCGGCGCTTCCGCTCCTTTTTCGGGCGGGTCAGTTTCTCGCCAATAAATCCCGCAGTCTTGACCGATGGCATATTGTCCGTCTGGATGAATTTTTTGTAAGATTGAACCGATAGAATCTGTGAGTAAAATACTCTGGGGATGCTCCTGAAAATTTTTCACAAATGTACCATCCGACTCGGGGAGTTGAGTATGGTCTGGGAAAGGAGGTGGAAGTTCGATTTTTGAGGTTATCTCAGTCATATAAATGCGACTGAACAAATTAAACTTTGCTCTATTTTAGCATAAAAATTTATTGTTTTATAAAAGAACGTATAACTTCCGTAAAATTACGGATACTTGCTCAATCAGGCGAATCATCAATATCGGTAATTTCTCTAATTGACAACCATAATTTCTGGCTTTAGATTATGTATAGTAACCTAAAAACATCACAGGATTAATAGGTTGCAATTGAGATGGTTTTTCTTTTTAACTTAAACAACTTGGAGCAAGATAATGAAGTCACAAACGTTTCTAGGACGCATAACAACATTCTTAATGTCAGTATTGTTGTTTTCTACCTTCTTTTTTCCTCTGATGTCTCAGCCAGCTTGGGCTAATCAACCTACAACAACAGTAGTTCGGAATTCAGCACAACCATTATGTACATCAGAATCGGGGGGATTATTGAATAAATCCGAATGCAAGGTTAATGTCGATTCTCACGATACTTATGATTCTCACAATACCTATAATATCGATTCTCACAATACTCTCTATGATAACAGCGTTAAGATTAATAGCTCTGGTTCAGTAGAAACATTACTTGGTGGAGCTGTAGTTGGCGCAGTTGGTGGCGGTGCAGCCTCAATCGCACTTGTTTCTGGCGCAGGTTCAGTCGCAGGCTTGAGCGCAGCAGGTATCAGTTCAGGTTTGGCTACTGTTGGTGGAGTGGTTGGCGGTGGAATGGCAGCAGGACTTGCCGTTTCTGCCGCGTTACCAGTAGCCGCAACAGTCGGAGTTGGATTTGCAGCATATCAAGGTGTAAAGATGTTGACTTCATCTCATAATAATAAGCGAAAAGTAGATCCAAGTCAGCAGTAGAGAACTACAGCTACATGATGAATTTTCGCTGTCTGGAATGAAAAAAGTTCATAAAGATAGACCACCAGTTTTTCAAGATATTTTTTGAGAATATAATTCTTTCAAAGAGATTGGGATATAACTGGTGGATTATTCATTTTTAATCAGAGGATGTATTATGTCTAGTCAGAAAAAGGAATTTGAGATGAATGATGTTCGGTTAGCAGCGACAAAATGGATATGGAGTTTATCTATCTTTTGCTTACTCGCTTGTGTACCTATCATCGCTCTCGTTGAGAACTACACAATTTTACCTTTAGCCGTGATAATTGCAGCTACGGTTAGCACTGTATCAGTTTGGATATTTGTACAACCAAAAAACTTACTTGAACAAACAAAAATAGACCAGTTGCAAGAACGAGTATCGAGTCTTGAAGAAATTATTTGTCACACGGATTTTTATCCGGCTATCAATGAGTTAAAGCTAAGGCGTTAAATATCTAAATTCTGTTACTTTTTTCAAAACGCCTTTACTTGAATTTTGTTGTAGTCTTTCCATAGGGTCGTTTTAGATAACGTCCTTGGGGCGAACCGAGAATTTCTCCGTTGTGATAAATCAAATTTCCGCGAAGAAATGTACTTTTTACTCGTCCGGTTAATTCCATACCTTCAAAGGGCGTATAACCCTGTTGAGACGGGGATTCATCTGCCTGAACGGTAAACGTTTCATTGGGATTAATTAACACCAAATCCGCATCATAACCAACAGCAATATCCCCTTTTTCTAACAGCCCAAATCGCTGTGCGGGATTCCAAGATAATAATTTAGCCATTTGATGATAAGGCATTCCCCGTTTATTTCCTTCGCTAAAAACTCCGGATAGTAAATATTCAGTTCCGCCAAAACCCGACTTCGCCAACCAAATATTTTCGGGGTTTTGTTGAGAAACTTTTTGTTCGGCTGAACAACAAGCGTGATCGCTGACAATCCAATCAATTTGACCGTTTAAAACAGCTTGCCATAAAAATTCTACATCCTCTCGCGGACGAATGGGAGGATTAACTTTTGCCCATTTTCCTGTCGGTGCATCCACATCTAAAAGCAAATGTCCGACGGTGACTTCTCGACGGAAATTAATATGAGGAAATGTGGCTTGCATCATCAAAGCCGCTTCAAGAGCTTTGCGGGAACTTAAGTGGAGTAAATTGATATTAATACAGTTGGTTTCATGGGCGAGATAGGACGCAATACAAATCGCCAAACCTTCCGAATGAGGAGGACGAGCCGCACTATAAGCTTTCAGTCCGGTGAGGGTATTATCCCGTTCAACTATTTTGGTATAGGCGCTCAATATTTCCGCAATTTCACAGTGTAAACTCAAGCTGAGATAATCTTGAGAATCGGGATATTTTTCCCGCATTTGAGTTAAACTTCGCATGATAAACTCAAAGTGAGCCACGTCGTAGCGTTCTTCTTTATTGATCATTAAAAATAAATTTTGCTGGTCGGATAGTCCGTGCAACCCATAACCGCCATAAAACATAAAAATTTTAAACGAAGATACTCCAAATTCCTCAAATAGTTGGGGCATTTCTTCTAGATGTTGGGCGGCTATTGGGGCGACATGATAACCATAATCAACATAAAAATTACCCTCAGAAAGGGCTAAGACTTTGGGGAAAAACTGATGGTAAGTTCCGCCTTGATTGAGATAATATTGACCCGTGCGAATATAGTTTAAACTCGTCGTTACACCCCCCATTGCTGCGGCTTTGCTCTCCGTAACCGCATCTTGGTTTAGCGGTTGATAAATTCCAACGTGCATATGAGCATCCACCACACCCGGAAAGGCTAAAAGCTGATTTCCATCGAAGGTTTGTTGAGCGTGTTCGGGGTTGAGATTGGGTTCTATTTGAACGAATTTTCCATCTTTCATCCCAATATCTAATGTTTCTACAGAGGGTTGATGAGGACGAACAACCCGAACATTTTTAATCACTCTATCAAAAAGAAATGCTTCAGACATCGTTGTAAATTGCACAAGTTTAAACCCATGATAGCCGATTTTTTTTTACAAATCAATCTGAGTTTATTTTTTTAAACATTGTTAGCAATTACACATCTTTTTCGTCTTGTTTCCTGACAAAAGCAGTTAACCAGGGAGCCAACAAAAGAATCATTAACATTCGGGTTAATTGCATTGCTAAGACCAAACTTGTATCGCCGCCAAGCTGCACAACCGTTGCAATCATCGCTTCAAATCCTCCGGGTGTTAATCCGAGAATAGCGGTGACAATATCAACCTCTGCAATTTGATGAAATCCATATCCAATTGCCAAACAACAAAAGATTAATGAAATGACTAATCCCGCCTCAATTAACACGGCTTTAAACAGTTGGCGAACGGTTTGAACATTAAATTTTAATCCGATAGAAAGTCCGACAAATAATAATCCCGTTTGAAAGAGCCATTGAGGAACTTGGATATACTCGGGAAACGTCCAAAACAACACTAAACCGACAATAAATGTGCCGAGAAATCCCGATGCAGGTAAGTTAAATTTATGTCCGACCCAAATTCCCAAACCCGAACAAATTGCCAAGATAAACAAATTGGAAACTAAAGGAATGGAAGATTGATCTGTTGTTAAAATAGGAACGGTATTTACACTCTCTGGATTTGCTGGAAACAAGAACGTTGCTAGAGTCGGAACAATCAAAATAACTAACAATAAACGCAAATATTGAAATAAAGCAATTGCCACCGCATCCGCTCCCATTTCTTCCCCAATTGCCACAATACTCGACGCCAAACCGGGAATAAAAGCGAGCAATCCCGTCACCCGATCAATTCCCGAAAAACGAGCTAATAAATAACCGTGAAATAAGCTGATAATTCCGGTAATAGCAATACAAAATAAGAGAGGAATGGCATAATTAGCAGCAAGAATTAGAGTGTCAGGAGAAAAACGAACTGCCGTTGCTAACCCTAAAAACGCCTTACCCAATGTCATAAAAACCGGAGGTAAGGGTTGAGGATAACCTAAAATTGTAGCGGACAAAATCCCGACTATCATTGGCCCGAGTAGCCAACCCACCGGAATATTCAGCCAGTAGAATAAAAAGCCGACTGCTATTGCAAAGATAAACTGCTGAATGATTTTTTGAGATTTCATCGGCTTGTAAAAATTGATAGGATTAACGACAGCGATTGGTGTATCCTAAATTATAGAGGTTTAACATTGCCCTATGTCTTTTGGAAATCAACTCAGAACCCGACTCAAACAATCCGAAATTGTGGTAATTCCGGGTATTTACGACTGTTTGAGCGCTAAAATTGCCGAACAGTTAGGCTTTGAAGTCGTCGCCACCAGTGGGTTTGGTATCGCCGCATCCACACTGGGTTTACCCGACTATGGCTTTCTGACGGCGACGGAAATGTTTTATAGTATTGGTCGAATTGTTCAGTCGATTAATATTCCGTTGATTGCGGATTTGGATACGGGTTATGGTAATGTTTTAAATGTGATTCGCACGGTAAAAGATGCGGTCAATTTAGGTATTTCTGGAATTATTTTAGAAGACCAAGAATGGCCGAAAAAATGCGGTCACTTTGAAGGGAAACGGGTAATTTCCACCAACGAACACATTGCTAAAATTAAAGCCGCAGTTGAGGCGAGAGGCGATAGTAATTTAGTGATTATTGGACGCACAGATGCTCGCGCTCCCTTGGGTTTAGATGAAGCGATTAACCGGGGAAAAGCTTATTTTGAAACGGGTGCTGATGCAATTTTTATTGAAGCACCGCAGTCTGAAGATGAACTCGTTAAAATTGCTAATGCTTTGCCCAATATTCCTTTAGTTGCGAATATAATAGAAGGGGGAAAAACGCCCCAGTTATCAGCGCAGGAATTACAACAATTAGGGTTTAAAATAGTCTTTTTTCCGTTATCGGGTTTATTTACAGTAACCAAAGCGATGACGGATTGTTTGCGTCAATTAAAAGAAACCGGAAGTACAGCAAATCTAGAAAATTTGGTCAGTTTTAAGGAATTTGAACAATTAATTGATGTTCCGAAATATCGTCAAATTGAACAGCAATTTTATGATAAAAACCCTAATGAAATAGATAACAAATAGCAAGTTGAATATGGATGTTACAGCCTACCTCAACCGAATTAAATATCAAGGTTCTCTTGAACCCAATCTTGAGACGCTTCATCAACTCCATTACTCTCATTTACTTGCGGTTCCCTTTGAAAATCTCAGCATCCATATCAACCAACCCATCTCTCTTAATTTAGAAGCGTTATACACCAAAATTGTTCGACAAAACCGAGGCGGATTTTGTTATGAACTCAATGCTTTATTTGCTTGGCTACTCCAACAACTGGGTTTTAATGTGACTCTACTTTCCGCTCAAGTGGCGCGAGAAGATGGTCATTTTGGGCGAGAATTTGGTCATTTAACGCTATTGGTAAAAGATACGGAGTCTTGGTTAGTTGATGTGGGTTTTGGAGATTCTTTTCTTTATCCTTTGAAGTTGGAAAATTTAACCGAACAAATCCAACGGAAAGAACATTATCAACTTGTTAAACAGGAAAATAATTGGATATTTTATCACAAAAAAGATGATCACTATCAACCTAAATATTGTTTTACTTTAACGCCTAGAAGTTTAACTGATTTTCAACCCACTTGTGAATATAATCAAACTTCTCCCCAATCTATTTTTACTCAGCGTCGTATTTGCACAAAAGCAACGCTTGAAGGTCGAGTCACATTGAGCGATAACCGATTAATCATCACCCAAAATAGTCAACGACAAGACTATACCATAAATACCGAAGCAGAATATCACAAAATTTTACGAGATTATTTTGGGATTGACATCAGATTTTAAATTTTAACATCAATTAATATCAGGTACAAAACGATTGATTAAAAAAATCTACCTTTTTATAGAGATTCCCGGTAAAGTTTACGAATTTAAGTCTCCTCATTTTACCTCATTAGATAGATGAATAAAGCATTTTTATTAAAATTCTCCTGACTCCAGGGTTAAGAAGATTTATAATTAGGGTTAAGAATAGATTATCCATTGAATTATTACCCTGCGAGATTGAAAAGTTAGTGGTAAAATCGGGTGTAATTTAGTCAAAACTGTTGTATAACAAGTTAAGGCAACTAAATTGTATTTGACTATACAATTGACTCCATGGAATGAACTCAAAAATCAATTAATTAACGGGAGGATTTATGTTTGAAGGATTATTTAATCTACATCCAGATGCGGAGAATTTTGAGAGTAAAATCAAACTTCGTAAAGGGGTAATCATTGGAGCGGGTCAAGTCGGGATGGCTTGTGCCTATTCTATCTTAATTCAAGACTGTTTTGATGAACTGATCTTACAAGATATCGCCACCGATAAAGTCGAAGGGGAAGTCATGGACTTATTACATGGCGTTCCTTTTATCGCTCCAACCCGCATCAAAGCCGGAACAGTCGCCGATGTTGGACAAGATGCAGATGTTGTGATTGTCACAGCAGGTTCCAATCAAAAAGAAGGTGAAACTCGTCTAGATTTATTACACCGTAATGTCAAAATTTTCAGAGGTTTAATTGGGGATGTTGCAAAACATTGTCCCAATGCAATTTTACTCATTGTCGCCAACCCTGTTGATATTATGACCTATGTTAGTCTCAAGCTTTCTGGTTTTCCCAGTTCGAGAGTTTTGGGTTCAGGAACGGTACTCGATACCGCTCGTTTTCGCGCTTTATTAGCTAACCGACTTGATATTGATCCTCGCAGTGTTCATGCTTATATTATTGGTGAACATGGTGATAGTGAAGTTCCGGTTTGGAGTAAGGCAAATGTTGCCGGAATGAAAATCTGTGATGGTGACTGGGAAGGAAGTCCAAGTTGTGATTTGGCCGAATTAAATCAAATTTTTGAACAGGTCAAAAATGCGGCTTATGAAATTATCAAGCGAAAAGGATATACTTCTTATGCCATTGGTTTAGCGGTAACAGAGATTGTTAAAGCTATTCTTCGCAATCAAAATCGGATTTTTACCGTCAGTACCCGAGTCGATCAAATGTATGGATTGTCTGAAGATATTTGTATTAGTTTACCTTCAATTGTTAACCAAGAAGGCGTGATGAAAGTTATGAATTTTACCCTTTCAGAAAAGGAAGAAAAACTCCTCAAAAAATCGGCTCATACTTTACGAGAATATATCGATAAACTCGATCTTTAGAAACACCAAATTTCAATCTGCCCACTCCCAATTAAAGAACATTCTGTTTTTTGCTTATTTATCTGATCTTGGTCTTCATCTACTGAAAAGAAGATCAAATCTCCCTAAACAGGGAACTTTGAATCAACCTTTAGAGATAACAGATTCAGCTTATGCAAATATCAACTCATCGAACCAAAATTGTTGCGACTATTGGCCCGGCTAGTCGAGATGCCAATATCCTCAAACAAATGGTCTTTGCAGGAATGAGAATCGCTCGATTAAATTTCTCTCATGGTAGCTACGAAGATCATACCGAAACAATTAAAATGTTACGTCAGGTTTCAGATGATTTAGAGATCCAAATTACACTTTTACAAGACTTACAAGGGCCGAAAATTCGAGTCGGTCAATTACCCGATGGTGCCGTTGAATTAATCACAGGTGAATCCCTAACTTTAGTTCCGGTTGATGAGTATGATAATCAACCCAATACTATTTCTATTGATTATCCCTATTTAGCAGAAGAAGCCGAACCGGGAGCGCAAATTTTGCTCGATGATGGCTTATTAGAACTCAGAATTGAGGAAATTTCGGGCAAAGCGGTAAAATGTAAAATCATTGAAGGCGGCTTATTAAAAAGTCGCAAAGGTGTCAATTTAGAATTTGGTTTATCTCAAGGAATTGATTGGGTGTCTTTGAGTTTTGTCCGTCGGGCTGAAGACGTTCGCCACTTAAAAACATTTCTCACCGAACACGGGGCTGAACATATTCCGGTAATGGCAAAAATTGAGAAACCTCAAGCGATTGATAACCTAGAAGCAATTATTAATGAATGTGACGGTTTGATGGTTGCCCGAGGTGACTTGGGAGTAGAAATGAGTCCGGAAAAAGTGCCTTTGTTGCAAAAACAAATTATTAAACTCTGCAATCAAAAAGGCATTCCCGTGATTACCGCAACCCAAATGCTAGAAAGCATGATTAATAATCCTCGTCCAACTCGTGCAGAAGCTTCAGATGTCGCCAATGCGATTATTGACGGTACTGATGCAGTGATGTTGTCGGGAGAATCTGCTGTGGGTGATTTTCCGGTTAAAGCAGTAGAAATGCTGGCTAAAATTGCCTCTGGTGTTGAACCGGAATTGAAATTTGTTAACTATCCTCCTGCTGAGTCCGACGAAACCCATGCGTTGAGTGAAGCTTTAAATACAATTGATCAAATTCTGCCGTTGAAGTGTATTGTTGCTTATACTAGCACCGGATATACTGCTGAACTCGCCGCCGCCGAACGACCAAAAGCTCCGGTTGTGGCTTTTACCCCCGATGAGATTACCTACCATCGCTTAAACTTAGTTTGGGGCGTTCTCCCCATTTTACTGACTCACGAAGTTGGTTCTTTTGAAGGATTAATTGACCAAGCCGAAACCTTACTATTAGACCGTCAGTTAGTCAATCCCGGAGATCAAATTCTCGTTGTTGCAGGAATTCCCACAAAACACCCTAGAGGCACCAACTTCCTAAAAATTCATCGTATTGAACGCTAAAATTTGATGCAAACTTGATTAAAACTAAAAGTTGTGGGAGAATTGATCTGCTTTTTCAGTTCTTCCACTTCTTGACTT
Source organism: uncultured Lyngbya sp. (assembly GCA_964571155.1). Taxonomy (GTDB): domain Bacteria; phylum Cyanobacteriota; class Cyanobacteriia; order Cyanobacteriales; family Microcoleaceae; genus Capilliphycus. The sequence goes on along the minus strand of CAZNCM010000115.1, from coordinate 1,959 downwards.
TTTAATTAAATTTATCTCTTTTTTTGTTTATTTTGTGATTGAATAATTTTATTCTTCATTTTCTTCTGGCTTCATCTGCCGAACTGTCTCCAAAACGGAACCGACTGCAAACCCCATCGCGGTTCCCGCTATTGCGTACTGACTGGGTGCTTTTGAGCGAGAGTAACCCACATCATTGGTGGTACTCATCAGATTACAGCATTGATACCGATCCTGGTGGAGTTTAGAGACTGCTAACCCAAATACAGAGCCAAGCATCGCCATGATAATCCCCGAAAAGAGGATGAGCCTCGTATTCATTCTATTTTCCCCCTAAGCTGACTCATATCTACATTTTTTTTAGTCTCTATATCCGTTTTAGCAAACCTTTGAGAAATTACAAACATTGTTTTACGAAAATTCAAATAATCCCCGAGAATCTATCAAACGTTGTGTAGGTTCAAATTAAGAGATTATGATCAGCGTTCTGGGATAATCGATGAAAATTCAATCAAAATCCACCTCAACAATACCAAAAATGATTACTCAAGTTAAAAAGAAATTAAGCCAAAATAAAAGAAGCCAATAAAAGTAAAATCGTCACTGCAAATAGAATATGATTAATCCAATCATCCGTAGACCAATCTTTAAACATTTTCAGTATCCTCTGCAATCAGTTGAACATCCGAAGTGACATCACACTGCATCAGTCGCGCTAGAAAATAAACCGCCATCTTCGCCCCATAAGCTGAACGCCACCAGTTAGAGGGATGACAACCCAACGGCGCCGATAAACTAAAATCCAAGCGATCATAGGGCAACCATTTCTGATTATCCCGCCATCCCATGCGATCGCCAACTTTTTCTAAAACCTGTAAATCAATATTAGAAATATCATCTGTTCCCCCTTCACTCACATAAATTTGTTGTTGTCGGCTAAACCCAAAATGATCGTTACTATAGCGGCGCCAAAGTTTATCTAGCAAGCATAAACTACTACAAGGAAACTTAATCACATCATCCGGCGTAATATTATCGTGATTACCCTGTCCGATAATTTCTAACATCACTCTGGTCGTTTCGAGATCCGCTTCCTTCCACTGTTGCGCCGCCAACAAGTCCCGCAATTTCCCGTAACGGTAGACATCACTCAACAACAACGCCATACGACTCAACTGTTCCTCCAACTGCTCGACGCGCTGCGACAAGCTAAAAAGAGTTAACGCTGTCGAGTCATCCGAGTCAGATCCTAAAGGGCTGTCAGCTTGGGAAGCCTCAGCATGATTACCTTCAACACGTTCTTCATCCGTCATAGCATTCGTTAAATTAATCCATTGTCAACAGTAAACCTAAACCCCTTCTCCGGTGGGATCAGGAGGCTGATGATTGATTCGTAAAGCCTCATCAGGACTCAACATTTCCTCCGTAGATTCAGAATCACGACTCTGAGGGCGCTTTCTCGACTTGAATAACCCCCCTGAACCATTCACATCGTCATCACCATCAGTTTTCTCTGGTTTTTCACCCTTGAGCAAACGACTTTCCAGATTTTTAATCGCAATATAGAGGTTCGGGGTAATCAACAAACTTAATATCGTTCCGACCAACATCCCCCCAAAAATTGCCGTTCCCAAAGACCAGCGACTCGACGCACCCGCACCGGATGCCACCACCAACGGCCAAAACCCAATCAGAGAAGAAATTGCTGTCATTTGAATCGGTCGAAACCGTTGTTCTGCCGCTTGCGAGGCCGC
>CAZNCM010000115.1:0-216 GCA_964571155.1 uncultured Lyngbya sp. | reverse complement strand
TTGGCAAATTCCACAATCAAAATCGAGTTTTTCGACGCCAACCCAATCAACATCACCAACGCCACCTGACAATAAACATCATTCGTGACTACCGGCCAAAGACCCCCCGCCATCAACACATTAGAACGGAACCAAACCGCAGATAATGCTCCCAACACCGCCAACGGCACTGACAAAATAATAATCAGGGGATCAATGTAGCTTTCGTACTGCGCC
>CAZNCM010000114.1:0-15753 GCA_964571155.1 uncultured Lyngbya sp. | reverse complement strand
TGAGGAGGAGGTTCTGCTCGCTCAACCCACAGATAACATTTTACAACTGAGGAGATGAGTATGAAAATCTTGACGAGTTCTGTTTGCTTAACTGTTATTCTTCATGCCGTTTGTTTATTGAATTATCCGGTTTCTGAGCGGTCAACTCAATCCTTTACTTATTTTGCCGATCATAAAAATAATTTACCGCCTGAATTTAAAGATGGGGGTTCTCGATTTTCTCAACCTCGAAAAAACTTCGATATCGATACAGATTTTATGAGTTCTTGATGTTCTCTCTATTGTGGTGCATCAGATTTGGACAGGAGTTCTAAAATTACCAATTCCATTCTCTGATGCACCCTACAAATTTGTCGAAACTCTTGTTAAGTGTTAAGAATATTTTTTGGTATTGTGCAGGATACACGAAAACCAACGTTATCGTTGAACATATCAAGGGGATAGTTGAGGTTACGAAAGGCAGAACGGCAAGTTCCAGGATCATTGCGCCAGGAGCCGCCTCGCAGGACTTGTATAATTTGTTTACGATCTATCCAAGCCTCCCCATCTGTAGGCGCTCCTTCATAGCTATCGTGCTTGTGATCTAAGCACCATTCCCAAACGTTCCCGTGCAGATCATGCAGTCCCCAAACGTTTGCGGGAAAACTTCCTACTTCTGTTGTTTGTTGGCGATACTTTCCTTCAGGACTGCCATTGTAAATGTAGTTGCCATCGTAGTTGGCGAGTTCGGTTGTTATGGTTTCTCCAAAATGAAATGGAGTTTGAGTTCCTGCACGACAGGCATATTCCCATTCGGCTTCACTCGGGAGTCTATATTTTCTTCCCGTTTTTGCCGATAGTCGCTTACAAAACTCTGTCGCATCCCTCCAATTTACCTGCTCTACGGGGCGGTTATCTCCTCCAAACCACGATGGGTATGGGTTTAACTCCCGTTCAATTTGGGGATAATTTGTTACAACCCGCCACTGCGCCTGTGTAACGGGGTAGCATCCCATCAAAAACTGTTGAACTCTTACCCGATGTTGGGGGCGTTCGTTTTTGGGGCTTTCGGGAAAGAGGATGGAACTACCTAAAAAAGCTCAAATATTCTTGTCAGATCCCGAGACCCAAACATAGAAAAGGTAATCCTATTCAACAAGAAAACTTCAAGAAAAATATACTGATAAGATTACTGACTCCTGAATCCTGACTTCTTCTTTAATAATACTCTTCCTCAACGACTTTCTCGCCAGTCGAGAAAGACTCTATCTTTCTCTAAAAATTTAGAAAATCATATCGGAGCCATCTGGAATTTTATTCATCACTATAACTTGGCGATTGGCTCCGCCACTGCGCTACCGTGCAATCGCATCTAAATTATAACATCACTACTTCTACAGGACTACCATTAAGCAAATGGGACAGCATAAATACGTGGGTCGCTTATAAGAAAGCAAGCATTTGCAAAGCAAAAAGCGGGATTTATCAAAAATTTTAACTACATTTAATTTGTAGATAATTTCATCTTAAACTTTTACTGATAGGTTAAATCCTTGAAGATCGAAAAGTTTGTTTTTCGATAAAAGTACAGAATAAACTCTTTATTTTGGTAATGATTTTCAACAATATTAAAAGGAGAAAGATTAAATCGTTTCGATAGTCAAAGCCGAAAAAGATTAGATATCTGGGTGCAGTGACCAACAAAAAACCATTGAATCCATTCATGGATTGACTTTAGCATCTACCTCAACTATGGAAACTATCAAACTCGTTGGTTTTGCATCATTTTGGGCTGATACATTGGCGAAAAGGACGCAGCCTGATGTAGAGAAAACGGTGAATTCATTCCTGAAGTAGATTGACTGAAAATTTCACCTAAAAACCACTCCATATGGATGATCATTTCTCGGGTGGTAAAGGTTTTTAACTGCGTTTAGAAGTGAAACTCAACAGATACCCAGTGTGAGATAGCCCATTATCCAGGCCGAATTTTAACCTCAGAATTCTCTCATTTTCAAGGAATAAAAATCATGTCTACCGAACTGCGTACCGCCAGCTTTAATGTATTCTTGTATCGCGAAACCGAAGGCGAACTGATCGAAGATTTATCGACACCCGACGATCCGCAAGTTCAAGCCGTAGCGGAAATTATTCAACGGGTTAATCCCGATGTGGTTCTCTTGAATGAATTTGATTACGATGAAAACGGCGAAGCTATCGAACTTTTCCAAGAAAACTATCTTTCTGTCGGTCAAAATGAGGTCGATCCGGTTGAATATCCCTACGTTTATATCGCCCCGTCCAACACCGGAATTCCTTCGGGTTTTGACTTTAATAATGATGGCGAAGCCGTAACCGAACCCGGTTCGCGAGAATACGGAGAAGATAGCTACGGGTTTGGGGTTTTTCCCGGTCAATATGCAATGGCATTGCTATCAAAATATCCCATTGTAGAAGAAGAAGTTCGCACGTTTCAAGAATTTCTTTGGAAAGAGATGCCCGACGCTTTGCTTCCAGATAACCCGGAAACACCCGAACCTCAAGATTGGTATTCCCCGGAAGAATTGGATGTATTTCGCCTTTCTTCCAAAAATCATTGGGATGTTCCCATTGAAGTTAACGGCGAAATTATTCACATTTTAGCCAGTCATCCAACTCCCCCCGGTTTTGACGGAGAAGAAGACCGCAACGGACGCCGAAACCACGATGAAATTCGCTTTTGGGATGATTATATTACCCCCGGCGAGGGCGAATATATTTACGATGATGAGGGCAATTTTGGCGGTTTAATGCCCGGAGAACGGTTTATTATTATGGGCGATCTCAATGCCGATCCTTTTGACGGGGGAAGCATTCCCGGCGCCATTCAACAGGTACTTGAAAACCCGTTAGTTAATATTACAATGACCCCGGAAAGCGAAGAAGGGGGGGCGGAAGCCGCAATACGTCAGGGTGGCGAAAACTTGAATCATTTGGGAGATTCCGCCCGAGATACCGGAGATTTTAACGATGAGTTTGTGGGCAATCTTTGGGTTGATTATGTTCTCCCTTCTGACAACTTAGAAATAACAGATACCGGGGTATTTTGGCCGGCAAGCGACGACCCGCTATTTTATTTGGTTGGGGACGGTTTTCCGGTTGTGAGTTCCGATCACCGTTTGGTGTATGCGGATGTGGCAATTCCCGAAGTTCCGCCCAATACCCGCCAAACTGTTACCGATATTGAGTTTTTGGGCGATGTTACCTTTGAAACCGGATTTACCTTTGTCGATACCGAAGTCGGGGGAATTTCTACGATTACCTACGACGCCGCCCAGAATACCTACTACGCCCTGTCCGACGATCGCGGAACTCGCAGCGGCCCCATCCCGGAAGCGGGGTCTTTGGCAGAATACATCGGCTACAGCAACGGTAGCTCTCTTGGTGCGCGTTCCCTAGCGCCCGCAGGTGGCGCGGGGTCGCACCGCTACTTTATTGAAGTTCCCCACGACGAAATTAACGAATTCTTTGACTGGGATGAAAATTATCCCGAACTGATTTCGGCCCATCGAGGCGGTTTTGCCCCCGGTTTCCCAGAAAATGCCATTGAGACGTTTGAGAATACCCTGACCATTGCCCCGGCGTTGATGGAAGTGGACGTTCGACGCACGGCAGACGGCGAGTGGATCTTAATGCACGATGATACCCTAGATCGGACGACGACGGGAACGGGTTTGGTTGCGGAAACCACTTTGGAAGAAATTAAAGCCCTGCAATTGGTGGATAATCAGGATAATGTTACCGATTTTAAAGTGCCGACGTTGCAGGAAGCTTTAGAATGGGCGGAAGGTCGGACAATTTTGGAACTCGACCTCAAAACCGATGAATCTTTTGCGGAAGTCGTCGAAATTGTCACCGAATTGGATGCCGAAGATCAGGTTCGATTTATTACTCAGGATCTCGAACAGGCGATCGGTGTCTACAATCTTAACCCGGAAATTCATCTGGGTGTGTTTATTACCGCAGACAACCAAGCCGAGATTTTTGAGGGAATTGAAGCGGCGCCGTTTGATTTTGAAAATGTGAGTGCGTTTACGGGTACTCGTCCCCAACCAACAGAATTTTATGATAGTTTGCACGATAAAGATATTGTTGCCATTCAGGGGTTATTCGGCAATCAAGACTTCTTTGGGGAAAGTACCTTTATTAATGACCTAACCGAAGAACAACGCATAGAACTGTTTGAAACGGTTTACAGTCGCGGAGGCGATGTTATTGCTTCGGACTTCTCCGAAACAATTAGCGAATTGCTGAACTATTCCCAATCTCCCCTATCTCGATATTACGACGTTGATATTGATTTAACCGACGGCAGTTTGGATGAGGGTGATGTTAATTTTACCGATGTTACTTCTCTGTTGGATGGGGAAGGTAATCCTTTTATACCCGGAGAATTAGACCCGGAAGGCATTGCTTTAACGGAGTTGGGAACGGTGTATATTTCCTCCGAAGGCGATGTCAATCTCAGTCAGGGAGAAGCGGGAATTATCGATCCGTTTGTTAACGAATTCTCCCTCAACGGACAACAAATTGAGGAGTTACCCGTTCCCGAAAAATTCTTATCCGAAATCGAAGATACCAATAACAACGGGATTATTGATGAAGGCGATCGGCCAATTTCTGGAATTCAACGCAACCAAGCGTTTGAAAGCCTAACCATTACTCCCGACCAACGCACGCTTTACACCGCTACGGAAGGCGCTTTAATTCAAGACATAATTGATGAAAATGGCGTTAATCCGTCTCGTATTCTCCGCTATGATTTAACAACAGGAGAACCCGTCGAAGAATTCTTGTATTTCCCCGATGAATTTGAGAGTTCATTCGGTTTGGTGGAGTTGGTTGCCCTCGATAATACGGGTACGCTTCTGTCGTTGGAACGAACTTTTTCCCCGGAAGCCGGAAACACTTTGCGACTGTTCGAGGTTAACACTCAATTTGCCACAAATGTCGCCCCGGAAACGGCGTTAACCGACCTAGAAAACCCCAACAATATTGCTTCGGTTGAAAAACGTCTATTACTCGACTTTGATGAGTTGGGAATTCGTTTGGATAATAGCGAAGCGATGACATTCGGGCCGATACTTCCCGACGGACGCCAATCTTTAATTGTTGTCAGCGATAACAACTTCAACCCCAATAACCAAATTACCCAATTCCTGGCGTTTGGGTTGGATATCGAACCCGCCCCCCAACCTGAATTAGTCGGTTTTGCCTCTCTCCCGGCCGATACCTTTGCCGAAGGCCCGGAATCAGGTGAAGGCGTTTCCTCCGAGGAACGAAGCGGCCCTTTCCCCGGACAACCCGTAGGCGGTTGGAGTGGCGTACAATTTGCCGATGAGGATAGTTACTGGTTCCTCGTTGACAGCTTGTTTGGCGGCGACTCCGACACCCTGGCGCGAATTTACCAGGTTGACCCCGATTTTGCCGGATTGGAAAATGGCGACGCTAGCGTTGAACTAGAGGATTTTGTTACCTTCTCCGACCCCTACAACTTCGTTCCGTTTGAAATTCGTAACGCCTCTGACCCCGAACGTCCCCTAACCGGAAGCGATTTTGATATGGAAGCGTTGGTTGTCGGGGCGAACGGAGATTTTTGGGTCGGGGATGAATACGGCCCCTATTTGCTGCATTTCGACTCCAACGGCGTGTTATTAAATACTCCCATTCCTACGCCGGAAATTACCGTTGACGGGGCGGTTGAGGGTGAATTTGTTCGCGCCCCCCAAAATCCCGAAGTTGAGTCCGGGGAAGCGGAGGCGAATCTTCCCGGTTCTCGCGGATTTGAAGGGATTGCCTACAGTCCCGACCGCAGCATTCTCTATCCTATTTTAGAGGCACCCGTTGAAGGCGACCCCGAAAATAGTCTGCGGATTTATAAATATGATGTGGAAGCGGGTGAATATGCTTCGGAATTGGTCGGTTTGTATCCCCTCGATGATTCTGGCGATACGCCAACGTTCCAACTGGGCGATTTTACCCCCATTAACGACCACGAATTTCTCGTCATTGAACGGGATGATTTTGAAGCTGAGGAAGCCTTCTTCAAGAAAATCTTTAAGGTGGATATTTCCGAAGTCGATGAGAACGGGTTTGTCAAAAAAGAGGAAGTCGTCGATTTACTCAATATTGCCGACCCGAATGACCTCAACGGCGATAACAGTTTGGCGTTTGACCTGCCGATTACCAGCGTTGAAGATGTATTGGTTTACGATGAGAATACCATTCTCGTTTCGGTAGACAACAATTATCCCTTTGGGGATTTTGCGATGGGTCGTCCGCCGGAATTGGATAATAATGAAATTATCCTGGTGGAATTGCCCGAACCTCTTGACCTCGACCCGCAACTGGGCGTCAACGGTTTCATTCCAGAAGTCAATACTTTGCCGAATGGGGTGGCTAGCGGCGATACAACTCAAGATTCTACCGTATTGTGGGCGCGAAGTTTGGCAGAAGGTGAAATCACGTTTGAATATTCGACGGATGCCGATTTTGACAGTATTGTTGGAACTGTTACCGCAACCGTTGAGGAAACGAATATTCCGGTAAAAGTAGAAGTCACGGGGTTAGAAGCCGGAACCGACTATTATTATCGGGTGACGGATGCTGCCGGAACAACGGCTGAGGGAATATTTGAAACGTCCGCAGAAGTCGGTACAAAGGCGGGTTTAAACTTTGGGGTAACGGGTGACTGGGGGGGGAATTGGCACCTTATCCTGCTATTAATAATGTTGCCGAAAAAGAACTCGATTTCTTTGTCGAACATGGGGATACAATTTACGCTGATATTGCTTCTCCTGCGGTTCTCAACCCGGATGGAACTCGTAAAGAACAGGTGGAAACTCTCGACGAATTTCGCGCCAAACATATCGAAGTTTATTCGGAACGTTTTGGGTTGAATGCTTGGGAAGATGTTCGTTCCAGCACTTCCATTTTAGCGACAATTGATGACCATGAAGTAACTAATGATTTTGCCGGAGGTGCGCCTGCAAGTTCTGACGAACGGTTCGGTGAAACGGAAGGCTTAATTAATGATACCGAACTCTATGAAAACGGTTTACAAACCTTCCAAGAATATAACCCTCTCCGCAATGATTTTTATGGGGAAACTGGCGACGAACGCACGGCAGAAGAACGCAAGTTGTACCGCTACAATACCTATGGTAGCGATGCGGCAGTGATGGTATTGGATACTCGGTCTTTCCGCGATGAACCCATCGAAGGGCCGGAAGATTTTGCAAATCCCGAAGAGGTGGCGCGAGTTCTCACCGAAACTTTAACTGAAGATATTACCATGTTGGGTGAGGTGCAATTATCCGATTTAAAACAGGATTTATTAGCCGCAGATGAAGCGGGAATTACCTGGAAGTTTGTGATGGTTCCCGAACCGATGCAAAATATTTTTCCGGGTATCAATACCGATGCGTTTGAGGGATACGGCAAAGAACGGACGGAAATTCTGAAGTTTATCACCGAAAACGAGATTAATAATGTCGTGTTTGTAGCGGCGGATGTTCATACAACTTTCGTTAATAATCTCACCTACCAAGAAGAACCTTTTGGCGAACAAATTCCCACCAATATATTTGAAGTGACGACGGGTGCGGTTGCCTTTGATGCGCCGACAGGTGAATTTTTAGGGGAGTTATTTGTTAGCGGAAATCCCGAAGCCGAAGAACTTTATAATTCCCTTCCTATTGCACCCGATACCGACGATATTATCGATGACAAAGATGACTTTGTGAAACAGGCGGTTAATGATAATTTGTTAACGCCGTTGGGGTTTGATCCGTTAGGTTTGGATAACAATCTTCCCCAAGCCGAAGGATTAATTGATGCGGAGTTAATTCAAGGGGATTATTTCGTCGGACACACCTACGGTTGGACGCAATTTGATATCGACCCCAACAGCCAAAAGTTGACCGTAACCACCTACGGAATTGAGGCTTATACAGAGGATGAACTCTTAGAAAATACCGAAGAAATTCTGTCGCGCGAACCTCAAATTGTCAGTCAGTTTGTGGTTAATCCAGAACCTCCCGAACCCTTAGATATTTTACTCGTTAATGATGACGGGTATCAAGCCGAAGGGATCAATATTTTGTATGAGGAATTAACCGCAGCCGGATATAATGTCACCTTAGTTGCACCCAAAGAACAACAAAGTGGAACCGGAACATTTATTAACGCTGACCAAATTTTTCAACCCACAGAAGTTGTTAATTTTGAACCCAATAAATGGTATGTGGACGCCAGTCCCACCGTTACAACTTGGGCAGGTTTAGATTATATTCTCGCTGAAAATGAACCCGATTTAGTTATTTCCGGCATCAACGAAGGCGAAAATGTTGGGTCAAATGTGGCGATTTCTTCGGGAACCGTTAGTGCGGCTTCGGCTGCAATTCAACGGGGAATTCCTGCCATTGCGGTTAGTGCGGGTGTGGGTTCCGATGAAACAGAATTAAATCAAGCCTACGATATTGGGGCGGAATTTATTATTGATTTAGTTGAACAACTTGAAAATTACTCTCCCGATATTCTGCCTGAAGGTGTGGGTTTAAATGTGAATGTTCCCGCTAATTTTGCCGAAGGTGTTGAAGGAATTCAAGGAGTAGCTTTTACCCAGTTAGATGAAGTCGGAACCATTGATTTTGGAGTTGGCGAACTTCCTGAAATGTTCGGTGAGGGTGTCGGGTTTACGGTGAGTTTAGCCGATAAAATTACACCGGATGAGATTACTAATCCTGAGTCAGAAGGCGAACGTTTTCTCTCGGGATTTATTACCGTTTCTCCCATTGATGGAGATTGGACAGCCGATGAGTTTGTCCGTCAGAATTTGTCTGAACGTTTGGAAAATGCACCGGAAGATGCAACCGCAACTCCTCTGGATATTCTAGTTACGAATGATGACGGTTTTGACGCAGAAGGAATTCAAGTTCTCTATGAAAATTTAACCGCAGCAGGTCACAATGTTACCTTGGTTGCACCCAAAGAACAACAAAGCGGAACCGGAACATTAATTAACGTTGAGCAAATTTTTCAACCCGCCGAAATTGTTAATTTTGCACCCAATCAATGGTATGTTGATGGCAGTCCGCGAGTGACAACTTGGGCAGGTTTAGATTACATTTTGGATGCAAAACCTGACTTAGTAATTTCGGGGATTAACGAAGGGGAAAATATCGGCCCTGGCGGTGCAGTTTCTTCGGGAACAGTGAGTGCATCCGTAACGGGTTTATTGCGGGATGTTCCTGCAATTGCAATTAGTGCGGGGATTGATTTTGTTGATGAAACAAAGACCAGCGAAGCCTATGAAATTGGGGCGGATTATGTTGTAGATTTGATTGCCCAACTGCAAGCCACCCAAGGAGAAGATACAACAGTTTTACCCAAAGATATTGGTTTAAATATCAATATTCCCGTTCGTTTCCCCGAAGGAATTGAAGAAATTCAAGGTGTAAAATTCACCGAATCTGATGAGATTTCACCCTTTAATATTAGCTTTGGCGAACTTCCCGATGGCGGTACAGGATTGCAATTTTCACCCACAGAATTACCCTCTGACGTAGAAATTGATCCCTTATCTGAAGGCGGACAATTCCTGTCAGGATTTATTACGGTTACTCCTCTCAATGGAGACTGGAATGCACCCGAACCATTACGTCAAGAAGCACTAGAATTAATTTCTCCGCTACTTTCCGTTGAACTAACTCCAACCGACGATAATGATATTTTAATGGGTTCGGCTGACAGTGATATTATTGCGGGTCTTTTAGGAAATGATGAAATTAGCGGGGGTGACGGTGATGACATTCTTCGAGGGGATTTAAACAATCGTTCTCCCGGTGGTTCTGTTGGCGGAAATGACACCATTAATGGTGGTTCGGGTAACGACCAAATTGGCGGAAAAGGTGGAAATGATTCCCTATTTGGTGATGAAGGTGATGATTTAATTTGGGGCGATGATGGCGATGATATTCTTCGCGGTGGTTTAGGAAATGACACCTTAACAGGTGATGACTTCTCAGGCGGAGAAGGTTCCGATACGTTCGTTCTCGCTGCGGGTGAAGGAACTGATACTATTGTTGATTTTGAAGTCGGAATTGATGTGATTGGTTTAGCCAATTTAACCTTTGCTGATCTCACTTTAACATCCGAAAGTGGAAACATCGCGATCGCATTTAGCGATGAAATGTTAGCCCTTGTCGAAGGTGTTGACGTTAGCAGTTTCACCGAAGATTCTTTCACTTCTGTTTAACCAATTTTCTCTCGCTTTTTAGAAAAAGGGCTATGAAGTGAGTTGAAACCCCAAACATTAAACAGTCCCCCTACATTCTCTACCTCTGTGCTACTAAGATTGGGGTTAGAATTGGGGGACTTTAAGTTGATTTGATATTACATCATGTGATAAACGGATTGGCAGCAGCCATTGCCACCGCATCAACGCCGTTAAAGATTCCCAAAACTTCATTGTCGAGGCTAATTACCGTATCTGCCTCACGTTGTTCGACGGTGAGATTTTCTGGTATTAAATCCCCAAACAATTCCACCGCATCAATACCAATTTAAAAGTCGGTAATGGTATCGGTTCCTTCACCTACGGCCAATACAAATATATCGGCACCAACGCCTTCAGAAAAATCATCTCCGGTTAACACATCATCCAACTCCGTTAACCAACATTGCAGTCGGCTCCTATAAATACAACAAATTTTGTGACCAAACAAATTCTCAACTGAGTAGGAGTGAGTCAAACCCACTCCGCACTCAGAAGTTAAGCAAGGATGAAGTCAGAAAGACTTATAGCGTTAGATGCCCGTAAAGCTGTCCTCCGTCAGAGTCGCGGTATCGATACCATTGAGAACAGCCAGAGTTTCTCCATTGGAGAGGATAGTGCTTCCCGTGAAGTTCAGAGCATCAAAGGTCAGACCCTCAGCCAAACCAATTAAGTCAACGCCCATTTCAAAATCGGTGATGGTATCGGTTCCTTCTCCTGCGGCTAGAATGAATGTATCTGAACCACTACCCCCGGAGAAGTCATCCCCAGTTAGAACGTCATCACCCAAACCGCCCCGGAGTAAATCGTCACCGTCATCGCCCCAGATGCTATCATTTCCGGCATCACCGTAGAGTTCATCGTGACCGCCTTTACCGCCAATTTGGTCATTACCCGCACCGCCATTGATGGTGTCATTTCCACCTGAAGAACCGGGAGAGCGCTCATTCATATCGCCCCGGAGAACATCATCGCCCTCAAGACCGTCAATTTCGTCATCGCCCGACAAACCCGCAATCATATCATCGCCCGGAGTACCGACTAACAGATCATCTCCATCAGTTCCCTCAACGGTTGTTCCAGAAGAAAGTTGAGATTGAATAAAGGTAGACAGTCCGGCTAAATCATCGGTATTAATTAAATCAATTCCCGCTTCGTACAACGGACCCCAAACGCTCGGCCCATCTTCAGGTAAATTCCAGAACCGGAAGATTTTATCTTCCCCTTGAACTTCCGATACGATATTGTTTAATTCGGCTTCGGTATCTTCAGGAATTGTACCCGTACCATCCCAGGCTAAATCTTCGGTGAAGAAATTATTCCAATTATCGCTAATTAGAGGCATAAAGCCCGGAGAAACATCCGTTCCAATGTCATCTTTGCGCCCGTCATAACCCGCATAGCGCACCTCCTGACTTTCCATAAATTCGCGGGGGCGATCGCCGGAGATAATCGCAGTTACCGCACCGGGAGTAACGGTATAATTCCCCATCTCATCTTGAGTATAGGTGGTAAATAATCCCGGAGATTCTTCTTGATATTCACCTAAAACTTCATGGAGTCTTTGATAGGTAGATAGTCCATCATTCTTGATATCAATCAAGAGATTTAGAGGCGTACCATCCGCGTAAACTCCTCCATTATCAAACTCCTCTTTTAACGCTTGTAGGGGGTCTAAATAGAGTTGTTCTAATGTGGGTAAAGTTGCCGGATCTGCAACCGGATCGTGAGCAACCCGCAAATTGCCATTATCGTCGGGGTAGAGCCAGATATCCGATTCTACACTTATGAACCCGTAGCTGAGAGCATCGAGAAGGGGAAATGGGTGTTCGTAATCGTTGTGAGCGTGAGTAAACGGTACCGCTTCGCTTTTCTGTTCGGGGATTTCCATCAGAAAAGCTAACTGTCCCCCTTGTACCAAGTTTTCTTCGGCAATGACTCCATCGGTTAAGCTGTGGGCTTGAACGTCAAAGATAAAGAAATTGCCGTTCTCCCGGTCGAACAGTTCGGAAACATCTAAAATACCCGAAGATTCCCAGGCTCCCAACTCCGCAGGCTCCGAGTCTGTTTGAGGAATGGGTTCTCCCGGCACCGCAGAGCGATCCATTTCGGCAACACGGGTTAATTCTCCCGTTGTCGGATTGATCTTCCAGATGGAGGCTTCCTCCCCGGATACCTGCCCAAATAAATCGGTGGAGGCATCTTCCTGAACGTAGATGTTGCCGTCGTCGGCCCAATCCAAGTTGTCCGGGCTGCGAAGTCCAAAATCGGGGTCTTGAAACTGTCCGTTCCCCGCGTCGTCGCCGTCGTAGATAATCGTTAGGTCGGCGGTAATATTGCTTAAATCTCCAAATTCGGTGTCAATTGTGTAAGTAGTTCCCCAAACATCTGAAGGAAAACGACCTTCACGACCCGTAGAAGCCATGACCGCCTCGGTTCCGTCAAAGGGATTTGTTTCCACATCCTCGGGACGAGAGAACTGAAACGCACCCACCTGTTCGACGAGTAAATCTTGCAGGGCTTGGGTGGCAAATCCCATTTCGTCGTAGCCAAAATCATTCTGAACGCTGCCATCGCCATCCACATCCGCGACGGTTCCGGCTAGGTCCGGGCGGTAGTAGTCAATTTCGACAAATTCCCCGGATAGGCTATTTCCCGTGCCGTTGAACCCTGCGGGGTCGGGATTGTCATCGGGGTCGTCTTCTCCGTCGGTATCGCCCACTTCTTCGCCGGGAACCCAGGCGTACAGCTTGCCCCCGGTTAAACCGTTGCGTTCTAGGAAACCCGCATCGGCGTCGGTATCTTTTTCCCCGACGTACAGCAGCAAAGGTGCGGCTTCGCGGTCATCTCCGACAAGGATGGCCACTTCTTCAGAAGTTCCCGTGTCCAGTTGGGTAACGTTCTCCCAAGCTGCTCTTCCTAACCAGGGAACCGCGTGCAGGGTGTTGGTGGTGACATCCAACGCGAATTCGACGCCGCCGTAGGTTTCCTCTCCGGTGAAATAAATCCCATCGACGAAGCCAAAACCTTCTCCAAACTGATTGGCTTCGATGTAGTTGGAAGAACAGAAGCGATTGAGTCCTTCAAAATCCAAGTCTGAAGGTTCGTCTACCACCTCGCCCGCAGTATTGATGATGGTGTCGTAAGCCAGACCCGCATCAACAACTTCTAAGGTGTTCTTATCGAGGTCGAAATAGCTGACTCTCGCACCCGTGAGTGAGGTTCCGTTCGCCAGAGTATAGGCGTAACCCGCACTGCTGGTTAACTCGTGGTTGGTCAAAACTCGAACGGTATTTTCATCGAGTTCAAAGGCTCCGATCCCATCTAGAATTCCGACGGGCGTGTAGTCTCCTTGACTGCCAGAAATTGTTTCGCCAATGGTAAGAACGGGTTTGACTGCATAGCCATTAAGACCTGTCATTTGAGCAGGTTGATTTGTAGTAGATGCCATATTTACGCTCTATTTACAACTTTCACAAAGGTTATTTTGAGTTGAATTCTTAAGAAATAATTACAACAAAAAACCTTTATGTGAGTCATATTTGCACGGCTATTTTAAGAGAAGTCTATGAAAACTCTAAGGATTCCCTAATACCATGTAAACTTTTGAAAAGAAAAATTATTTTTTGATAAATCTTAAAACAAACAAAAAAGAAATGGGTTCTTTGACTTTTTCTGTGAGATCATTTTCTATTGTTCTTTCTTCGTGGCGATCGCATCGGAGGAAATCATAAATGTAGCGGTCATCAATTTGGTGTATTGTTCGGTTCAGTAGAAGCCTATAACTCCAGTTTTCCCTAATTAAGTGTTTGGTTTTCTTTAATCAGAAGCGGATCAATAATAATAATTAAAACCTCTCAATAAAATAGGAACCTCGGCGATGCACAGGCAACATTTAAAATTTTATCCTGGGTTTTAACCGGCTCCCAATCTCGAAGAAACGTTAGAGTATTAAGGATATAGTTGCGCCAGCGTTGGTCGTAAATATCGGCAAGGCGATCGTATGGAGTTTGAACTTTAATCTCTGCGCTTTGCATTGTTTTTCGCCTCGGAATTACAATTGACAAGTATTAAGGTCTAAAAAGTTTAAAATATACTCGGCGGTAATGTTCGGTTGTTCGAGGTGAGGAGAATGACCGCAATTTGAAATCCAACGCAACTCGGAATTGCGAATATCACGTTGAAACTTCAAAGCATCTTCGGTTCCCAACATTTCATCTTTGTCTCCCCATAAAATTAGAGTCGGCAGGGTAAGCTGGGATATGCGTGTGCTTAAATGCAAATATCCCCCACTGCGGGTAAAAGAAATCATCGCCTCCACCCATCCCGGC
Source organism: uncultured Lyngbya sp. (assembly GCA_964571155.1). Classification (GTDB taxonomy): domain Bacteria; phylum Cyanobacteriota; class Cyanobacteriia; order Cyanobacteriales; family Microcoleaceae; genus Capilliphycus. The sequence goes on along the minus strand of CAZNCM010000114.1, from coordinate 1,128 downwards.
ATTTCCATATGATGGCAAACGCAACGCAACGCCTCCAATTCCTGAGAATTTCCCATCCCAAATAAACCCCAATTCAAGGGTTGTAATTTGCGCTGTCTCCAAAATTCTACCGCCCAAGTATCAAAGGGAGGAACTAAAAATTGACCAAAAGGAAATCCCCCGCTATATCCAACACTATCAATTAAAATTAGTTTCCGTACAATCTCCGGATAAGCCAGGGCAAAATCAATGGCGGTTGCGCCACCCATCGAAGCGCCCAACACAATTAAGGGCTGACCAATTAAGGTTTTCCACGTCTGATAAAGATGGGTAAGAATAGAAGTTGGATTATAAGAAATTCCCGGCAATCGTTCGGTAAATCCAAATCCCAATAAATCCACTCCCCAAACTTCCGTTTTCGGTTTCAATAGTGGAAGTAGGCGATAAAATTCTAGAACCGAACTATCAAATCCGTGCAACAACAGTATCGGTGGATTTCCCCGTCCTTGATGAACGTAAGCCGTTGGAATGGCTTGGGAGTGTAGCGGGGTAAAAATGGGGAGATATTGAATCTGTTGAGCCAGATGAATGGCAATCGGTTCTGTTAGTTGAATCACTTGGGAATGGGGAAATTGTGGGCTATTAGCATGGCATCTTTTCCCATCTTAATTTGTATGTCCGATTAAATCAATACATATGATGGGATTAATATCATTCTTTTCAAAAGAGAGCAATCCTCAAAAGAAACCCGAAAAAAATCTCCCCGGTAAAGGAGAGAGAACAACCCTCGAATTGGCTTTGGGCTTCATTCTATCACGCTCAAACTCATTATGATCCATTCCAACTCCCAAGCGAATTTTTGGCTCAAGTTAAAAATTTAATTCATCCGAAAATCAATGTTCATGCGATCGCGGGTGCGTGGTGTTAGCCCTATCGCCGATGATGGAAACTCGCTCCCCTCAAAATTGGTCTATACAAATTGAAGTCATCGGTACATAGCTTTTAAAAGATGTAAAATCCGAACTCGATGCCTGCATACTGCCCGAGTTAAACTAGCTTCAAAGCGTGAAAACTTCATCCCCAATCTTGGGCTGACAAATCAACTTTTATGAGAATGGATTCGGTAGATAACCCGACGATAAATTTTTT
>CAZNCM010000113.1:10979-15836 GCA_964571155.1 uncultured Lyngbya sp. | reverse complement strand
TTTAGCTGGTGCTCTCTGCATTCGCTCTTTATAAATTGTTCTAACCTCCTCTACACACACTGCTGAATTTCGATTTATCTCCCTGCCTGTAAATCTTAGTACCGCATACCCTGCACGAGAAAGATAACGCTGTCTAACCGCATCCTTTTCTAATTGCTCAGGAGTTGAATGGTAAGCATGTCCATCTAATTCAATAATTAGTCGAGCATCTTTGAGTATAAAATCTACTCTGTAACGGCTATGTTTTTCTTTATCTCCAAACCATTGTTCATTTTCAATAGCGGTAGCTAGATCGCCAAGTTCTTTACTAAATTCCGCTTCAATATGTGATTGTTCACGATCTCTATACCAGTTCGGAGCACTCTTCGGTTGTCCTGTATATTTCATAGTATTCTCTATAGTCTTATGAAGCCTAACTATGTATTATCTTACAGATTACAGGATAAATACTTATACAAGATAAATATTACAGAAATTGTCGGCTAAAGCAACCAATAAGTGTCATAACAAGATTTTTGCAGGTTAACATCCCTGAATAGAGTTTTATTTGGCAAAATGCAACCTTGCTAGAGTGTCCTAACAGAGAGTAATGCACAAACAATTAGCATTCAGTAACGTTTGGGTGCGTTACATAGTATTAACAAACTCTACGATATCGGCGACTTAGGGGAGTAATGTATTGCGATCGCTACTATTGTAAGTCGTGATTTTTAGGCGGTAGCCTCAATTATCTATCTACTAAAGGCTTTGCGGTATGCGGTCGCAATATTGATATCCTCCTGTTTATTGGCGTGCATTCGTTTGAGTTGTCTGATCGCAATCGTTCCCCAGTTCGAGAATTATAGACTTGATCTCCGAATTTGAGTGTTTTCGAGGAATCATAGATCGGCTCCTACTTGAGCTTTTTTGCACTACATATATACTACATTTGTTCCAGTTCCGATTCCAGATTCTGAATAAAAACCCAATTTTTCGGGGCTGGCAGCCTCGGGCTTGGGGTTAGTGCTTTTTGAGAAGGAATCTCCGTAGAAATACTGAGTCTCAACAACAGTATCTAGGGATTTTTAGTGTTTTTATTTACTAATTATTAATCTAATCCGAGAAACTACTGACTGATTTTTGTTTCGAGCTGTAGCAAATTACTTTTCTATTCGTCAGTAATCTCACTGAATATAAATTGATTAAATTTTCAATATCTGTATCCTGGTGTTTTTACGGATACTGTGTTTTCATTTTTTATCAGAATAAATACGCAAATTTTGTTTTTAGCCAAGCATAAATTATCTCCATATTCATCTCCGTGTATTTGTTTTGACTCTCTTTTTTTTACTTTAATAGATCACTAAAGTTCAGTGGGATAACCGATGACAGACCCTAGAGTGAACTGCAATAATTTAATTATGAAAAGTTCAAAAAGATACGGCAAGCCAATCACTCTATCTTTACAAAAACCTTTGATATTTCCGGAAAATATTGATTTTTTTTGTAAACCTAACAAATCAATCCAATCAATCTAAATCGACTATAAAAAGCTAAAAAACAAATCATTTTTTCATATTAACTTACTCAAACTAATTTACAAAAAGCAAGCCCAGGAGGTCGTCCAAAATGTTTAATCCTCAAGCCATTACCCGCTCTAATTCTGTTATTAGCCAAGGCGACGTTGCTCTAAATACAGACGAAATTCGTAATACTCTAAACCTTGATGGTACAGGGATTAAAATTGGGGTCATCTCCGATAGCTTCAACCTAGTAAACGAGGGAGTAACCGCAGCGGATGATGTTAGAAGTGGCGACCTTCCCGGCGCAGGAAATCCCGATGGTTATACCACACCCGTACAAGTCTTAAAAGAAGGGCCTAAAGGTAAAGATGAAGGCCGAGCGATGTTGCAAATCGTTCACGACATCGCCCCCGGTTCTGAATTAATATTTTATGGCGTTTCCAATGAGGTTGAAATGGCTCAGGCAATTGATGCTTTAGCCGCAGCCGGAGCCGATATAATTGTTGATGATATGGGCTTTACCAATCAGCCCTTTTTCCAAGATGGAATAGCAGCCCAAGCGGTTAACCGAGTTGTAGATCAAGGTGTAGTTTATTTCTCGGCGGCCGGAAACGACGGTCAACGCTCCTACGAGTCGGAATTTAGCAACTCCAAAAACACATTCACCGTCAACGGTATCACCTACGAAGCCCACGATTTTAATGGGGGAGCGGGTGTTGATCTGTTTAACTCGTTTACCCTCGATGCGGGAGATAAACTCGGGCCATTAACCTTACAATGGGATGAACCCTTCGCCTCTGTGGGTAACGGTTCGGGTGCAACCAGCGATTTAGATATTTTTATCGTTAAAAAAGATTCTCTCAACCTGAGTGCGGATGATATCGTTGCTTCTAGCGCCGACAACAACGTGGGAGCGGACCCCCTCGAAACGATTTCTTTTACCAACAATACCGACAGCAGCAAGTTTCACGTTTTGATCGGTAAACGGGTAGATTCGGCCGAACCCAATCAAATCAAATATATCAGCTTTTCCAACGGCGCAGATAACTTTGAATACGGTCACAATAGTTCTACCGTTTTCGGACATCCCAACGCAGAAGGGGCGATCGCAATCGGGGCGACAAGCTACAATGATACTCCAGAATTTGGTACGGGTCTGCCCAAAGCCAAGTCTAGTTCTTCTGTCGGTGGGACTTCTATCTTAATGGCAGAAGATGGGACCCGCTTAGATAGTCCTCTGGTTCGTCAAAAACCCAACTTACTCGCCACAGATGGCGTCAATACCACCTTTTTCGGTTCCGATAGTTCCTCTGATAGCGATGCGTTTCCGAACTTTAGCGGTACTTCTGCTGCTGCTCCCCACGCGGCGGGTGTTGCGGCGCTGATGTTACAAGCCGGTGGCGGTGCGGAGTCTTTAACGCCGGCGGAAGTTCGGAGTATTCTGGAAGAAACCGCACTCGATGCTGATTTTCCGGGGTTAGATTTTAAAAGCGGTTCGGGTTTAATTCAAGCGGATGCAGCGGTAGAATTGATTGCGCCTGAGTCTGGGGTTGTCGCAGAAGCGGATACTGCAATTACTCGGGAATCTCGGGATGCTAACAGTAATGTTGTGGGTACTGTAGAAGATGATATTCTGACGGGTAGTGCGGCTTCGGATGTTCTTCTGGGCGCTCAAGGTGATGACCAACTGTTAGGGGAAGCGGGAGATGATACGCTCTACGGCGGCCAGGGAAATGATATTTTACTGGGACGACAAGGAAACGATGTTTTAAGTGGAAATTTAGGCGATGATGTTTTGATTGGAGGAGAAGGAAACGATCGCTTTGATTTGGGTTTACAGGCGGGTATGGATGTGATTAAAGATTTCACCCCCGGACAAGATTTAATCGGTTTGAGTGATGGTTTGAGTTTCGCAGATTTAACGGTTAGTTTCCAAAATGGATCGACAATTCTCGCCGCTCAAAATCAAACTCTGGCGACAGTAGACGGGTTACATTCTCTGAGTGAACAGAATTTTCTCTCCTTCTAATCTGTCTGATTGTAATCTAAATTAACTCCAATCATTAATCTTCAGAAATTTTGTTGACCCCAAAACAGTCTACTTTCTCCACTAATTGAGTCATATCTTTTCCACTGACTGGATCGATCCAATGGGGTACAATTTCAGCGAGCGGAACCAACACAAAAGCCCGTTCTCGCATTCGGGGATGAGGAATTTCTAAAGTCGGTGTTTTGAGAATTAAATCATCAAAGAGTAGCAAATCTAAGTCTAAAGTTCTTGGCCCCCACCGTTCTCGCCGAACTCGCCCAAACTGAGTTTCAACATTAAGTAAGGTTTGCATTAATCGTTCTGCGGTTTGAGTGGGAGTTTTTTCGGTGTTCTCGACCGTTAAAATCGCACAACCATTGATATAATTGGGCTGAGGCGGCCCAACTGGGGCGGTTTGATACCAACTAGAATGAGATTTGACGGTAATACTGGGGCGATTTTCCAAGATTTCTAAAGCCATTTTAACGGTGGCGAGGGAATCTCCTAAGTTGCTACCGAGAGCAATTGCCGCTTGTGCAAAGTTCATATTAAAAATTAAGAGATAGAGTTGGGTGTGTCATCCAACAAAATATTATTATTTTCAGCGTTATTTTGTCGAGGTTCTTGATACAAAGGAACGGTAAACGTGACAGTTGATCCTAAACCTTCGCCGAGACTATAGAACTTCACACTTCCTCCCATTGCTTGTACCAATTTCTGAGAAATGACTAATCCCAAACCCGTACCGCCATACTGACGAGTGTACCCGGTATCAACCTGAGAAAAGGCTTTAAAAAGGCGATCTTGTTTTTCTAAAGGGACACCAATTCCGGTATCTGTGACTCGAAATTCTACAAAACCGGGAAATTCTTGATTCTGAAGGATGACTTTTTGGTTAATGACTCCTAAACTGATACTGACGCCTCCTTCGTGAGTGAATTTAATGGCATTTCCCACCAAGTTCAGCATGACTTGTAGAAGGCGTTGATAGTTGGCATAAACAATTAAACCTGGGGCGTAAGAGTGTTCGTGAATCGATAAATTTAATCCTTTTTGTTGAACTTGAGTTTTGGTAAACTGTTCGACTTCTTTTAAAAGTTCACTGACTTTAACTAAAGCCAAGTCAATTTCCATTTTTCCGGCTTCGATCTTGGCAATATCTAATACATCATTAATTAAATTGAGCAAATGTAAAGCAGCACGATGACCTTCTTGGACAAACTCTCGTTCTTCTTCGGGATCATCAACCATCCCATCTATCACCAGTTTGAGAAAGCCAATAATACCGTTGAGTGGAGTGCGGAGTTCGTGAGAAGTATTAGCAAG
>CAZNCM010000113.1:7273-10969 GCA_964571155.1 uncultured Lyngbya sp. | reverse complement strand
TTTGAGACGGGAGGAGGCTTCTGCTTCTGCTCGGGCTTCTTCAAGTTCTTGATATAAAGTTGCATGAGCAATTGCTGTTCCCACATGAGTGGCGAGTTCCCGCACAAAATCAATTTCAGCGAGTGTCCATTGACGAAAGCGATCGCATTGATGAAGGGCGATCAAACCATTCGGGCGGATGACTCCATTGGGTTGATCGAGGTAGGAAGTCGCCACCACCAAAACAGAACGACGTTTGTAGGGGTCTTCAGAAGCAGAAGTGCGTTCGAGGGCGATGGGTTCTAAGGTGGCTAAGGCTTGACTCCAACCCCACTCGTGACCAATCGAGATTTCTGAACCGAGCATACTTTCGTGGGGATTTTGCAGATACTCTGCCACAACTTGGGTATGCCCGAACCGAACATCCGTGCGAGTCTGATCGGGTTTGTAGGGACAAATAATACAACGGTTAACTCGCAAAACCTGACCCAAACTCGCCACCGTTTGCTGCCAAATTTGCTTGAGATCCAGGGTGCGGCGAATTTTTTGGGTAATTTGACTGAGAAGGGTTTGATAAATTTGGGAACTCGGAGGTACTGTCCGACAAATCGTTCCGGCAATTTGCACCAGCATTTTTTGCTGAATGTCAAAGTTAGAAGGCAAAGAACGATAAGCAATGATTTCGTCGAGATTAGCCTCAGAATTCATCTCATTTTGTTCAAGAGAGCGACCCATAACCAAGACCCGACTCGCTTTACCATTCAGGGTCAAAATGGGACTGACGACTAATTCTAAAGGAATATAATGGTCTTGATAAACAAAGGGATAGCTAAATCGCTCTGGAATTGAATTTTCGAGAACACGGTGAATTCGTTCTAGATAGGGTTCTAACAAAGCAGGCCCAAATGTTTCCCCCATTTGAAAGCCTACTACTCGTTCAGCACCAAGATTATAGGATTCGCTCTGTTGCCAATAAAACGACAGATACTTACCCGATGCATCCTGAATAAATACTAAATCAGCCCCCAACTCTCGCCAAATTTCGGCAGGAAATGAGTTTGAAAGCTGAAAGTCTGTATTAGAGTTCATCAGTGTTCGCGACAGGGAACCTTTACCTCAACGCAGTTTAGGGGAATCAAGCTTCACCTTCGACTCAAGAGAATCTGAGAGTTTGGAAGCCACAGACCGATCAATTGATCGAGAGAAAAGGAACTTAAGACTACTAATCTTTGATTCTAGCTTTTGATTCTCGCTCCCGGATCTATCTCTGACAGAGCAATAGGGTAACCTTCTTTGCTAGAGGTCTTCAAGTCGTAATTTTGACTTCTTCGCCTACTCTCGATTAGCGGGGACTCTAAAAGGATGTTGTGAGGCGGGTTAAAACCAGACCTCTCGACTCTTTTAGCGGACTCGTTTTTACTGTTTTGGAGATGAGTCTAAACCCCGCTATACACTCAAATCCATGCTTTTTCAAGACTGGAAAAGTGACTCACAAAAACCGAACCGGGACTTTCCGTTCTATCTAATTCAGACAGAGTGGAAAGTGTGGAGTTGAGCTAATCATTCCACTCACCCCGAGGTGGGACGGGAGGATTGCGCTGGAGAGTCAAAGCCAATTCATCTTCAGGACGCTCACCCCTAAGCCACTGACGCAAAGCCGTTTCTATGACTTTACTCGGATCATTTGTCAGATGCTGAATCTGATCGAGCAGCTCGGAGTCTATCTTAATAGAAACTTCGACTTTTGTGGGCGCATCGGAGGAAGATATGGGGTTCTGCTGGTTCATAACGTAAAAAATCCTAGCCAATCAAAATCTAAATCTTTCGGGGGAATAAGCACGGCTGAGTATGATTTTCACCTGAAACTTGGGGTGACTTTACCCAGGAAGACTCGCTTCATTTCTTTGATTTGCAGCAAGACAGAGCAACCCCTGATTCCGTGCCTATTTCTATTGTACGATGCTCGTTCCACAATCCAACAAACTGGGGTGTTGGGAGTTTACTCCTGAAGCCCCAAAAATAACGATTCTTTAGGGTCTTTCAAACTTCGACGGAGATTCAAACCCTTGAGCGGGCTGACCGGAGAGGGCGCGACTCATAAAATCTCGCCAAATCGGAGCAACGGTTGTTCCTCCAGTTGACCCAGAAGCCAGGGGAGTGTAATCATCATTTCCCACCCAAACCGCAGTGGATAATTGCGGGGTATAGCCTACAAACCAGACATCCCGCTCTGAGGAGGTGGTTCCTGTTTTTCCGGCGGCTGGACGGCCAATTTGCGCTCGGGTTCCGGTTCCCCCTGAAATTACCCCTTGTAAAACGCTATTGAGGGATGCCGCTGCCCATTGATTTAAGACTAATCTCGGTTTAGGTGTATTATCCAACAATATATTTCCCTGACTGTCGGTGACTTGGACAATAAAGGTCGGATCTGAGTGCCAACCGTCATTGGCAAAGGTCGCATAGGCTCCGGCCATTTCCATGGGGGTCACATCGACTGAACCCAACGGTAAGGAAATTACCGGGTCTATCGGACTCTTAAAGCCTAAAATCCGGCAGACTTCAATTACTTGATTCAGTCCAACGGCTTGACCGATTTTTACCGCCGGAATATTGAGAGAATTGGTCAAAGCGGAGCGAATACTCACCGCCCCAGAGTAGCCCCCTCCGTAGTTGCGGGGAGAATAGTAGCCATAACCATCGGGATAACTCACAGGGGAATCATAAACGGTTGACTCTGGGGAATATTTACCCGTTGCAAAAGCAGTATAGTAAACAAACGGTTTAAACGAAGAACCCGGTTGACGTTGAGCTTGAATCGCCCGGTTGTATTGACTGGTTTTGTAGTCAGCACCGCCAACCATCGCTTTGACAAAATGGGTTCGGGGGTCAACAGCGGCCAGGGCGATTTGACCGTTGTCCCAACTGCGGTAAACTCCCCAATAATACAGGCGTTCATGCCATGTACTCACCACCTGTTCGGCCATCCGTTGGAAGTTGACATCAATCGTGGTTTGTACGCGCATCCCGCCTTTGAGAACGGCATCACGGCCAAACTTCCGGGTTAACTCCTGAACCACCGCTTCGGTCACGTAGGGTAACTGACTTTGTTTAAATGAGGTAATTGCGCCGACGAGTAAGGGTTGTTTACGGGCTTCGGCTTCTTCTTCAGCGGTAATCCATTTTAACTCCCGCATTCGTTGCAGAACGGTGGCTTGTCTCTGCTTGGATTTTTTGTAGTCTACAAACGGACTATAATCTTCGGGCGCCGGAATCAAACCCGCTAACATGGACGCTTCAGCCAGCGTCAAATCCTTGGCCGATTTATTAAAATAACTCCGAGATGCGGTTTCTACCCCATACAGGTTATGACCCCAATAGACTTGGTTGAGATATAGCTCTAAAATCTCGTCTTTGGCTAAAATTTGTTCTAACCGAATGGCCATCACCGCTTCTGCGGCTTTCCGGCTAATGGTGCGGTTTGGAGACAGAAATAGGTTTTTGACTAACTGCATCGTTAGTGTTGAACCCCCCTCTACCGTCTCTCCGGTCTCTAAGTTGGCCACAAAAGCCCGGATAATTCCTGTCGGATAAATCCCTTTGTGATAGTAGAAGTTGCTGTCTTCAATTGCTAAAACTGCACGCTTGAGGTGAGGTGAAATTTCATCAAGAGAAATAACTTCGCGGTTGGCTTCATCGTGAAGACTCGCCAGTGGTCTA
>CAZNCM010000113.1:5126-7263 GCA_964571155.1 uncultured Lyngbya sp. | reverse complement strand
GAATATCGTAAATGTGGGTGGTTTCTGTCGGGGCGTAGCTTTGCAGAACCCGCACATCGGGCAAATTTCGGAAGCTGACGGCTAAACCGACTAGCCCTCCAGCCATGACCGAACTCGCTAACATAGTGACACTGAGTAGCGTCCCAGCCGTGACCTTGCTCACCGACTGCACGAAGTCAAAAATACCTTCTGAGTTGTTAACTTCCGGTTTTTGGCCGATAGCGTTAGTTGATGACACGTTAGATTTCACTCCCTTCAGGAAAACAAGGCAACAGGGGATCAAGCCGGGGTTAGGATCGCGCCCAGAGGGTGATCGCTCTGGCTAAGTGATAGCATACAGCATTAGTTTGTGGCTATATGATGGGTTTTCTAAAAGTTTTCTCAGAAAACCGGGTTCGACAATTTGGGTTTGCCTCTCCTCATTGCCATCTATCCCCAATCGCATCGGACAATGGTAAGATGCTGTATGAATATAAATCAGTGATTAACACAAGAGATCAGGGATCAAGGTTAGCTTAATCGATCCAATATTTGCAATAATAAAAATCTTCATCAAATTATGGCATTGAGTCAACCTCCAAAAGAGAGATTAACACAAGCATCTCTCGATCATATGACGAAACTGCGTCGAGGTGTTAGTGAAATTTTTCCTGAACAACTCGATTCTAAGAGTCCCGATGACAATTTTAACGAACGATTGGCTCAGTCTAATCAGCCGTTGCGAATTAAATTTGGGATTGACCCCACTGGAACTGATATTCACCTCGGACATAGTGTTGTTTTCCGCAAACTCCGTGATTTTCAAGACGCCGGACACACCGCTGTTTTAATTATTGGTGATTTTACCGCAAGAATTGGCGATCCCACGGGAAAATCTGAAGTTCGTAAACAACTCACAACTCAACAAGTTCAACAAAACGCTCAAACTTATCTCGATCAAGTTCGTCCGATTCTTGATTTTGATACCCCCGGACGCTTAGAAATTCGCTATAATTCCGAATGGCTTTCTCAACTCGATTTGGCTAAAATTTTGGATTTGCTTTCCACGATGACCGTTGGACAAATGTTAGCTAAAGAAGGCTTTGCATTGCGCTACGAGAAAGAAGCACCGATTTATTTGCATGAATTTCTTTACCCAATTATGCAAGGTTATGATTCTGTCGCCGTTGAAGCTGATGTCGAACTCGGAGGCACCGATCAAAAGTTTAACCTAGCGGTCGGTCGAGATTTACAACGCCACTTTAAACAAAAGCCTCAATTTGGGTTGTTAATGCCGATTTTAATCGGGACTGATGGCGTTCAGAAGATGTCGAAATCTCTGGGAAATTATGTCGGACTCTCAGAAGATGCACTAACCATGTATTCCAAATTGGAAAAAATTCCTGATGATTTAATTATACAATACTTTGAACTGCTGACTAAACTTCCCCTCGAACAATTGCCGGAAAATCCCCGAGAACGACAAAAATTATTAGCCCTTGATGTGGTTTCTCAATATCACGGCAAAGATGCCGCTAAAGACGCCCAAAAAGCCGCCCTCAACCTCACGGGAGGAAATGCTAAACAAGCCGATGCCGTTCCCGAATTTTCCCTAACTGAAGTCGAATTTCCGGCGAAATTATTCTACATTCTCAATGCCAGCGGACTCTGCAAAAGCAGCAGCGAAGCCCGACGACAAATGCAGGGCGGAGGAGTACGACTAGACGGCGAACAAATTACCGATGTTAACCTCACTTTTGATTCTATAGATGATTTAAACGGACGGGTTTTGCAAGTCGGTAAAAAGAAATTTGTGCGGTTAGTCGGATAATGAATACAGAAAAAATAATCGTTCCCCTCGATGTTCCCACCATTACAGAAGCACTCGCTTTAGTTGACCAATTGCCCCAAGTTTCTTTCTGGAAAGTGGGTCTAGAACTATTTGTTAGTACCGGGCCTGAAATTTTAACCCAACTGAAACAGCGACAAAAACGAATATTTCTCGATCTCAAATTTCACGATATTCCGAATACCGTTGCGGGCGCTTGTCGGGCGGCTTCCCAATACGGCGTAGATTTAATTACCATTCATGCAACAGCCGGAAAAGTTGCGTTAAAAGCCGCTCAAACAGCCCTAGAAGATGGGGCAAAAGCGGCAG
>CAZNCM010000113.1:0-5116 GCA_964571155.1 uncultured Lyngbya sp. | reverse complement strand
TAAACCCGTGCCAAATTTAATCGCAATTACCCTGTTAACGAGTTTAAATTCCCGCGAATTAGCCTTTGATTTAAAAATCCCGTTGGAGTTGCCCGAATACGCCCTACAAATGGCATTACTCGCCCAAGAAAGTGGGTTGTCGGGGGCGGTTTGTTCACCCCAAGAAGTCGAACAGTTGCGGCGAACCTGCGGCGATGATTTTCTATTAGTTTGTCCGGGTGTGCGTCCGACTTGGGCGGAAAAAGGCGATCAACAGCGTTCATTTACCCCGTCTCAGGCGATGAAAGCCGGCGCCGATTACCTGGTCATCGGACGACCTATAACCGCCTCAGAGGACCCCGTAGGTGCTTTACAACGCATTTTTGAGGAGATATCTTAAAGAGAGGGAACGGGGAACGGGGAATACAAATTGTAGGATGGGTTAGCGAAGCGTAACCCATCAATCCCCAATTGAATTAAAAGTAGCATGGGTTATGATCCCCCCAACCCCCCTTACTAAGAGGGGCTATTTTCTAACCCATCAATCCCAGTAAAATTAAGCGGGAACTGCTGCGGGTTTTAGTTCATTTTCCGACTCATCTTTAACTTTGAAATACCAATATAAATTCGCAACGGTCATATGAGAGGCTTTTTGTAAATTCGCAGAAACGAGGGTTTTAAATCCCGCATTTTTGGCTTGTTCACTCACATAATATTCCGACTCCCGCCGCAATTCTGGGTTCATTAAAAATAAAAGTTGATCGTGTAAAGATGCAGGATGAGATTTTGTCTTTAACTCTTGATAATATTGGAATTCCGGCGGTTCTGCAACGGGGTTTAATTGTGTTTCTGGGGTTTCGGCGGACTCTTGAAAATCTGCACTTGCTAATAGTTTTAATTCTTCTGGCGGTAAACTGATTATCCAATCGATTTGATTTTCCCACGCTGACAACGCCGCTAAATCATGGTCGTGAATGCGGGTCAATTCGGGGAATATAAAGTCTAATTCTTCTTCAGTTTGGCAAGATTCAATCACTTCTAAGGAATCTTGACGAATTTTTTCTTGTAACTCAGAAACGGACTGTTTTAACGCTTTGGGTTCATTTTGTAGCTGATAGGTGAGACAAATCGTTTGTTCTATCGCCCAAGCACATTCGTGTCTTCGCAGTTTTCCGGGTGCGGAAGTTTCTGATAACAAATGGGGACTATTGTAAATCGCCAACGCTTCTCCGAGGGTTTGACGGGCGTTAGAAAGTTCTACTTTTCTCGCGTCTAAATCTTCGATTGTCGTGGCTGTTTTCATTAATTTAGTCGCTTGAATAAACCGTGAATAGGCTTTGAGATATTCGAGGCGATGCTGTTTAAACTTGATATCTTCGGCGACTTGATCCAAATGTTGAATAATTTCAACGCCCTGGCTTCTTAAGGCTTGTTTGAGGTCAAGAAAACCGTCCCGGAGTTCTAATTTTAATTGTTTAACGTCTTCTCGCAATTTAAAGGTTTGCCATAAATTAACCGCCGAAAGTACAGCCGTCGCCGCTACACCCACGCCGATAAAAGCTGTTGTTGCTTGCAACACTCCCAGGCTCGATTTAATAACGTCTAACTGTCCTAATATTTGTTGAGAACCCCTGAGATTTTGAAACATATTTCCACCAATTACAGGTGACAAATGATCGTCGTTTATGAATGCACCTTTTGCAATTTCTACAAATCGACCCGTAGCAGGATCTCGTACTAATGGCAAAACTTGACCTGTACTTGTGGTGACTTGAAGCAGTTTACCTGCGGCCAAAAGAGCTTGACTTCCTGCACTGAAGATGTATTCCATGATTGTTAAGTTTTTTATTTTAGAATGACCCTGCTTTCTAGTCGAATGATATACTATCTTCGTGTAGAAGCATTACTCTAATTTTACTTTAACTCGAATTGTAGTGAATCAAGAAAAATTGATTTGTTAGTTAGTTTTCACTAGAGAATTTTTATCTCCGTATTTTTACGGAAGTTCTCAATAAAAACCTATCAATCACTAAAATTGAGGAGATTGACGACTCATGGATATGTCATTAATTAACGCCGATACCGTAGATCTACTATCTCGCATCACCGGACACAAACTTGAAGAAGAAGATCTCAGCCCTCCCGTTGTCTTTCTCGCCGCTTTAGTCTGTGTATTGTTGGGTGTGATAGCTGCTGATAATCAAGTTGATCAAGAGGAAACACAACGGCTTCTAATTACTCTCCGTCGCTTTATTCCAGAAGCCGGAAATGTTCGCGAATTAGTCAAATTAATGAAACAGGGAGTTCGTCTCCAAAAAACATATCAGAATATTAATGAGTTGTTGTTGCTGACTGCATCTTTTTCGGAATCGGAAAAGCTGTTACTGATTGGTTTTGGTTATGAAATGTCAGCAGCAGATGGAGATATGGATGAACGAGAGAAAAAATATTTAGAAAATTTAGCGAACCGCTTGGGACTTGAACCGCAATATTTAAACGTATTAGAATCGGCGTTTAGTAATCCCGCTTCTGTAGATAAGGAATATTTAGAAAAAGTCAGATTTTTACTCGATCCGGTTTGGTTTCACGATTTAGATAGCGTGTTTGTGAAAGCGGCGAGTCAAATGTTGGCGGTTCTTCCGGTTGTTTCCGAAAAGAAAAAAAGCCAACACCATCGCACCATTTCCTATGAGGCGTTACAAGCCTTTCAAGAATACAAACGCCAGCTTGATCGAAAATGTGTTGATATTTATCAAATTGTACAGAATTGTAAGGAGAGAGGGTTTCTTCGTGCATCTTTAATAGATAAAATTGGCGAAGTGTCTAAAAAGCTACAATCTCAGCGTTTTCGAGTTGCGGTTGTGGGTGAATTTAGTCAAGGAAAGTCAACGATTTTAAATGCTTTACTGGGTGAAGAAATCCAACCCGTTCGAGCTATTCCCTGTAGCGGAACGGTAACGGTTTTGAGATATGGAGAACAAAAACGGGTGATTTGTTGTTACAAAGATAAACGAGAAGAAGAAATCCCGTTAGAACAGTATCAAGAAAAAGCGGCGATTTCTGAAGAAGCTGCATTGGGAGATCTAACCGAAGAATTGGCGAATTCTGAAGTTATTCAAATTAGCGAAATTATTTTTGAGCATCCTAACTTAGAGTTGTGTCAGTATGGGGTTGAAATTGTTGATTCTCCGGGGTTGAACGAACATCCAGAACGAACGGACATCACTAAACAACTGCTAAAAGATACGGATGTTGTGATTTTTGTAATGAATGCTTCGCGTCCTGTCACGCAGGGAGAACGAGAGTTACTGGAAATTCTGAAAAATCAACTCAATGGCGGAAACGAACAGGAACCCGCCAATAATTTGTTTATCTTGGTGAATTTCTGGGATTTACTTCGCAGCGAAAATGATCGTCAGCAGGTACAAAAACGGATAGAAAATTTGGTGATGGGGAAAAATCCTATCATTGGCGGAGAAAACCGAATTCATTTTATTTCTGCACAAGCAACCCTCAATGCAATTTTAGCGGGAACGGAGAATGAGTATCTGCAAAGTTTTTCTCATTTTACTCAATCTATAGAAAAGTTTATGACTGAGGAACGAGGAATTTTAGAGGTCAATAAAGCGACGACAGAAGTTAACAAGTTAATTCGGTCTGGGTTAGAAGGTTTGCATCAAGCCGAGAATCTTTTAGAAGGAAAACTACAACTCTCTGAAGCTGGAAAGACAGAAATTTTTGAACAAATGGGAGAAATCAGTGGACGGTATGTAAAAATCACAAACTTTGCAGATCAAGAAGTAGAAGATGTGATTGATGAAGTTCTTGAATCTTGGAATAAATGGGTTGATCAATTGGATGAGCGCATTATTCAATCAAGCGAACAATGGACTTCAACCTATTCTCCATTCAAAGACAAAAAAAAGTTAATTAAAGACTATGGAGATCAATTTATGGCTTCTCTTTTAAAAGAAATTAAAGGGTGGGAATCAACATTAAAAGATGACCTGTTGCTTGACAGGCTTAAAAATATAAATGGATTCATTCAATATGAACTTGAAGAAATCAAAAATGATTTAACTCGATTAGATAGCAAACTCGATACATATATCGGTAATCAATTTACCTCTACTCTAATTGGAAATGTGAATGCTTGTCGAGAATTAGGGATTAATCCTACACTGAAGTCTCAGAAGAATGAAGAAGAAGATTTTCATTTATTTGCTGGTCTGGGAACCGCAGGTGGATTAGCAATAGGCGCAGCGTTAGCATTTACAGGAATAGGGTTGATTCCATTATTGATAGGTGGTGTAGGTGGAGCGGTCACTGGAGTAGTCAGTTCTGCATTCTTTGGTAAGAATAAGGAGAACATTAGTGCTAAAGTTAAGGAAGAAGTTTGTCAGGCAGGTTTGAAAAACTTTTATGAATCTAAACAAGAACTTTTCGACAATATTTGTGAGCAAATTGAAGCCATGTATGATACCCGAGTTGAATTGGCGAGTGATTTAATTAACGAGGGGATTTCACTCTGCGAAAATCTACTAGAACAGCAAGAAAAAGATTATCAAAAATCTGTTCAACAGCGCCAACAAGATCAAGCTTGGATACAACAACAGCGTCAACGTCTGGAACAAGTTCGACAGGAAATAGAAGCCATCGTTCGAGAAGTTAACCCGGTAAGCAATCAATAAAATTGTAGGAGGGGTTGGCGAAGCGTAACCCATCAATCCCCATCAATTTAACTCGCAACCCACAAGCAACCCACAAGTAGGAGGAGTAAGTTTTGAGATGGTTTTGGATGACGGTTTAATGGTGTAAATTCGGATAGTCGGTTTCAAGCGACTTCGGTTTTTAGCCCAGAAATTGATTTCTGGGATAGGAGCGTTTGATGGGTGTTTGATGGGCGCAAACAAGAGCGCTCCTACGGGGAACGTTTGACTTCGAGTTGTAAAGCTGCTTTTACCCATCCCAACTCTGCCGTTATTTTATCATAAATTGTGGTAATATTTTCTGATAAAGGAACACCTTTTTCTAGGGTTTCACGGGCTTTCATCTCCAACTGTTCGCAGAGTTCAAAGAGTGTTAAAGCGCCCAACGTTCCGCTAATAGACTTGAGAGAATGGGCTGCGGGTTTGAG
>CAZNCM010000112.1:0-15868 GCA_964571155.1 uncultured Lyngbya sp. | reverse complement strand
AGATCGCAAGTCTTTTCAAAGACAACGAGAGATAAAGATAATGATCCCTTTAAATGTCCCCGTTGCTGCATGAAGTAAGCCTTGACAATATCCCCCATTTTCGAGGGTAAGATCATATTCAGGACAGAAGCCGCTAAAATTAAACGATTTGCCTCAGTAAATCTCAAACTTGTTCCCTGGGGCATGAGTTGTTGCAGTCGCCAAGCTGTAATTGGAATTACCATTCCTAAACTAATCACCATCCATTGGCGATCGCAATTTTGAAAGATCTCCGCTAAACCGACAAGATCAATTTGGGAATAAAGAATAATTAAAATCCCCAAACTAATTAAGATAGAAACGATACGCTTGATCACTGCAATGAGTCCATATTACTTAGAATTTGTAAACTTTTCAAACTCAGATCTTCGTAATCGTAACTGCACATCTTCTAAAATTTTTCGGTTAACTGCCATCACATCCGCCACTAAACCAAACATCCAAAGTTGGAAGCCAATGATAATTAAAATTGCCGCTAAAATCAAGCTCGGTGTTCTTGCTCGGGTCATATCTTCAAAGAATAACACAAGCCAACGCACACACAACAAAAATCCTAAAGTAAAAGGAATACTCCCAAAGACCGCAAAAAAACGTAACGGTCTGTAGGTCATAAAAATTCGTAAAATCGTGAAAATTGACTGTTTAATATAAGAGGGAATACTCTTAACTAAACGAGAAGGTCGTAAATCAGGATTAGTCCGAACCGGAACCGAAGTAATGGCAATTCCCTTTTGTCCAGCTTGAATAATGGTTTCTAGGGTATAAGTATATTCATTAAAAACATTAATTTGCATTGCTGCATTGCGACTAAACGCCCGAAACCCGCTTGGTGCATCAGGAATATTAGTGCTACTGGCTACACGAACTACCCAACTTCCGAGTTGTTGCAAGAACTTTTTACTCGGGGAAAAATGTTTAATTTGGCGAATAGGTCTAGCCCCGACCACAATTTCTGCATAACCCAGTAAAATTGGCTCAATTAAACGGGGAATATCTTCGGCACAATATTGATTATCGGCATCGGTATTAACAATAATATCAGCCCCCGCTTTCAGACTGGCTTCTATTCCGACCATAAATGCTTTTGCCAAGCCTTGATTGTATTCAAAACTGACAATATGATCAACCCCGCAAGTACGAGCGACATCGACTGTGCGATCTAGGCTACCATCGTTAACAATCAGCCATTCTACGGTATCAATACCGGGAATTTGACGAGGAAGCTGGGCAAGGGCAATTTCCAGGGTTTCTTCTTCGTTGTAGCAAGGAATCTGGATAATGAGTTTAGGCATTCCTCAGTTTTAAAGAAGGATTGAGTATCGCAATTGCGATCGCTAAGATACTTTTAACCCTTAGTTTCACTTTTGTCTAGATCTTTGTTTTAGGTTAACCAAGCAGATAGATCTCGCTTGATCAGATCTTGCAGTTTCAGGATATCATCCCGAAAATAGGTTTCGATGAGTTCCTGTCTAACTTCGTCTGAGAGTTCAGGTTTAACTAGATTTTGGTTCTGCACAGAGGCTTTCATTCGTTTAGCTAATTTTGTGGGTAGAAAGACTTTAGCAAAATTTTTAATCGGATTGGGTTGTCTCAGAAAATTGTGTAAAGCTTTGTTTTTTGTAAAACCCGAAACATTAACTTTTGCCGACATATCAGGAACAAAGGTAGTGTCTATTTCTAAAAATTCAAAGCAATTTTGCAGCAGTCCCACCGGATCTTTGGTAAAATCTTCATACAGATAAATCCGAATTTTGTTTTGGTCAAATCGCTCTAAATATCGTTGAATTTGCTCAGAATAAAATCCGAGGTGTCGATAGCGCCAAAACCATTCCCAATTGTTATTAATACGAGAATCTTCTTGTTGCATTGCTTCTGTAAAGTTTGTTAACGGCTCACGACTATCTCGAACTAGATGCAAAAAATTGGAGTAAGCTCTTTTAACCGGATCGCGTAAAATTGCGATCAGTTTAGCATCGGGAATATAATGAGAAATGCGTTCAGGTGCTTTGGGATGATAGAGATATAATGCAGAAGCTTCTCCAATTGCTTTTTCCGTTGATACCCCTTTAAAAAGATTTTGATAAGCGGTTAAATCGGTGACTGAATAGTAATTTGAACTGTGATCATCACCCGGACCGGAAAAGTTAGGTTTCTCGCCTTCAAAAGCAAAAAACATCGGTTCTTTTTCGGGACTCATGTAAATTTGTGGGTGTTGATCAATGTAATCGTAAATTGCAGATGTTCCTGCTTTTGCTGCACCGATCAGTAAAAAATTCGGCATAATCATAAAAATTACCTCAATCTAATGTCATTAAATTATGACAGTTAAGCCAGCTTTCAAACCACTATCAAATAAAATTAAAAATAATTTCTGAAAACTTTTGAGCTGAATTATCCCCTACAAACTGTCTCATTTTTTCAGGATTGCAAAAATTTTTCCCAGACGATTGCATGAATTGAGTTAATCCCCGAGCAATTTCACTCGGTTGAGTCGAATCAACCGTTAAGCCCAATTCATAGCGGTGTACGAGTTCTCCCATTAAACCATAATCTGAACTCAGTAAAGGTTTTTCTGCTGCGGCGGCCAACAACAAAATTCCGCTCATCCCGACATGACGTTGGTAAGGAGCTAAGATAAAATCAGCAACTTGAAAATATTGGGAAATTTCCGAGTCGGGAATATATCCATAATTTTCTAAAATTTGTACGGGTTTGACTTTACAAACGGCTTTAATTTGAGTTTTAAACTGAGTTTCTATGCGAATCGCAAGTTTTCCGACAAATAATAAACAGATTTGTTCACAATATTGATCGGGTAAAGTAGAAATTGCTTCTAAAAGTTGATGAACGCCCTTCCGTTCTGTTAACGCACCAAACAACAGAAAAACTTGGCGGTTGGGTTCAATACCTAAACGTGATCGAATTTCTAACGAAGATAGAGAAGAAGGGGGAAAGGGTTCAACCGGATCGGGAAGATAAAGCACTTTCGTAGAGGTTTGAAAATGATCATGTAAAGATTCAACTGCAACCGGATCGAGACAAAAGAGTGTTTTCAGTTTGGGATGTCGCAAAATTCGAGAGAGAATGAGTTTTTCTAGCCAATTGGATTGTTGATTTTTTTCCTGAGATTGTGAGTTTTGGAATTGACTATAGTGTAGGGTTGGACGAAAATAAATCCCAGAAAACGGACAAGGAGAGGATAAGCCGAGGGCTAAGGGTTGTTGACAGGTATCAAAATATAAAATCAGACAGTGATCGGCTTTTAATTGAGTTGCATATTTACAGAGAAGATTCCATTCTCGAAAGTTGCGAAAGGCTCTTTGAAGGCGGGTTTTTCTAGCGTTAATTCTGCTTTCTTCTTCCTTCGTAATCGCTACAAATTTAATAGGATTTGACGGGTTTAAGCTGGCTAAATTAACCACATCTGCGTGTTCAGTGATAAATTTAGGAATGACGACAACTGATAACTGTTCGGGTCGTTTTTCTTGATACCAATATTGAATCAAGTATCGAATATAGGTTGGATGATGCCCTCCGATAGAGAGATCAAAGAGCATGAGATGGTTGTGCGGCATTTTGTCTATTTATTTAGTCCCGATGATGGTCATTCCTCTAAATAATAGGGGGGTACTTGCTATCTTTCTGCGGAGTGAAAAAGGCAGCGAATCCAGAATATTTTCTGTCAATTCGACTAGGGAGGTTATCCCCATTTCTAAAGGAATTTCGATGTACATTTTGGGCTTACTTTTAACCCATTTGATATGCGAAAAACCAGCTTGCTTAAATAAATTATAAAGTTCTGTAACTGTATACTCTTTCAAATGCCATCCTGTTGCAACTTCATCAAAATATTGGGAAACGTCATGGGGACCGGATAAACGATTAGGGGTAATACAAATATACTGACCTCCGGGAGCCAATACTCTACAAATATTGCGAAGTTGTTCAATAGCATCTTCGGGATGAAGATGTTCCATGAGTTGATGGCTATAAGCAAGATTTACCGTATTTTCGGGTATAGGAATACTGCACCCATCAGGCATAATAATTAACTCAAAGTTACTCGGTAAATCTGAACGCTTAGTAATCGCTGTAGAGACATCAGCCGCATAGACTTTTTTAACCGTCTTAGAGACTTCTAGAGATACACTGCAATCTCCGGGTCCAATCTCCATAAATATGAGGTCAGGACTTAAGAACCGTCCTAAAAGCTGCATTCGTTGATTGACGATCCAAGCCGTAACATCAGGATCGGACTTTCGGGTTAAAAGGGGATGATGCGGCACTTGTTCAAGGAGTTGATCGTAAAGAAGTGTATAAAGTTCTTTTCTTTCTTCTTTAGTAGAGTTGCGGAGTTGACTGAATAATTTTTTCTCAATCTCATAATGTTCTTTAATTTGCTCTAAACTTCTATTTTTGTCTGACGGTTTTAGGGGAACTCTGGGAGTGATTGTAGACATAAGGGTTACAGCAGTTTATTGAATAAAAATTGATAGGTTTATTATACAGTAAATCATCAAAAATGTAAATATTTAACATCCTAACTAGATAAGACTTAAAATTTCTTGAAAAAGGGACTGGTAGCGATAAGCTTGGAGTTCTAAAGTAAACTCCCGTTCTGCTTTCTCTCGGGATTGATCGCACAACTTTTTGTGGCGTTCTAAATCTTTTAGTACCCAAACAATCCCTTCAGCTAAATCCTCTATATCAAAAGGCTGGGCTAGGTAGCCATTAGACTGATGATCAATCATATCAGGCATACCACCAATATTAAAAGCAACACTTGGAATCCCACAAGCCATAGCTTCAAGAATCGTATTCGGCAAATTATCTTGTAGGGAAGGTGCAACAAAAACATCTGCTGCATTGTAAGCTAATACAATTGATATATCATCATTAAATCGACCTAAATAGTGAGCTTTTAGTCCTAAATCTTCTGAAGTTTTTGCTTGGCTTTCACCCAGTATAATTAACTCTATCTCCTCTTTCCATTGGGAGGATTGACTCAAAAATTTTAAGGCTTGCTTTAGTAAAGAAAAACCTTTGCGAGTATCTTTTGAACTCATTGAATTAAATAAGATCAATAACTTGTCTTGAGGAAGGTTCAAAATTTCTCGTGCAATTGATTTAGAGATCGGCTTATAGAGTGTTGTATCCAAGCCATAAGGAATAACTTTAATTGGTTGATTTTTGAATAAAGAACTATGACCTGCACATTTTGCCAACCATTGGCTTGGAGTAACAATTGTTAGGTTTAAATCTTGCCAAGCTTTAGATTTACGTTTCCAGATCCAACGAGATAAGTCTACATCCCGCTTACTTTCGAGTTGAGGACAATCTCCACATGAATCCATATACTTGTCACAATTTTGATTATAGTGACATCCCCCTGTAAATGCCCACATATCATGTAATGTCCACACCAATGGCTTCTTAAAATCCCTAAGAGTTTCAATTTTCAAAAAACCATTACAAACCCAATGTAGGTTAATAATACTTGGGTTTAAACGCTGAACTTCTGAAGCTAAGGCATCAGGAAACCATTGAGTAGAGAAGGGTTGAGAATCTCGGTTTGGATAGAAATATTTTAGAGGTAAGCCATTAAAAACTGGGCCAAGTTTTGTCATCAATTTTTTTTCTGAAATTACTGATTTGTCAAGACTCGACTTGGCACGAACCAACATATTTGATTGCAGTCCTATTGTTCTTAAGCCACAATGAAGCCGATAAGCTGAACGTGCGGCTCCCCCTTCAATATCACAGGTACTTAAATGTAAGATATTCATGGTTTTTAAATTTGCTCCTTTAACTAATAAGCTAAATGTTGATAGATTTCAACTATAATAATCAGACGAACCTAACCAAATAGCAATTTGGAAAGCTGTTTATTTTGAGTCAGAAAGTATGTAGCAGTCCAGCTTAAAAAGAAGCTACAGCTTGCAAATAACATTAAACCCATTGTTGTGTTTCTCAAAGATGCCTCTGAATACAGTCTATTGTCTAGTATCATTAAAAACTCCACAAATATCATGTGTGATAAATAAATCCCAAAAGAGCAAAAACTTAAATTTTTTATTAAATCTTTACTGTGTAGACGGGCAGATAAGAAAATAGCAACAAGCAGAGAAATGAAACCTCTAGCCACTGCATAAGTTGAACCCAAAGAGGAAGTTCCCCAATCTGTATCTTTTGTACTCACTAAATTGACAATTACAAAAACTGTCATCAAAATTAGAAAAAACTTTTTACTATTTAAGAATTGACTCTTAAAAAATGCTTCACTGGCTAACAAATGATTGACAATCATTGCTGTCAAAAGGTAAGGTAAACAAAGAAATGTCCAAGCCAAGAAAACTGCAAATATCCTAATGATTTGATCGTCGGCAAGATTGGGTGAAATGGAGTTGAGTAAAGGCTGGAACGCATAGTAGTTTTGAACCGAGTTCCCCGAACGCAAAATGACTTCGTATATAATCAGGCTGAGAATTTGAAGAATGATCAAGGCTCTGAGTCTCAGATTAGTTTTAATCAAAAACTTTACTAAAATCAATGTAAATGTACCTGTAATCAACAGGGGTAAAAAGTACATTTGAATTGAAGAACTCCCGAAAAAAATGAGTGCAATCGGATCGTGAAAGATATTTTTTAGCTGTTCGATGTTAGAATCTATAGTATATTTAAAAACTTTGTATAAGATATAAACACCCGTCCAAATTAGATAAGGAGGTAATAGGCGCATGATTCTCTTTTTAAGATCAAATTTATCGGGTGACATCTTGATTTTCATCACCGAAAAATAGAAAGATGTCGCTAAAAAGAACGGAACTGCAAACCCAGAAAATTCGGTAATTCTATTCCAAACCCAAGGAGGATTAGCAACTCCCTGATCGGAGTGAAGAAGAACAACTGAAAAAATAGCGATTCCTCGAAATAAATCAATTCCTATCAATCTTTCGTTCAACTTCATCTTTTTGAAATTCCTTAGTTATTTGACTTGAATTGAAAGGTTTTCAGTTCACTCATCTCCATGAGATTTTAGCCACTGACTTAAATCTCGACCAATTAAGTTTTCAAGCTGCATGATATCTTCCCGATAGACATTAATGAGATAGTCTTGGATTTCCCTGGATAGAGTAGGCTTATCAAGATTTCTTTTTCTAATGACTTGCCGTATAGAACGTGGAACAAAAGGTTGAGCGATTGTCTTGACTATGTTCTTACTAGACATCAGATTATGTAGCCATTTATTTTTAGGAATACCGGAGACATTATATCTAGTGGAAAGATCAGGAATATAAGTATCATCTACATCAAGAAAAGTAAAAATATCTTTCATGAGTCCAAGAGGATTTGCTTTTAGATCATCATAGAGATAAACTTTAATTTGCTGGGGATCAAATCTGTTAAAATAGTGTTTGAGCTGAGAATAATAAAACCCAACTTGTTTGTAGTGCCACAAAAGCATCCAGTTATCATTAATGCGTTGCTGTTCTTGATTTAGAGCCTCAGAAAAGTCCATTATTGTTTCATAACCATCACGAACTAAATGAAGGTAACTCGCATAAGCTCTTTCAACTGGATTTCGCAGAACAGCAATTAGTTTTACCTGGGGAATACATTGGTATATTTTTTCTGCTGAGTGAGAAGTATACAAATAGGTTGTCGATGCTTCACCAATAGCCACTTCATTTTTTACACCTTCAAATAACCGACGATAATCAGCAAGATCTGTGACAGCCAGACTGAAAGCGTGTTGATCTCCAGGTCCACAAAAACTAGGTTTTTGTCCCTCCAATGAAAAAAAGAATGGTTCTTTAATCGGACTAATATAAATTTGTGGATGTTGTTTAAGATATTCTGCTATAGAAGTAGTACCACCTTTGGCAGCACCAATAATTAAAAAGCTAGGTAATGTCATGTTTGTTCCAATTTTTAATTCAACATATTAAGTGTGATCAAGATTTGATGATGGATCTTATGTCTTTAAACAATATTGGTAGACATCATAGGTTTTTCCAGCAATCGAGTTCCAATCCCATTGTTTTGCTTTTTCATAGTTGTACTTGCCCATTTCTAATAAAATATCACCTTTATTCTCTAAGCTTAAACTCATCGCTTTTGCCAAACTTTCGTTATTGTTGTGAACATAAAAAAAAGCACCTTTTTCATCCAGAATATCATTAAAAAAATCTAATTTGGGAGCGATACAAGCTTTAGAGTAAGACATTCCTAATATCGTCACACCTGAAGTTGTAAATATCTTATACGGTAGAACAACACAGTCTGAAGCATTCATGTAAAGTTGAATTTCATCATCAGGAATTCCATGCTCGGCACCAACAAAGGAGATATTTTCCCATCCTTTCACAGCAGCTAAAACTTCCTCTTTCAAGACTTTAGTCGAAGCTAGTCCAGCGATAACTAAACGAGTCTGATTACTGGCTATTTTCTGAAAAGCTTCTATTCCATCAAAGGTTCCTTTTCCCTTGTGTATACCACCAAACAATAAAAAAACAAAATCATCGCTCGAAATGTTTAGGCTTTTCCGAGCTTCTGAGCGAGAAATCTGATTTTCATAAACACCAATATAGTTACCATGAGGAACCACAAAAACTTTATCAGGATTTTTCAGATTCATCGCCTCAGTAATCATCTCTTTTGTACTTGGGCAATGAGTCACGATCCCTGACAAACATTTACCAATAATTAGGGCTTGTAAAGGAGTAATATCATGTCTACCATCACAGAGTTTATCTTGCCACTCATGGACTGTGAATACTATTTTAACTTTGATGAGTTTTAAAATCAGCAACTGGATAATAAATGCAGTAAATTTTAGCCAGGAATAGATCTTATTATTTGAGACGAAAAAACGATGTAACGTTTGAAGATGAATAATTTGAGGTTTACCTTTTTTGAGGACTTGGGAGAGAAAAAAGACACGGTTTGGATATTCCTCAACTTTGACATTATAGTTTTCTAAATTTGAGATTAATAATCTTTTATAAGGATTATCAAACCAGTGAGACATAAAAATAACGTTAATTGTCTTCTTGTTGGTCATTTCGCTCGTTTGATTTTGACATCCATCAAAACTCATTGTTTCTAATCTCCCTGAATAACTCAATGGTTTTCTCCCGATTCAATCCTAGTAAAGTTTTACCTTTTTTCCACTCCATAACCTAGTTTTTTCATCACTGAGCCATGTGAATTTTCAATTAGATTAACCTGCTCTTGAGTGTAAGAGTTATAAACTTCTTCTCCAGTAATATTCCCCGAGCGGTAATAATTGGGGTTGATTTTCTGTAAGTCTTCCCAAGAAGGCTGATTATTATTCTCGTTGTAGGAAACAGAAATCATTGATGAAATTTTCTCGCAAATCTTGACTCGATCTGACTGAAGTATATCTTCAAACTTGATTTGCAAGAATTTTTCGCCTAGTTCTAAGCTTTTATGATTCCAGCTTTCATGCCATTTACTCCAAGAACCGAAAGGTACATTTCCCTGAATAACCTCAGTTAAATTTATATCCTGGTTGTGAAATTTTTTGATAAATTGCTTGTAGGATATAAAAACATTGTAGGGATTGCGAATGCTTTGGATAACATATTCATTATCAAAATATTTGCGATAGGGAAGATAATGTGTCTTCACAAAAAAGCAAGTTTCTTCACTCGCTAAAATTTTTCGATTTTTTTCGGTTAAAACATTAAAACAACCCGGAAGTAAGTAACGACAATTTTGGGTATAAGGGGGAATATTCAGATCATAAAGCGCGATCCATTGATCGAGATTATAAATTTTAAAAATTTTATGATTTAACTTCTCAAGACCCTGTTGTAAAATCGTTTTCTTTTGAGATAGAATGCTTTGATCATAGCGCCAATTCTTAAAATAATCGGGACAGCCTGCAATTTTTTCCAGTGGTCTAGTTCGATCAGTGGTATGAACAGATGTCCAGGGTTTTTCAAAAAAAGTATTAATTGTTTGCTGAACTAATGAACTTCCTGAGCGCGGATAGGACGAAATATAAACTAACACAACCTGATCTCCTTTTACCTCAAAAATAATTTATTGAATGTATCCTAAATGCTTCAGTAGCTCACCCGCTTCCTGCTCTATTTCCTGTTTCTGGGCTTCTGACAATTCCAGTTTCCAGGTTCCAATCGAATCTCGGCTTGCTTTTTTAATCACAAATTGTGAAAATTGAGTTCGTGATGTCGAGTCATCAACTTCTAAAAAATCTAACAAACTGTTTGCTTGTTCACTGGGATTAGTCACCAGATCTTCATACCTCAGTTCATAATATTGATCAGAAGGTAAATTCGCAGATCCTTTCAAAGCAGTCTGCACATATACCCGCCACAACCATGCACATCGATGGATATCATTGGTTGTTTCAAACTTATCAACTTGATCCGGTTCAACCCAAAATCGAGCCATTGGCCCATAGGGATAACCCCCACCATCTTTAGCACCACACCCTTTGCTATCATTTCGATACCAGGGCTGTTTAGCCAGGGATATCGCAGTATCTCGTCCATCGCGAATGATATGGATGAAACGACCATCAGGAAATGTTTCATACAGAAAAGGTACAATAAAGCTATTTCGAGGTGTTTTCTCAATGAAACGGCGATCGCCATCGCCATGCAGTCGCATCAGCCATTGATAAACATTTTTGTACAGTAGCTCTGCTTGGGCTTGATTCCACTGCTTTGTGTATACATATCTTACCGCAGCTTTAGTCAGAACAGGCTCATAATGGTAGCTAAATTCTGGTAACTCAGCCAAGCAACGACCTAAAAATGTTGTTCCAGATCGAGGCGCACCAAATACAAAAACAGGTTTTTTGAGATTAGGAAAGAACAATCCTCGAAACCGTTCTAAAGACCAAGGTCTATCTGTGACTGGATAACGTTTAAAGTCATCTGAAATCGTATGTTGAACCCAGGAAGGAAAGTTATACCACTCAATTGGTTTAATTTTGTCTTTCCATTCATCACCCAAAATTTGAGATTTAATCGTTCTTAAAGTCGGCTTAATTGAGTTCTTCCATAAATTTATTTTCATGTTCGTTTTTAAAATCAAATTATTTTAAGTCTGTTTTCATGGTTATACCGATTACTCACCAGAGTTTAGCCCTTAACTTCTTTTTGAATCACAAATAAGCGGTCAGCCAATGGGGATTGGATTTCTTGAGTCGTTCGATCTGGCCATGTCACTTTAATCAAATCTGGTCTTTCATGCTGACCCAGACCAAAATATAAGCGATAATGACCTTGAGAATAGTGAGAATTTTCCGAATGACCAACTTGTTGAAATTGGGATTGATTAGAACAAACAACCTCCACTTTTGCTCCGAGCGCCTGGGGATTTCCTGGGGAACCCATCAACTCAAGTTCAATCCAATGATTACCCTGCTTCTTGTTCCGATAAAACTTTGATTGCCAAATCCGAGAAGTATTTTCTTTCAATAACTGATTGAGAATGCGTTCTTTCAGAGAAGGTGTTTTTTGGAATAGAGAGGGTCTTTGTTTATAAGTGAGTAATAAGTCTCTTGTCCCGTTATTGTCTGCATCAAACCAAGCAGACAGAGCATCCCAAGTTTGGAAATTTAAAAACTGAATATCCAATAATTGGGTTTCCTGGAATCGATGATTAGGCTTTTGACGATATAAGCCAGATGGAACAACGTATAAATCAAGCAGTCCATCATTATCATAATCAACCCAATTTGCTGTTAAGCCTTCGGTGGGTAAACCTATCGATTCTGGAGATTGCTGGACATAAATGCCATCATTGTTAATGAGTATGCTGTTTAATGTTTCCGTTACTACATAAACATCTTGATCTCCATCTAAATCAAAATCACCGACAGCAAACTTGGTGATGGTACTCTCTAATTTTTCAGTTTGACTAAGTTTAAACTGTCCAGTTTGATCGATATCATTATCGTAAACTAGAAAATTTTCTTCCTGAGAAGTGACGAGATCCATATCCCCATCATCATTGATATCAAGCCACCAAATATGACCAGACTTGGGTAAATCTAAACCGACTTTCTCAGCAACATTAACAAATCGACCATCTTTTTCTTGACGATAAAGTTGGTTGGGATATTGTCCAGGATCTTTCACAATTCTACCACAAACAACATAGAGGTCAAGCCTATTATCATTGTTGAAATCGACCCATCCTGATTGTCTAACTGGACAAGCTTCCTTGACTAAGCCTAACGGAATTGCTGTGTCTTCAAAACGGAATGGGTTAGTGCGAGTGACAAACAACTCATCCGTAAACTTTTCGGGTAAAATACCCATCTTACCTCGCACCGCACCTCGACCCACAAAGATATCTTTATATCCATCTTCATTCACATCTGCCCAAGCCATTGTATGACGATCTCTCCACATTAAAGTAAAATCATAACTAGCAGGATGTTCTTTTTGCATACCAATATAAACTTGATTCAGTGGTATGTCACTATTGAGATGAACTTGATGAGGAATCTCTGCAAAACCTTCAAGTATAAGCAATCCAGAATTTTTATCCGTAAAGCTGACTGTGGTTTGAGTCGCACCTGATGCTAAAGAATTTTCTTGGATATTGACATCCATATTCTGTTGTTTTTTAATGGCTATTGGTAAAGATAACTTGATCGTTCCTTGAATGGGCTTGTTGTTATCGCTTGTCTGATGTCCGCGTATGTATAAATCAAAGTTTTTTCGATAAATATATAATCCAGGAGAATCAAGAATGGGTTCACGATCAGAATCTTCCAACCCCGGAAAATTTCTATCTTGATCCAATTCCCAGCGAGAAAGAACATCAGTCCAATCTCCAGAACTTGATCCTAACAATAAATTTTGTCTCCCACTGTGATTCAAGGTAAAAATATCTAGATGTTGATCATCATTAGCATCGACAATTCCTAAATCCCAAAGGTCATAAGTCGCTGTTAAAGGAGTTTTTTCTTCAGGAAAAATTAAAGCGGTTCTGACGTGAGGAACCAAAAAACTAACAGCTAAAGTCAAAATGACTATCATCATAAATAGACTAGCCAGTTTGATGAAAGTGTTAAGGCTTTTTTTGGGTAGACTCAAAGGCATATAACCTCTAATGATAAATAATAAAAACGTTAATATTAATGGGGATCAAGCAAATTTTCCTAAGATTTTTTGTTTAAAACAACACTTTCATAACTCCCAAAATTGATTATTTTTCCCTGTTGCATTTCATAAATAACATTACATTTTTCTACGGTAGATAATCGGTGTGCAATCAAAATCAAAGTTTTGCTACCTCGTAAAGAGTTAATCGCTTGAGTGACCAGATTCTCGGTTTCGTTATCCAATGCTGCGGTTGCTTCATCAAGAACTAAAATTTCTCGGTCGTGATATAATGCCCTTGCAATTCCGACTCTTTGCCTTTGTCCCCCTGACAATAAAACGCCTCGTTCCCCAACTAAGGTTTTTAAACCTTGAGGAAGCTGTTCAATAACTTCTAAAAGTTGTGCATCCTCAATCGCCTTATTGATTTTATCGAAGTCAATTAAGTGTTCAGGAACGCCAAATGCAATATTTTTCTCGATGGTGTCATCCGTCAAAAAAATAGACTGGGGAATATAGCCAACCATTTTTTTCCACGAGTTCAGTCCTTCACTGGTATAGATCGATTTCCCATCAACTTTTATATCTCCCTCTTGAGGAATTAATAACCCCAAAAGAGTATCTACTAATGTTGTTTTTCCGGCTCCTGATTTACCAATAAACGCGATAGATTCACCTTTTTCAATTTTCAGTGAAACGCCTCTCAGTGAATCAATATTAGACTCAGGATATCTGTATCTAATATTTTCCAATACAATTTCTTCCTTAAATTCTAATGGAATTTGACTTTGATCGGTTCCTGGAAGTTGTAAACTTTCTATATAAGAATTGGATTTCTGGGAAGTGCTTATCAATCCGGTTTTTCGGTCTAGAGAAAAATCAACAGACTCTAGTTCTTTGAGGTCTAGATAAATTCGATCAAGGGAGTGAGCCGAATTTCTTAAAACATTGACACCATTGGTTATATTCGTTAACGCTGGAACTAATCGAATCGCGACTAGAGCAAACACACTGAGAGTCGGAATTAATTGTTGTACATCATTGCCCAGCACAATTGAGATAACGATTAATCCAATGAGGAAAGCAATTAATACAGTTTCAATCATGATCCTCGGAAAGAGACGATAGGAATAAAACTTGTGCATCACCTGGGCAAATAGATGTGCTTGATCAACAACTTTAGACTCAAAGTAAGACTCACATCCAATCACTTTTGTCTCTTTAATTCCTCCTAGCCCATGATTAACAAAACGAATAATTTCTTGATTAGATACGGAGCCGAGCTTTCCCCACTCCTTAATTTTATGTTTAAAACTATTAAATAGAAGCAACAAAGGCAATACAATCCCAATAATCACAGCAATTGCCATAGTGTTGGTAATAATCAGCAAAATAATTAAACATATAAAGATCATCAAGTTAGAAGTCAAATTTAAAAAAGGAATCAGGATACGATCAGCAAATGCTTTAGTTTCATTGACAACGTTTTGAATGATGTAAGCACTATTTTTTCTGAGATGAAAAGTATAAGGTGCTGTCAAGTAGCCTCTCATCAACTTTCTTGTTAGTTCACATTTTTGCTCGTAGCTAAATCGAAAAACAGTCACTTGAACTGACCAATTAAAAAATGACTTGATAATAAATAAAACAATAATTAGACAGCCAACAGTTGCAATAAAATTCTTTTCTTGCCCAAAGGGAAAACGCTCGTAGAGAAAATTCAAGATGGAAATCTGATGAATAAGTTCCGGCTGAGTTGCTAAACCCATAAAAGGGCCAATAACCCCTAACCCAAAAGCTTCTAAGGTCGATACAATGATAAATGAGCAGACTAGAAGAATTAAACTACCTGTTTTCGCGGGTAATACATATAGGATTTTGGAAAGATACTGAATCATTGTAGTTCCTATGAATTAAGAATTCCCCAACAAAGCTCTTATCAAACGCTCCACATTAAGAGTTATTAACTTTACAAATCACTCCGCAAGTTAGCCAGAACTTACGGAATGATTCATGAGTTGCGCGTTCAGCCTACTATTCAAACTGATGATGATGTGCTACGGCTCCATCATACTATTTGATACTTCTGCTGTAAATAGGTCTCAACTTGTTGACGTTCGGCTTCTGATAAAGCGCCATCATAAACCAGGATCTCTGCTACCTCCATATCCACATTAGGACTACTATCAAGGTCAGCACCTAAGACCATTGTTTCTAAATTGGTAATGTAGTTGTGGGTTTTACTGTCAATCAAAGAGCCATTTTTGTAGTGACTCATCGTACTGTTTGCTAGGACAACCGACTGCGAGAGCCAACCTGCCCCTGTACCATCAACATTACTATCGGCATCACCCGCATTGCCCCAAGCTTTCATCAACAAATCGCCATCCCCACCAACCATCAAACCAAAGGTGCGGTCTCGTGAGGCTTTTCCGTAGCTAAATCCTCCATCCCCGTTTCCATTGTATTTGGCAACCATGAACACTGAGCGGTCGGCATTGCCTTCCGGGAGATTGATATTGGCAAGACGTTCTAGCTTGTCTCCATTGCCATCGAAACGTACCACGTTATAACCATTGAGGGCATTCGTCACGAGAGTCGGGTCGCCTGCACTGGTGTTCAGGTCGTTGCCCACACCGGACTGGTCAGCCCAACCTGTAACTAAACCGGAGGCATCTGTGGTCACGCCATTGTTTGCATCCAGATGCAACATCAGC
>CAZNCM010000111.1:0-15942 GCA_964571155.1 uncultured Lyngbya sp. | reverse complement strand
TGATCGGTTTGGTTGAAGGTGAACTCACTTTTGATGAAATTGCGATCGCCGACAGTGATATGGGTGCGATGATTAGTGTGATAGAAACGGGAGAAACTTTGGCAATTCTTCAAGGCGTTGATTCCGATGAATTAACCCCCGAATTGTTCATGGTAACGCCCGATGTAACATTCGGTTAATTAACACCTTAAAACCTCACCCCGTCCTATTTGATACCCCTCTTCTTCTTGTAGGAGGGGGGAAGGGGGAGAGGTAAAACCTTCTCTACATTTCTGTCTGTTTTCTATTTTGGACGAATTCGCTTAATATTATCCTGTAGAAATGCAGAAGGTAAAATGTAGTTTTGATCGACTGCTGCATAGATTGGCAGTTGATCTAAGATAATTTCAACAGTTGCTTGTTGGGTTGAGATTTGATAAGGTTTTGAAAATATTGGTTCTCTATCCTGATTCAGCAGCGCAACGGTTAATGGAAAGTCTAGGGTTGTTGATTCTTGCTGACCCAAATTTTTAGTATACAACTTTTGGGCTTCTATTTGTAGCATTACTTTGTACTTTCCATCGGGTAAGCTTTCATAAACCGCATCCGATACTCCCACTTGATAGGTGACAACATTTGCAAACAAATCCCGAATGATTTCTTGATGTTTAGAAGAAGCTTTTTTGAGAATTGCACCTTGTAAATCTAGAATGGTTGGGTAAGGTTCGGGTTGGTAACGATAGGTTTGTAGAAAGTCTTTGATTGCGGCGAGTAAAGCATCTTGTCCGATCAAACTTTCAATCTGTTCTAACACCATTCCCCCTTTAAAACGGGCAATTGGTAACTCATTATAAACATCAATCAAAGGCGGTTCTTGGAAGTCTATTTTACCCAACTGACGAAAGAAATCTCGCATTAGTTGTTGTCGGGAAAGATGCTGTTGTTCTGGGGTTCGACGAGAACGTTGATAGAGAGAACTCGCATAGGAACTCAGCGCTTCTCGAATGGTCATTCCTCCAGCAACATCGGCGGAAATAATTTGATCTTCCCACCAAGAATAAGCCAAAAGATAAGTCACCCAATCAATAATATTTTCTTTCCCCAATCCCTCGGCTTCACTTTTCCACACCAAAACTTCGGGAATTCCAATCACTCCCCCCTCAGAAAAGACCATACTATCATAGTAAACAAATTCTACAATCCGAACTTGTTCAAACGGATAATTTCCAAATTGTTTTTCATAGAATTCTAAAGCTTTTCCAACCTGTTCGGCAATTAACTTTACATTCTGTTCGTGCTGAGGATGATAGTAAATTTCTATCGGAACCCGATAATTATTATCCCGATAAACAGCATATCGACCCGAATAAATGGTAAACTTACCTGGGTCGGGAGTGGTTGATTGATATTGAAAATAGTTGCGATTATTTGATTGCCATTGCTTGACTAATTTACCCGCAGTAACCGCAGTTTGTTCGGCGGAAGTTCCAATGATAATCTCTGTTTTTCCCCAACCCAAATGGGTCAACATCAAGCCTTGAGAACGTCTAATGGGATCGTTATGATCTCGCATCCGTTCGTCGAGGGGGGGTAAATTAAATTGCTCTCGCAGCCATGCTTTTTTATGTTCTACCATTTTAGTATAGCCCACAAATGGCACAATAAAAGGGCTGTATAAGTTGGTTCCATTGCCAACAACATCGTTGGGATAAATCATATAAATATCATCACTATTAACGTGATTTTCAAAGCCTTGAGAACGCGGGGTTAGAGTTGTAAATTGCATGATTTGACGTTCACCCGGCATTAAAGGCTGTTGGAGATCGTAAATATAATATCCCCATTTTGGATGAGCTTCTCGCAGTTTTAAACCGGGATAACTCACGTCTTCTAACTTCAGATGAATAAACGTGATTAGGTGGATTTCATTGATGGGTTTTTGGGTTTTATTTTCAAGCGTATATTCACCCTTTGCCACAAAATAACGCTCATCTGGATAAAGTTCAATATTGAGTTTAGTTTCGGTTACCACTGGCATGGGTAAACTTTCATATTGCTTGAATTGCTTTTCTATTTCTGCTGCGGTTTCTTCTTTCCCCGGAGGTTGATATTCATTTAATATATTTGTATTGTAAAAAATCCATCCTCCCACCCCTGCAAACACGACGGTTAATCCTGCTAATAGTTGTTTGGTTCCGTTTCCCGCCTGTCGCCACGAACGTTTCCACTGTCCTTTCTCAACCGTTCCCCTCGGCCAAAAAATAGCGGCAATAACCATTAAAATCATCCCAAAAATACCCCAATAAAGGCTGTACCAGAGGTGTCCTGTAAACAAATGACCATAGCCGTTCATCGGGGAATAATCAATGTCGTTTGTGGCTGCAAAACGATAAAGATTGTGATACCAACCCAAAGCATCTAAGGGTATTTTAGATAGGGAAATGGCTAATGCCAGTGCCATCCCCGCATATTTATGTCGGGTTATGACTTGGGTAAATAATGCTAAAATAGCAGTTAAATAAAAGTACGGTCCATGTTCGACAAAAAGCATTTGAAAGTACAGCGGAAAGTCACAGATTACTCCGCCGTAAAACGACGGAGCCTGCTGTGACCGTTGGTCAAAATTTTGATATCCGCTAAAAATTTGGTACATTACCATCACAGCCATTGCCACCAGTAAGTTAATGGTAATGATGACAAACAGGGTTGTGAGTTTTGATAACAGTAAAACCGAATTTGAAATGGGTGTGGCATCTAAAACCGATTGTAGGCGAAAATTGCGATCGCGCCACATGAGTTCAGCCGAATAGATAATAATAATGGCGAAAAGGATATATTCTAAGTAAATATTGGCAGAATGAATTAAAATATCTGTACTGGGATTTGAATAATTATAGGAACGGGTTCCCATTGCTGAGAGTATGAGGCTAATTAAACCGAAGCCTGTTAGGAGTAAAAATGCTTTCCCTTGTAAAACTGATTTGATTTCAAAAAAACTCCGTTCAAACCATTGCTGAATTGAAGATTTTAAACCCAACCTTTCCTGCGATTCTGGAGAAGGAATAAACAAGTCAATCTGTTTCTGATTTTGAATAAAAGAAGATGGAGAAACATCTTGATTTTTAACTGGCTTAATAGACTTTGAACGGGCAGAATTCATCAGTTTCATTGAGTAGCTATGATAGCCTCCAACAAACAGAACTAAACCCACACCAATCCAAATTAATCGATTCCAAACTAAGGTTTGACTCAAGGGCGGCATGAGTGTATTATGTTGATAGACCGTCCAGGCTAAGGTTTGTTCTTCAAAAGCATAAAAACCAAATGGATCTAACATTGCCCAAAGTTGATATTGTTCAAAATTGATCACATCAACTCCGACCATAATTAAAGATGCAAGATACAGCATTACGAGAATAATTGCCCCGGCATAGGTAATCGCAATACTGCGGGTTTTTGAAGCCAGAGAAAATGCGATCGCGGAAACTAAAAATAAGTTGGGGAGAACAAATAACAAATAGCTAAAAACGTAAGCATCCAGACGCAAAGGCCCAACGGCAAAGGGATTTAGTCCCGGCATTAGTGTTCCCAAAATCATTCCCAATAAGTAGCCAGAAAAAGCCAGGAGTGTTACACTAAATG
Organism: uncultured Lyngbya sp.; assembly: GCA_964571155.1. Lineage (GTDB taxonomy): Bacteria > Cyanobacteriota > Cyanobacteriia > Cyanobacteriales > Microcoleaceae > Capilliphycus. Next base: position 12,321 of record CAZNCM010000111.1, on the reverse strand, counting down.
CGGCTAAAAAACGAGTAACGAGATAATCCCATTTCCGAATGGGGGTAGATAAAATTAAGGACTCCATCCGAGTCTGAGAATCTCGCACAAATGTTTCTGCAACAAAAGCCGAAGCTGCTAAAATTCCAAAAATAGTATACCAAATTGTTGTTTGAAAAATCTGTGATGGGCTATTAACAAAGAAAAAAGCATTTCCCTGTTCGGCTTTAGAAACAATATCGGTTAATCCAATCCCAAAAAACAGAATTGCAATCAGCCAAAACGTAGGGCGGCGGAGATGATAAACGAATTCAAAACTTAAAATAGGAGACATAAACTTAACTAAACAGTAACGGGTTTAACTTGAGATTCATCCAATAAAGCGGTAAAATAGACATCATTGAGATCGGGTTCTGCCATGTGAAAATCTGCATCCGGTTGAGAATCGCTTAACACTCGAATACAACGCGCTCCTCGTGACATCCTAGAGGTTATTAATCTCCAGTTCTTTGATTGACTGTCCGATGAATTAGAGACTTCAAAATTATCAACTACTTTTGTCCAAACTTTTCCTTGAAGTGCATTTGTTAGAACTTTCGGACTGCCAGAACGGACAATTTTTCCTTTGTTGAGAATTGCCATCTGGGGACACAATTCAGCCACATCTTCGACAATATGCGTTGAAAGTAATAACACCCGATTTTCACTGATTTCTGCCAATAAATTTTGAAACCGAATTCGTTCTGCTGGATCTAGCCCTGCTGTTGGTTCATCGACTATAATAAGTTTGGGCGATCCTAACAAAGCTTGGGCAATCCCAAATCGTTGGCGCATTCCACCCGAAAATGTTCCTAATTTCTGTTGACGCTGAGAGTAAAGATTCACCAGTTGTAACTGTTGGGCAACTATTTCTCGCCGTTCTTTAGGGTTAATAAATCCTTTAAAAACAGCGAGTTGATTCAACAATTCTTCAGCAGAAACGTGGGGATAAACGCCAAAATCTTGGGGTAAATATCCTAACAGTTTTCGGGCGGTTTGAGGTGAACTCAGCAAGTCCACACCATCGAGTTCAACAGTCCCCGCATCCGCGTCTTGAAGGGTTGCCAGGGTTCGCATCAAACTGGACTTTCCCGCCCCGTTTGGCCCCAGTAGCCCGAAGATTCCGGGTTCAATCTCCAGAGAAACGTTCTGTAGTGCTTGGATTCCGTTGTTGTAGGTCTTGCTCAACCCACGAATGATCAGCATCAGTTGCCACCCTATCGAAGAATAGTCTAAAGCTTATGATTTAATGACATTCTTTGTCAACCAAGCCGATCAATGATATTCTGGTTAGCACAAACTAAAACTGAGTTGGGGACACCGTTAGAATTGCTGTCCTAGCTTTGCCAATCTTATAGGAAGAAATCGTGAAGTCAATCTATACAACTGTTGCTTCTGCCAGTTTAATTATTTCTTTCGGCTTATCTGCAACTGCTCGTGCGGCTTCTTTTGATGAGAGTCTTATTAAGAATCAATTGCTACTAAATGTTTTCAATCGCATTTTCAACCGAATATCTTGGGATTGCTGCTGGTTTCAATTGGAAGATTTTTCTTTATAAAAAAGCGGCGATAATCGAGTTGATCATATTGAATTTATTTCAGGGATTATGTCTAATCTTGAATCAAAAGCAGAACCAGAATTTAATCCTGAACCTGAACCCAGTTTTGAATCTGTATCCAAATTAAATCTTGAGCAAGAGCCAATAAAAACAAATAAAATTAACCCGAATAAACCAGAAGATCAACAGGAATCTAGCACAAAGTTTCAATCTAAATACGAATCAAAATTTCGTCATTATTGGGTGTTCGGACTCATGTTAATTATTGGAATCTTGGTGACTTTAATTGTTCTTTATAGTTGGCGATCGCGCAATCAGATTCAAACTGATGATATTGAAATTCTAACTGTACCTGTGGAAGCCAAAGAAATCACTGTGCGAATTACAGCCAGTGGTGTTGTTCAACCTGTGCGGCGAGTTAATCTCAGTCCAAAAACACAAGGACGCTTGGCTCAATTATACGTTGAACAAGGCGATCGCGTAGAAGTTGGTCAACTGATTGCCCGCATGGAAAGCGGCGAAATTGAGGCGCAATTATTGCAAGCAAAAGCGAAATTATCACAAACAAAAGCCAACTTAGAAAAACTCAAAACCGGAAGTCGCCCCGAAGAAATTGCCGCAGCCCAAGCAAGATTAAATCAAACAGAAGCCCGTTTAGCCGAATTAAAAGCCGGAACTCGGACCGAAGAAATTGCTCAAGCCAGAGCGAAATTAAACGAAGTAAAAGCCCGTTTAGCAGATGCGCGATCGGGAAGTCTCGAAGATGAAATTGCTCAAGCCCGAGCCAGAATTGATGCCAATAAAGCTGAATTAGAACTGGCGAATGAACGGGTTAGTCGCTATGAAAATTTAGGAGAACAGGGCGCAATTTCTCAAGATGAACTCGAAGAATTTAGACAAAATGAACGCCGACTTAATGCCGTTGTGGAGGAAGCCAAAAGACGTTTAGAACAACTTCAACAAAGTCGAAAAACTCAAATTGAACAATTAGAAGCAACCGTTGATAGGGAACGTCAAGCCCTGCGACAATTGCAAAATGGGGCGCGTCCCGAAGAAATTGCTCAAGTTGAAGCCGAAGTCGCCGAAGCCCAAAGTCAACTGAATGAATTATTAAATGGAACTCGATCCGAAGAAATTGCGGGCGCCGAAGCCGAAGTCGCCGAAGCAGAAGCCTCCGTTCAATATTATCAAACTCAGCTAAAAGATACAGAAATTCGCGCTCCTTTTGCGGGAATTATTGCCCAACGTTATGCCGTAGAAGGGGCGTTTGTTACCCCGGCAACTTCGGCGTCCGATGCGACTTCTGCGACTTCGACTTCTATTGTAGCATTGGCAAAAGATTTAGAAGTTTTAGCCAAAATTCCCGAAGCGGATATTGCTCAAATTAAACCCAATCAAAAAGTCGAAATTGTTGCCGATGCTTACCCGGATCAAGTGTTTGAAGGACGAGTTCAACTCATCGCCCCAGAAGCGGTAAAAGAACAAGATGTTACCCTATTTCAAGCCAGAATAGAGATTATTTCAGGCAAAGAAAAGCTACAGTCTGGGATGAATGTTGATTTGAAATTTATCGGGGAAAAACTCAACAATGCTCTCGTTGTTCCGACGGTGGCAATTATTACGCATCAAGGAGAAACCGGGGTTTTAATGCCCGATGAAGACAACAAACCAAAATTTCACCCGGTAACAATTGGTTCAACATTAGGCAATCAAATTCAAATTCTCAAAGGGGTATATACAGGCGATCGCGTATTTGTCGAACTCCCCGAAAATCAAACCTTAGAAGACATTATCAAGTAACAGAAGTAGAATCTATTCCCTTACACTGCTACAAATCAACCCATCCGTTAAAATCAACCCCAAAAACCCAAACTTAACTCATCCGTTACCAAAACTATTAACCTAAAACACCCAAACTTAACCCATCCGTTACCAAAAGCATTAACCTAAAACACCCAAACTTAACTCATCCGTTACCAATGAACTTCCTAGAACACATTAAAATGGCAACCCAAACTCTAGTCGCTCATAAAATGCGAAGTAGTTTAACAATGCTCGGAATTATTATCGGAAATGCTTCTGTTATTGGAATGATTGGAGTCGGAGAAGGCGCCCAAGAATTTGTCAGTCAACAGGTCAATTCTTTTGGGCCGAATGTGTTGTTTGTTCTCCCCGGAAGTCCTGAAGCCCAAAGTCGTCCGGTTTATCCGCCTCAAACTTTAGTTTTAGAAGATGCAACAGCCATAGCGGAACAGGTTCCCTCTGTTAAAGAAGTGGCACCTTCGATAACAGGAAGCGAACTGATGTCTTATCGGGGAAAAAATTCTTCTGCGGCTTTAGTTGGGGCGACTCCCGAGTATTTAACCGTTCGCGGTTTTGATGTGGCTAGGGGTCGATTTATTAGCGATTTAGACTTGAAAAGAAATGAACAAGTTGTCGCTTTGGGTTCAGAAATTGCCGAACAATTATTTGGGAATGAAGACCCGTTAGGAAAATCGGTGAGACTGAAAGATATTACTTTACAAGTCGTTGGGGTAATGCGCCCTAAAGGTTCAACGTTAGGAAATAATCAAGATATGAATGCTTTTATTCCAGTGACAACAATGGCAAATCGAATTGTTGGTAAAACCTCGCCTTATGGAATTCAAGTGACATTTATTTCCGTTTCTGTAGAAGATCAATCTAAAATGCCTGCGGCTCAATTTCAGATAGAAAATTTACTGCGATTGCGACATCAAATTACAAACGAAGATGACTTTACAGTTCAGAGTCAAAAAGAGTTGATGGACAGACTCAGTAAAATTACCAATGCACTGACGTTGTTACTGGCAGCAACCGCAGCGATTTCTTTGTTTGTTGGCGGAATTGGTATTATGAATATTATGCTAGTTTCTGTTACCGAACGAACCCAAGAAATCGGACTGCGAAAAGCGATTGGTGCTTCTCAACAAGATATTTTAATGCAGTTTATTATCGAAGCTGTAATTTTATCGGCCGTGGGAGGATTAATCGGCACAACAGTCGGAGTGAGCGGTATATTTATTATCGGAATGTTAACGCCTTTAGAAGCAGGAATTTCACCTGTTGCGATTGGGTTAGCGGTGAGTGTTTCCGGTGGAATTGGGTTATTTTTTGGGGTATTTCCTGCCAAACAAGCGGCAAAACTTGACCCCATTGTTGCATTGAGAAGTGCTTAAAACAGTCAGGAGTGATAAATTATGAATTATTAATTATGAATGATCAATCTTGCCTGTCCCCTCTCTTGCTCAGGTTAATATAAAAATGGTTTAAGATAATCGAATTAACGCTCTCAAAACATTGGTCATCTCTTGACTGAGTAGCTGAAGTAAAAGTGACTGATGGGAATGGATAAAGAAATGATCGCCCGGAACAGTTTGCAAGCAAAAATCAGCCGTTGTTTGGTATTCCCAAGCCAGCATCTCGGCTTGACTCACTTGTTGATCTTCCGAAGCGCTAAAGGCTGTAATTCCACAATTGAACGGGGGTTCAGATTGATAGTTATAGGTTTCTAAAACTGCAAAATCTGCCCGCAAACAGGGTAACAACAAATCCATCAATTCTTGATTTTGTAAAATCGCTTCGGGGGTACCATTGTAACGCCTTAATTCTTCGATAAACTCGGAGTTTGATAACTGATGAATGGGCGCATCTGGAGCGGGAATTTGCGGCGAACGACACCCAGAAACAAACAAATGTTGGGGAGTCAGATCATATTCTCGACGCAGTTGACGGGCCAACTCAAAACTCACCAATCCCCCCATACTATGACCGAAAAAAACAAAGGGTTTATCTAAATAAGAATAAAGGGCTAAACTTAAGGCTTGAATGAGGGGTTTCATTTTTGTATATGCGGGTTCGCGCAAGCGTTTTCCTCGCCCCGGAAGTTCAACCGCACACACTTCAATACTCGAAGAAAAGTAATAAAGCCAATTTCTAAAAATTAACGATCCTCCTCCGGCATAATGAAAACAAAATAGCCGTAATTTTGCTTCGGGGTTCGGTTGCGAACAGGTTAACCAAGTATTAAAGTTTTGTGTTGTTGTCATTTTTCAATGAATTTAAAACTGTGGTATCGTAGGTATAGCCGAGTTTTCTATAGTTTAAAACATCAGCGGGAGTAACGGTTTTTTCTTCCTGAAAATTCACCCGCAAAGACCCAATATTTCCTAATCCATAATCTCCTGGTTTGGATAATCTTCCATCCCAAGGCCACATCGGATCATTTAGATTATGTCCGGAAGGCATTTTTGCACTCGGATAAAAGCTTTCGCCCGTATGTCCGTTATCTTGCCACTCTGCCCATAATCGATCTACATTGGCATGATTTAACCAAAAAATTGGGTCATAAGGTGAACTGGGAATGCTATCCATTGTACCGAGAATTTTAGTTTGATGAGGAACCTGATCTTTTGGGCGAATTTCATCGACTAAACTCCCGCCAATGATAGAATGAGCGTAGGCGTGTAATGCCCAACCCGGAACATATTTTCCGGTTTTTAAAACTAACGCGCCTTCAATAATCGCATTGAACACTTCATAGTTATCAAAACTCATTAATTGTTCAACTTCTGTTTTGGAAATGGGGTATTTTTCGCAGGGCGGCAAACCCACAAACCGAATGAGTTTTGTTCCTAATGAAGTCATATTAATCGGGTCAAAATGAATGTTTTCATTCAGCGTCCAATCTGCAAAAGAACCCGAGGTGACGGGGCCGCCTGTAAAGGTACCAAAACCCGGAATTTCTACCGTTTCTCCCGTTCCGTTGGGGCCGAGAAAATTCTCATCTAAAATAATCGTTAATGCTTGCGGATCGGTCCAGTCCCAATAGGGAATTGTCACACTCGGATCAATTTTTTGTAATTGTTGTTCAAATTCCCACAAAAATTGACGGTGCCAAGGCAAAAAAGCGGGTTGACTGTGGGCGGGGTTGCCTTCAGCCAAACCTTCCGCACCCAACTTTTTCCGAAACCCCATCGTTAAAACGTGTTGCAAAACAAATTGATCGTAAAGACTAATTTGACTGCCTTCTGGGAAGGTATTTTTTAGGGTTTTAAGCGCATTAACAAAGGCTGTTTTTTCTTCGGTTGTGAGGTTGACAACATTCTTACGAACCTGTATATTTTCGATGAAAACAGGTTGAGGATAAACAGCAGTAATAGTAGTTGTATTTTCCGGCAACGGAGGATGGTAATAGCTGGAGGTGAGTTTCAGTTTAGCCACGCCAACCACCATGACGGCAACGATGAGGGCTATTACCCCTAATTTAATCCGACTTAATTTGATAGATGAAAAGCGTTTCAGCACAAGAGATTTTTCACTGTAGACTATTATACAGATTAATTTTCAAAAAGAGAGATTTAAGGAAAGTTCAGCGAAATCCTGGTTTTTTTGCTGACCTCCCTGTATAATAGCACGGTAATGTTGAGAATCTATCTCAAATAAAATGAACTGGAGTATCTTTTTAGCGGCGGCGGGGAGTGCCAGCGTTGAGTTTCTCGAAACTGCGGCTATTGCTTATGCAATCGCCCGTTCCGGCTATCAGCGGGAAGCCATTTGGGGAACGGTAGCCGGGTTGACGGTGGTGGCTGTGGCGGCGATCGCTCTTGGTAGTAGTTTGCAGTGGATTCCGTTATATTTATTGCAAATTGTTATCGGTAGTCTGCTGATCTGGTTTGGTTGGGGATGGGTGAAAAAGTCCGTTTTGCGACAAGCCAAAGGAAAACGCGCCGGTTGGATGAGTGACGATCCTTTAGAAGCCGAAGGAATTTTGATTGAAACGGAACCCGAAAATTTTAGTCCGTTGAACTTTATGATCATGGCAAAAAGTGCGGCTTTAGAAGGGTTAGAAGTTGCGATCATTGTAACAACTTTGGGCTTGGCTTCTGCGGCTTGGAAAGAAGCGATCAGTGCTACTTTTTTAGCTTTAGTTTTCTCCATCGGTTTGGTGACATTACTCCATCAATATTTACTCAAACTTCCTGAAGTTTTAATTAAACTCGGAGCGGGAATTTTACTCATGACGTTGGGTACGTTTTGGCTTGGAGAAGGGTTAAACTTTGAATGGCCGTTTGAAGAATTTGCCATTTTAATTTTAGTCAGTTTTTATAGTTTAGCTGCAACTGTAGCGATTTATATCTTGAGAAAAAATCAAGTCCAAAATGAAGAAATTCAGGAGTTAAAAAGTTAAGGGGTTCAAAAATAAGAGATTTCATTTTTTTAATAAGCGGTGCCGATAGGCACTAACTGATCTTAAAATTTAGAAAATTAAAGATTTTTATGATTACAACAGAACTCGTAGAAAATAAAACCGAATGCAGCTATTGTAATGTTTTGTCCAAAGCAAACGGTGTCGATTCAATTGGTACTGCACCGACGGTTGAACAGTGGTTAATTGTAGAAGTTCCTCAACCTTGGACAAGTAATCCTTGGAAAAATAATTCTTTACTTCAGCCTGTGGTTGAATTGTTGAAACAATGGGAACAATTGAACCCTAAAATTATGCTTAGACCCCTGTTAGTTGTTCCCGATGAAGACTATTCTAAACCCGGTTTTGTGCGAATTTTTCATTACTCTCGTTTGAATGTTTTATTTTCTCAGTTTGAAAAACTGGAATATCTCGTTCCAGAAGCCGAACTTAGTTCAGTAGTTAACGCGCTTTTAATTCAACCCCAACAGTTAGAAAACTTTGCTGAATATCGCCAAAAAACCCAGGATATTCGAGACATTTTAGTTTGTACCCATACTGATGTCGATCGCGCTTGTGGTCGGTTTGGTTATCCCCTTTATCTCGAACTTCGTCAAAAATACGCCGCTTTTTCTAAAAAGAAACTTAGAATTTGGCAAACTAATCACTTTGGCGGTCATCAATTTGCGCCGACTTTAATTGATTTTCCTTCGGGTCAGTTTTGGGGTCATTTAGAGTCAGATATTCTCGATTTACTGATCAATCAAAACGGTAATTTAGTCGATTTAAAACCCTATTATCGGGGTTGGTCGGGGTTGGGAAAATTTGAACAAATTGCCGAACGAGAAATCTGGGCAAAAGAAGGATGGAATTGGTTAAATTACCAGAAATTGGGTCGGATTATTCGCCAGGATCAAGGCGGAATTTTGATCTATCTTTTGAAACAAATCCTTCGGTTTATTCCTCTACCTCAAGCTAAAATTTTACGAAAAAAACTTGAACAAAAAGCGACTTGGGTTGATGTGAGAATTGAATATAGTTCTCCTGATGATAAGGTTCAGGGTTCTTATGAAGCGAGAGTTCAAGTAAACGGAAAAGTTCTCGGTTTACTGAAATCCGGGGAACAGGTTAAACCCAAACCTATCGAACAGTATCAAGTTAGCCGTTTGGTGAAAGTGAACTAACTTGTTTTTCAACATTTTTTAACGTTTTTGATTGAAATCCCCAAAACCCAATGGTAAACAAACCCACCGAACTCATAACATATAAAAGTGCGATTCCTGCACCTTTTCCAGTTCCAAATAGAGGACTAAAAAAGGGAGATAAAACCCCTCCCGGTTGCATTGCGGGTTCAAATACATAATCTGCTAAAGGCCCCGCAATTAAATAAGCAATCGCCGAAACACTTTGACGCATTAGCGATCGCATCGCTAAAATTCGTCCTTGAATATCGGGTGAAACTTGAGTTAACCAAATCGAAGTATCGGAACTTCCCATCAGTGGAAAATTCATCGACGAACAAAATTGAGCGGGAATCCAAACAAAAGCAGTTTGACCCAAACCAAAAATAATTTTACTGATTCCCGCTCCCATCATCCCCGATAAAACCCCTTTAATTCGGCGTTTTGTACCCCCCCAAATACTAACAATTATGGCACCCGTAATCCCTCCCGCACCGGCCGCAGAAGCCGCAAATCCTAATATATTGCTATCTCCGCCACTACGCGCTAATATCATCGGTTCATAAATCGCGGCGCCAATATCGTGAGCAAATCCAAATAAAGTTGTCACGGTTAATAACGCCAATAAACCTGATTTTGGCCAAACATAGGAAAATCCAAACGTGATTTGTTTCCAGATGGTTTGTTGAGAAAAAGTTTGTTGAGATAGCTTTTCAGAATCAGAGGGTTGCGGTTGAGGAATAGGTGTGAGTAATAAGGTGGCGATCGCAACCACAAAAGTTAAAATATCAATAACAAGAATTCCGACTAATCCGATTACCGGATAACAAATTCCTGCTAAAGCGGGAGCGAGAATACTTGAACCATAATTAAGAGCGGCTCCCATACTGGTAGCGCGAGTATAATGTTGGGGAGAAACCAGCAGAGAAATAGAGGCTTGATAAGCTAGAATTTGAATTTGATTAAAGGGAGTGTTAATGGCGATCGCAACATAAAGATGCCAAATTTGCAAGTTATTTGTTAAGGCTAAAATTAATAACACAACCGTTGATAAACCCGCCACCAAATCCGAAATTAAAATTAACAGTTTGCGGTTGACGCGATCTACAATAATTCCAGAAAACAGCGTCAATACAAGGCTAGTAGCGATTCCAAAAAAGCCACCCAGAGATAAAGTTGTCGCGGATTCACTCAATGACCACATCCAGATAACAGAACCAAAATAGGTCATTGTGCTACCAATCGCCGAAACCAACTGTCCAAACCAGAGAATAGTAAACGTTCGCATAAAATTAATAGCCTTTCAAATTTAGAGCTAGAGTTTTCCCTGAAAAAGCATCCTATTATACAGAAAAATACAAATTTAACGTGTTTTTAGCACAAGCTTTACTCCGAAGCAAAAACTCGGTTGATTGTTAATAATTAGGCGACAAAATGTTTAAGTTTCAGTCTGAAACCGGGTTTTGAGGTAAATTCAGACACACAGACTTATAGGATACTTGACGTGAGAATTTCAAGTGTCCCAAAATTGGAATTTTATCGAGATCTTGACTTAATCGTTCTGAATCATGCTATTGTACTGTTGCTACTCATTCTCATCTAAACCCGATCTATTTTGACAGGTTTAATGCAATAAAGCAACGGAATTTTAAAAATGGCTATTACAATTGGTATCACGGCTGACCCATCAATTTTAATTGAAGACGAAGGAACCGCAACCACCATTACCTTCAACGTTGAGGGAGAGATTCCCGAGGATGGAGTTGTCATCACTCTCGATAACGAGACTGCTTTTGCTTTGGGTGACTTTAATATTTTGATACCTCCTCCTGAAGTTACTGGGGGTCAAATTATTAGAGCAAACAATGACAATAGCGGGTTAGATTTTAAAATTATTGAGAACACAGCCACGATTAGATTACCTATTTTTGATGATAATGATCTCTCACCTGATGACCCTAATTTTAACCGTAATAATGATATTGGCGTTGAGGAAACAACCTTTTTATTAGTTGAGAATGAGGCTTATAGTATCGATCAGAATGCGAGTCAAATTACTTTAACTTTAGCCGATACAGCGACTCAACTCAATAGTCCTCCTGTTGCAAATAATGATAATTTTAGCACTCCCTTTGAAACGGTCTTAACGGTCGATCAAACCAACACAATTCTCAGCAATGATAGTGATGAAAATGGAGATGAACTAACCGCCAGTTTGGTGACTCAACCGACCAACGGAAGTTTAACTTTTAACTCGGATGGAACATTTAGTTATACACCCAATTCAGATTTTAGTGGAACCGATAGTTTCACCTATCAAGTTAACGATGCAACCGATAATTCTAATATTGCAACTGTTAATTTAACCGTTGGAGAACCTCCCAATACTCCCCCGTTTGCGAACAATGATGATTATACAACTCCCTTTGAAACGGTCTTAACGGTCGATCAAACTAACGATATTCTCAGCAATGATAGTGATGAAAATGGAGATGTACTAAGTGCAAGTTTAGTTAATGAACCGACCAACGGAAATTTAACTTTTAACCCGGATGGAACATTTAGTTATACACCCAATCCCGAATTTAGTGGAACCGATAGTTTCACCTATCAAATTAGTGACGGAACCGATAATTCTAATGTTGCAACTGTTAACTTAACCGTTGAAGAACCGCCAAATCTTCCCCCGAATATTCCCACCGTTAGCTTAACTGCGACTCCTGAAACGTTAATCGAAACTGAAGCAACAGAGTTAACTTTTAGTTTTGAACTTAGCGAACCGCCACCGCAAGAAGGTGTTACTGTGATTCTGGAGAGTAACACTCCTCAAGGGTTTACTCAGTTTGATTTGAATGAAGTTAACTCATCAGGAATTGGCAATCTTATTGATGTTTCACCGAATCAAGATTTTTCCAGTTTTGCGATTACCATTCTCGAACAAACAGCGAGTATTCGTTTACCTATTTTTCAAGATGAACTCGACGAAGGAATTCAACTGATTAGTTTTAGTCTCGCCGAAAGCGAAGATTATAATTTAGAAGAAAATAGCACCCCAATTACTATTGATTTTGTTGATGATCCGAGTTTAATTGAGGATGATTCAGACGATGATTCAGATGATTCAGATGACGGTTCAGATGATGATTCCGATGATGATTCCGATGATGATTCAGACGATGATTCAGATGATTCAGATGATGATTCAGACGATGATTCAGATGATTCAGATGACGGTTCAGATGACGGTTCAGATGATGATTCAGACGATGATTCAGATGATTCAGATGACGGTTCAGATGACGGTTCAGATGATGATTCAGACGATGATTCAGATGATTCAGATGACGGTTCAGATGAC
>CAZNCM010000110.1:0-16015 GCA_964571155.1 uncultured Lyngbya sp. | reverse complement strand
GATCTACATCCAGAGTAAACACACTGATCGAACAAAATAGACCCTATGCCAATCCGAGAATCAAATGATTTAAGTATCAATTCCAGTCATTATTTTTACGGTTTTCTGCCGTTAAACGAGAAAAATATGACACAGACAAGTCCCATCAAAGCCTAACTCCAAATTAATATCAGCTTTGTAAATTTGATTTAGCCCTCTCTAACCAACTTGTTATGTCCTCAGTTAAAAAGCAAGCTGTTAAAGGCACAATCTGGACAGTGGTGGGCTATGGTGGCAGTCAAGTGCTACGTTTTGGCAGTAACCTGATTCTTACTCGCCTCCTCGACCCAGAATTGTTTGGTCTGATGGCGCTTGTGAACACCTTCATTATTGGCCTCAACCTGTTTTCAGACATTGGTATTCGTCCTAGCATCATTCGGAGTAGCCGTTGGCAAGATCCAGATTTTCTCAATACGGCATGGACATTGCAAGCACTTCGGGGATTCGGAGTTTGGATAGGCTGCTTGATTGTTGCTTGGCCTGTTGCCCATTTTTATAACGATTTCCGACTATTATGGTTAGTTCCCATTGTCGGTTTTACCTCAGTTATTGCCGGATTTTACTCAACCTCCTTAGCAACCTTGGAGCGTAAACTTGAAATTCGTAAGCGCACCATTTATGAGGTTGGGTCTCAGACGATTTCCACAGGAGTGATGATTGTTTGGGCTTATTTAAGACAAACAATTTGGGCTTTAGTCGGTGGAAATCTAATTTCTAATATTGTTCGATTGATTTGGAGTCATCAGTTAGAGCCGGACACCCATAATCGATTTGCTTGGGATAAAAAAGCAATTGATGAACTAATCTCTTTTGGGAAATGGATATTTGTCTCGACCGCGATGACATTTCTAGCATCGCAAGCTGATCGCTTGATATTAGGAAAGTTGTTAGGCTTAGAAATATTGGGGGTTTATACGATTGCATATACTTTATCTGATATACCTCGACAAATGATTCAACGAGTCAGTGCTCAGATTATGTTTCCCCTCATCTCTCGCTATATCGAGCTTGACCGTCCAACTCTACGAGATAAGATTCTCAAAAAACGTTGGTTTTTATTAATCGGATTGGCGGTTCTTGTAACTGGGCTAACCAGTTTTGGCGATCTCTTAATTGAGTTCCTTTACGATAGCCGATACAATCAAGCCGCTTGGATGTTACCCATTTTAGCGATTGGTCTTTGGCCTCTGCTTCTTTCTTTTACTATTAATAAGGCTCTTTTTGCGATTGGAAAACCTTTATACTCAGCCGCAGGTAACTTTTTAAAATTCTTTTACATGATTACAGCTTTGCCACTTGCATACTCTATGTTTGGAGTGTTCGGAGCTGTCCTAGCTGTAGCTTTTAATGATATTCTGCCCTATTGCGTCGTTAACATTGGCCTCTGGCGAGAGGGATTATCCGGATTAATGCAGGATATTCAAGCGACTTTTATTCTGATTGGATTACTCACTCTGGTGATTGGAATTCGATACAGCTTGGGTTTTGGACTCCCCATTGACAGTCTGTTTTAGAGGCTAGAATCCCAAAACAGAAGTTCTATTGGAATCTATTATTTTCATTGAATTTCTATCCGATCGGTTAAGATAGCAATGGTAGATTATCTCGCCTGAGTCATTCAACATATTGATTCTGATGTCAACTCCAAAGTAACTGATCTTTTGTTATGAAAATTACCTTTCTTTTAGCAAGTCTTAATCTTCGGGGAGGACAACGGTCTACGGCGAGTCTCGCCCAAAAACTTATGGATCGAGGTCACGAAGTATTAGCAGTTTGTCCTCGTAAACGCCCACCAACATTGCGCCAACAAGCGCGATCGCTTCTTAAAGGACAGGGATGGATTTCTATACCGAAAAGGCCCCCATCTCATTTTGATAATGTTGACGTTCCGGTGCGCCTGCTAGATCATTTTGCCCCGATAACAGATGCCGATCTTCCCGATGCGGATATTGTGGTTGGTACTTGGTGGGAAACGGCAGAATGGGCTGCAAAATTATCACCTTCAAAAGGAGCAAAAGTATATTTTATTAGACATCATGAAGTTCATGATTACTTACCAATTGAAAGAGCGAAAGCTACTTATAAACTTCCCTTACACAAAGTCACAATCTCTAAATGGTTAGTGGAGTTAATGGAAACTGAATATGGAGATTCTCAAGTTTCTTTAGTTCCCAATAGTATTAATCCCAAAACATATTATGCTCCTCCGCGAGAGAAACAACCCGTGCCTACTATTGGTTTATTGTATAGCTCGATTTATTGGAAAGGGTGTGATATTAGCTTGAAAGCATTTTCAATCGTAGCTCAAAGCATTCCCAATGTGCGATTACTAGCATTTGGTTTAGAGAAACCTTCACCCGACTTACCTCTACCCCCAGGAACTCAATATTTTCAGAACCCTCCCCAAGACAAAATAAAAGAAATTTATGCCCAATGTGATGTTTGGTTATGTGGAAGTTGGAGTGAAGGGTTTCATCGTCCTCCCTTAGAAGCAATGGCTTGTCGTTGTCCGGTCGTTTCTACCCGAGTTGGTGGCCCAATAGATAGAATAGAAGATGGAATTAATGGTTATATCGTTCCAACCGGAGATTATACGGGTCTAGCTGAGAAATTAATCCAGGTTCTGACGCTTTCTGAGCCAGAGTGGAAAGCAATGTCTGACGCAGCTTATCAGACAGCAAACAGCTATACTTGGGACGATGCAGCCCAACTGTGTGAGCAAGCTTTTCAAACCGCAATTGAACGCACAAAGCGAGGTGAATTGTTACACAAAAGCTAATTGATGACTGGCAGAAAAAACCGTCTAATCTAGAAGAATATCTCATTCTTAACATCAATTAAAATCCCACATGGAAATTCATTGGCTGTTGAGCTGGAATCAAATTGTGTTAACTCCGAGTCAAAATAGCAATTGAAATGATGAATAAACCCGAGTTTATTATTATTGGCGCGGCAAAGTCTGGAACAACAACACTCTATGAATACTTATGCCGTCATCCGCAAGTATTTATGAGTACACCGAAAGAACCTGATTTCTTTTCATTGGATGCCAATTATCAGCAGGGACTAGAATGGTATCAAGATTTATTTAGTTCGGCTCAACCCGATAAAGTTTGTGGCGAAGCCTCAACAACCTATTCTCGACTTCATCAGCATCCTAAAACTGTAGAACGATTGGCAAAAGTTCTACCAGATGTCAAGCTAATTTATGTAATGCGACATCCGGTTGATCGGGCTTATTCCTTCTACCGATATCGGTTTAAGGGAAGTCAAGAGAATCCTCAATTTTTAGCCGAAAGAAACGAATTGATGACAGCTAAAACCTTTGAAGAAGGGATTGAACAGCACAGTGAATTTCTCGATAGTAGTTACTATTTATACCAAATCGAAAAGTATCTAGAATACTATCCTAAAGCGTCATTTTTGTTCTTGTTGATGGAAGATTTGATCGAGCAACCCGCAGAGACATTAAGTAAAATTTGTCATTTTCTTGGTGTTGATCCAAATATCGATTTAACACAAACAGGTGAAGTAGTTGCCAACAAGGGTAGTGATCGGCCAGAATGGTATGTAAGAAACCAGCTAACTGCTCCTCTCAAAGCAATTCCGGGTGTTGGCTCGGTGTCAGGGTTATTACCTAAAAGCTGGAAAGATCAGGCTTATAAAATGATTCGGGGACTCAATTATAAGCAATGGAAATCAGCGCAATATGTGCCTCCTCCCATGCAGCCAGCGACTCGCCAAATGCTTTTAGAAAAATTTCGTGACCCTAACCAGAAATTAGCTGAGTTTCTCAATCGAGATTTATCTCATTGGAATCAATAACTGTAAATTGATATTGACTTTTATTCAGTCTTTAAGGAGAAAAAAATGAGTTCAAAAACTGTAGAGTTTTGTTTGAATGCCGATTATCTCAATCAATTAGCCGAGCAGTATCATCAAGACTACATTCAAGCTCAACCTTATCCTCATATTGTGATTGACAACTTTTTACCAGAATCTGTCTTAGATAATATTCTAGAAGAATTTCCGAAGCCTGGTGACATAAAATGGAAAAAGTTCAATGCTGACACCGAAAAGAAACTCGCCTCAACATCAGAACTTCAGATGGGAGAAGCAACGCGCTTTCTGCTCTACCAACTGAATTCCTCAGTTTTTATTGAATTTTTAGAGAAACTAACAGGCATAGAAGGGATTATACCCGATCCCCACTTTCAAGGCGGAGGTCTACATCAAATTGAAAGAGGAGGATATTTAAAACTTCATGCAGATTTTAATCGTCACAAAAAACTTCAGTTAGATCGGCGGCTCAATCTTCTGATTTATCTAAATAAAGACTGGCAAGAAGAATACGGTGGTTATTTTGAAATGTGGGATACAGAAATGACAAGTTGCCAGAAAAAAATTCTTCCTATCTTTAATCGTTGTGTCGTTTTCAGTACCACAGATTTTTCCTATCACGGACATCCAGAACCGTTAACTTGTCCAGAAGGACGGACGCGCAAATCTTTGGCTTTATATTATTACAGTAATGGAAGACCAGCAGAAGAAGTTTCTGGAGGTCATTCAACACTGTTCAAAGCACGACCTGAAGAAAATTTAGTAGGTAAACCTCTTTCTGAAAAAAATAATGTTAAGACCGTGATCAAAAAGCTAGTTCCTCCCATTGTATTTGATTTAGGAAACTCTCTCAAAAATGGACATTCACCTAAAAAATAGTTAGTATCTGGTCAATGTAAATTATTTATACATGAGGGAAAATTTTGACGTATAGACTGATCAGTACAAAATGACTCCTCAAGCCCAACTCGTACTCCGGATATGGTTGCCAGTTGTTCTAGCTTTATTTAAGTTTCTTCCGGCTCGCAAAGCAGTTGTAACTAGCTTTATTGTTTCCTGGTTATTTCTGCCTCAAAGAGTTATCTTTATGTTTCCGGGTCTTCCAGATTATGATAGGACCTCTGCCACCTGTTACAGCATCTTGCTAGCCACTTTTATCTTTGACTTTAAACGTTTTAGTTCTTTTAAATTTGGCTGGCTAGATATACCGATGTTGATCTGGTGTATCTGTCCGTTCATGTCATCAATGACCAATGGACTCGGGGCGTATGATGGTACTTCAGCAGTTTTGGCTCAGGTCATTGAGTATGGCGTTCCCTACTTTTTGGGTCGAATCTATCTGAACGATTTAGCAGGTCTACGTCAGCTGGCAATTGGTATATTTTTCAGTGGCTTAATTTACGCTCCCCTCTGTTTGTACGAGAGCGTTATGAGTCCTCAACTTCACAATATCGTATACGGCTATCACGGCATCCGTGATTTTGGACAATCCTATCGTTTGGGAGGATTCCGACCCAACGTCTTCATGCGGCATGGTTTAAGCGTGGGGATGTGGATGATGGCTGCCACATTGATTGGAATCTGGCTCTGGCAGTCTGGCTTACTAAAAAAAGTCTGGGTCATTCCCATGAATGTGCTGATCGTAGGAATGGTATTCACCCACATATTAGTCCGATCAACTGGGGCTTATCTCTACATGATTTATGGCTTAGTTATTTTGTTGACAGCCAAGTCTATTCGCTCTTCTTTACCTTTACTCATCTTGATTATTGCCCTCTCATCGTATCTTTTTATGGGAGTAACAGGAGCATTAAGCGGGGGAACAAGTGACCAGATACTCGATACGATGACTACCGTTTTTCCTGAAGAACGAATCCAGTCATTACAATATAGATTTGATAATGAAGAACTCCTGGTAGATAAGGCTAAGGAACGAATGATCTTTGGCTGGGGCGGATGGTCTCGTAACCGGGTTTTTGACTACAACTGGGCTGGAGAGCTAGTTGATATTTCCGTTACAGATAGTTTGTGGATTATTGCTTATGGTGTCAATGGTGTAGTGGGTGTTATCGGAATTTTTGGATCATCGTTACTTCCAGCACTCAGCTTTTTCTGGTTGCGTTATCCAGCTCGCAGTTGGTTACACCCTAAAGTTGCACCCGCTGCTGTCATCGCAACGGTAATTACCTTGTATGTTTTGGATAATTGCTTAAACGACCAATATAATCCTGTCTTTTCTTTGGCTAGTGGAGCGCTTGCTGGTCTAGTTTTGCAGCAACCAGAAACGAACAAAACACTGCGTCGAGTTAAAAGTAGTCGTCGTTTAACAAAGGCTCGAACTCGTCAACTTAGACACAGTGAAGAATAACTTAATTGAATTTAAAAAACCTAATCTCATTTTTTTACATTTAAAACTATGAATTTTTGGATAAGGCAGAAAAAAAATATCATTTTAGCTTTCCTCACAGGAGTCGTCCTATTTATATTTTTTATTCCTGCTTTCTTTTCAGAAAATAGCGCTCAAACTTTCACTCAAAATCCTATTGCTTTGAGTGCTAAAAATGATCCTAATCAGAATTCTCCGCTTGGGATTAACTTGAACGGCATAGCTCCTTGGTCTACTCAATTTCCGTTTGTAGATTATTTTAAGTCAGCCCGAAAATGGATTACTCAGTGCGATCGCTCAGATCCCGGTTGCAATGGAGAATGGAATACTAAAGAAGATGATCTTTTAGACCTAGATGAAAACGGATGGGTTAAATCTTTGCCTCGACCAGAAGATGATCCTCAATATACTCGGGTTAGCACTTCAATTTTTCGGGATATCCCCGAACGGTATCCTTCTGGTCAATATATTATTCTTTATGATGGAGAAGGTACAATTGAATATCGTCAAGCCGCTACAAAAAATGAAGAAGCTTCCACTCCAGGTCGCGATGTGATTGATGTTGATTCCACGGTCAAGAGTGGAGTTCTGCTCACAATTACCACCACAGATCCGAATCAAACAGGGAATTATATTCGCAATATTAGAATGATTAAGGCTGAAGATGAAAGACTTTATCAAAGTGGAGAAATTTTTAATCAAGAGTTTATCGAAAAAATTCAAAAATTTCGAGCATTACGCTTTATGGATTGGATGGTAACAAACCATTCTCAGCAAAAAGAATGGGAAGATAGACCAACACCTGATATTGCTTCCTATCATATAAAAGGTGTTCCCCTGGAAATTATGGTAACTTTAGCAAATCAAATTCAAGCTGATCCTTGGTTTAATATGCCTCACATGGCAACCGATGAGTATATCAAAAACTTTGCTCAGTTAGTGCAAGAAAAATTAAGTCCAAATCTCCAGGTTTATGTAGAGTTTTCTAATGAAGTTTGGAATTGGAACTTTTCTCAGACTCATTATGCCTTAGAACAAGGTCAAGCTCGATGGGGGAAAGATAAAGGAGATGCTTTTCGACAATGGTACGGGATGCGTTCGGCTCAAACGTGTGAGATTTGGAAAACAGTTTTTAGCAATGACGAAGATCGGGTTGTTTGTGTCATGGGAACTCAAACAAATGTACAAGGGATCGAAACCAAAGTTTTAGATTGTCCCTACTGGGTAGCCGAAGGAAATAAACCCTGTTATCAACATGGAATTGATGCTTATGCAATTACTGGATACTTTAGTGGTGCTTTAGGTCAGCCGGAGAATATTAGCACAGTTGAGTCCTGGTTAAAAGATCAAGACGGAGGAATGAAAAAAGCATTTGAGCAGTTAATAAAAGGAGGTTTATTACCCAAGGATTATGACAGTTTGATGGATAATTATAAAACGTTCGTTTATCATGCTAAGATTGCTAAAGAAAGAAATATTCAATTAGTTGCCTATGAAGGGGGTCAACATATTGTCGGTCGAAAAAAAGCTGTCAATGATGAAAAGTTAACTAACTTTTTCATAGAAATTAATCGACATCCGCAAATGTATGATACCTATACTCAACTGCTAGAAGATTGGAAAAAAGCCGGAGGAACCTTGTTCATGCACTTTGTTGATATTGGTTCACCGAGTAAATGGGGAAGTTGGGGTGCTTTAGAATATCAAAGTCAGGACGGATCTCCAAAATATAATGCTCTTATTGATTTTATCAACAGCCATTCCTGTTGGTGGGAAAGCTGTCAATCTGAATCTTAATTTCATCAACGGGAAAATACCCAATTAATTCAAAAGTATGTAAATAAAAAGTAAACTGACTAGATTTTTGACTCAAAATTACTTATATTTAGACTATAACTTGTTGAGTTAAAAATCGCTCAATATAAATTTTGAAAAAATGGACAAAACTCTCTCCCTTTCGGAACCCTTGTTTCTCGTTGGATCCGAACGCTCTGGAACCACAGTTTTAAGAATAATGCTCAAGCATCACCCTGAAATTGCCTGGTGCAATGAGTTTGAATATGCAGTTGATCAGATGTCAGATTTAGGTCAATTTCCTACCCTAGAATCCTATTATGAATGGCTCGAAACTCATCGCATTTTTCAAGCTACAGGTTTTAAAATTGACAAAACTTTAAGTTATCCTGAATTGATCGAGAGTTTTATGGGTCAGATGCGTGATCACAACGGGAAACCAATCATCGGTGCAACGGTTCATCGACACTTTGATAGAGTCCTACACATCTGGCCTGATGCTCGTTTTATTCATCTTGTTCGAGATCCTAGAGATGTGGCTCGTTCTTGTATCGGAATGGGTTGGGCTGGTAACGTCTGGACTGGGGTAAGACGTTGGTTAGAAGCTGAACAATTGTGGAATCAGATCAAACAACAAATCATTCCCGAAAATAGATGGATTGAAATTACCTATGAAAGCCTGATATCAGATCCCGTTGAAACTCTGACGCACTTATGTGAATTTATTGGTGTTCCCTATGATTCAGGGATGTTAGACTATTCTCAAACCAGTACCTACGATTTACCTGATGCAAAATATATCGGACAATGGCAACGCAAAATGTCTGACTATGAAATACAGCTTGTAGAGTCAAGAGCTAGAGATCTGTTGGTCGAACGAGGCTATGAACTAAGTGGATTACCTCCTTTAAATATTACTCCTGTAATGGAGAAACAACTAAAGATACAAGATTGGTGGAAACGACTGCAATTCCGAATCAAACGTTACGGTTATCGTTTATGGGCTCAAGATTATGTCGCCCGACACTTGGGCTTCAAAGAGAGAGCAAAACAGTTGCAACTCCAAATTAACAGCATTGATGCCAGCTATTTAATGTAAAGTAAAATTAGACAAGCTGTTCCCTGTTTTATCAATAAAAACTGAAGACAAGTTATTCTTGATAAGTGAGGAACAAATTAATGAAAATCCAGTTGAACATTTTTAGAATACATATCCACTAAACTACTCACTTATCTTTATTGGCATCATAACTTGAAAATCTAATATAATGTGTTGTATTTAGCTGCTTTTTTATGAGATTGTTTATAACAGGATAAGCGATCACTTGTTCATCTGGAAGAAACAATCTTGTTTTGGGTAAAAATTCCCGGAAATATAAGAAATGAATATAATTATAGTCATCATCTGTAAAACTGTGCCAAAATAGACAAAGTTGTATGCACTTGAGCTGAAACACATCGTTTACAAATTTGGGAGATCTCCTAAGATGAAAGCATTGATTACAGGTTCCAAAAGAGATGCTATTGTAAAGGCTCAGTTAGAACCTTTTAATTATCATAAAAAAGCACTCCGCTCTCAGATTGAGTTTGAATTTAAGTACATTCCTGCTGAAACCTTCTCAGAGATTGGAGAAATCTGCAAAAATGAGGATTATGATATTGTATTCATCATGCCCTTTTGGGGAGAAGATCCAGCACTCGCTGAACAAGTTATTAAAGAGGTTCGAGACAAAAAAATAGATCAGAAAATTATCTTTATTGATCCGTGGGCGCAGGCGAGTAGTAAATATTTTAACCTTTTACCCCATGTAGATTGGTTTCTCAAACGGCAACGCTATAAAGATGTCACTGAATACAAACGTCACTTTACAGGTGGCTCAATGTTTACAGATTTTCTAGCCAATCAATGGGATTATAATTTCGACGGATGGTATGTTGGTTCTGAAGTTCCAGAAGGCTATGAACATCGAATTATATCAGGATGGAATCTAGGACTGGCTAAATCTTTTAAAAAGCAACTTTTAAAACCCAAGTTGTTTTTGAGACATCCGAAAAAAAGCTTTGATATCTTTTGTAGAATGTCTCTCGGTAAAAAAGGAAAAAAAGAGTGGTACTATGAATACCGTTCTACAGCAGTTCAAGCTTTAAAATCTTTAAAATCCGATTATACCATTATGGCTGGTGGAGGATTTCAAGAAACAGATTTAGTACCTCGTCGCCAATATTATCGAGAACTGGGAAAAAGTCGGATTGTTTTTAGTCCTTTTGGGTGGGGGGAGAACTGCTGGCGTGATTTTGAAGCCATCTGTTATGATTGTCTGTTAGTTAAACCTTCAATGGCTCACTTGGATACTCAACCCAATATATTTATAGAAGGAGAAACTTATGTATCTGTAAAATGGGATTTTTCAGATCTGGAAGAAAAATGTCGCTATTATCTAGACCATCCAGAAGAAGCAAATCGTATTGTAAAGAATGCTCGTCAAGCTTACGAAGATTATTTTAAAAAAGCAAAGTTTGTAGAAACAATTAAACAAATTATTTCCTAAAATCCAGATTGTTATCTACAAAAAACAGACTTAAATTTAAACTGGTGATACCATGAAAAAAAATACTCTAGGCGGTAAAATTATAGCCGCAATTCAGAATCCATCACAAGCTCTGTATCGAGCTAAACGGGGAAACCTAATACATAGCATTCAGGATACAGTTAGACAACTCAAGCAACACCATAAACGCTCAGAAATTATTAATCAAAAAGAAATTAGGATTATCGGATTGAGACGAACAGGAAATCATGCTGTTATCAAGTGGATAGAAAAGCAACAGGCTGGTGTAGTTTGGTGTCTAAATAATCTCCCAATTGCTGAAAATCCCTATCGCCACCGCTACGAATATCCCGAAAAATCTGACCCCTCATGGCAAGTTGAACGTCTTTTACCAGAAGCTCAAGGTCATTTTACCTCTAAAGATTGTCTGATTTATAGCTATGAAGATTATCCCCTTGACAGCATTGTTAACCCGAAGTATGAAAAGAAACATGATCTTTATGTGGGAAAAACTCTGAAAAGATATGATTTGTTGATTCTTAGAGATCCTTTTAATCTAATTGCTAGTCGTCTTAAAAGTGGCAAAGTATCAGTCAAAATTGAAACTAAAAATATGATCGATCTCTGGATTGAATATGCTCAAGAGTTTTTAGGGGAAACTCAATCCCTTAACCAAACTAAAATTTGTCTAAACTACAATAAATGGTTTGAAGATGTTGATTATAGAAAGCAAATTGCTAATCAGCTAGAGTTAGACTTCTCCGATCAAGGTAAAGATGAAGTCAGTCACTATGGCGGAGGAAGTTCCTTTGACAAAAGAGAATTACAGGGAAAAGCGACTCAGATGGATGTTCTGAATCGATGGAAACATTTCTGTGATGATCCCAACTACCGTCAAATCTTTAAAAACCAGCAACTTCTAGAGTATTCCGAACGGATCTTTGGTCATATTCCGGGGACTGAAATTTTATACTCATCCATTTAATTCACTTCTCTATTGACAAGTTGTAATATGACTATGGAGCCAATTCAGCACAATTCAAATGTAGATCAGAAAATACAAGCCAAACGTTTTCCTCAAAATCCCATTATTAAGCCAGGGATGCGCGGATTAGAAGGAAAACTGGATTTCATGACCTCATTAAAAATGTTAGCTTACCTTGGTAAGCGTTTGATCAGAAAAACCCACCTGAGTTACCGACACCAACTCTATCTGACTTTACGCGGAAGCAATATTAACGGGCCTTCTCTGATCCAAGTTCCTGATTGGATAGATAATCCTTTAGGAAAATACTATCTTTATTTTGCTCATCATCAAGGTGAATACATTCGCCTAGCCTACGCCGATCAACTTGAGGGTCCTTGGAAAATCTATCAGCCCGGAACCCTTCACGTCGATCAAACCGCAGGCTTTGACCATGTGGCTTCTCCCGATGTTCATATTGATAAAGATACACAACAGATCCGAATGTATTTTCATACCCCTTGTCAGGGTCACGGTCAAATAACAATGATAGCCACTTCAAAAGATGGCTTACACTTTACCGCCTCTCCAGAGGTTTTAGGGCCTTTCTACTTTCGAGTATTTCAATACGGTGGTGTTTACTATGCAATCGCCAAAAATAAAAATACAGGCGGCTTACTACTGCGATCGCATAATGGTTTGACTAAATTTGAAGTGGGAAAAGAATTGATTCCTAATCTTCGTCATACAGCCGTTTGGGTTCAGGGTGACACCCTGCTGTTATTCTACTCCACAATCGGTGATCAGCCAGAACATATTCAGATGAGTTTTATCGATCTAAGCAAGGATTGGCAACACTGGGAACCTTCATCTCCAATATCTATACTCAAACCCGAGATGGATTATGAAGGCATTAATCTTCCTCTAGAACCCTCAATTCTCGGCCCAGCGATGAAACCTGTTCGGCAACTCCGTGATCCCGCCATTTACTTGGAGGGCGACAAGTCCTACTTACTCTACTCTACTCAGGGTGAACAAGGAATCGCGATCGCTCAACTTATACTAAAAATTCAAGAAATTCATGAGGAATAGAGACTATAAAAATTCAACAAAAAATAAAAATACACTTCAGCGTAAATTGTAAATTGATATCCAATATTAAGTGAGTCAGCTCATTGTTGAATCAGTTGGTGATTATTTTAGAGAAAGCCATAAAAAAATAAGTAGTTTAATTGGAATTGATCTCGCTATTCTGGGCTATGAGTGTTAAGATCATTTTATGATGTTAGGTTCTTGAACCGAGTTGAACTATGCGCCTAGCTATTATTATTCTTAACTATCGCACGCCTAAGCTGGTGATTGATTGCTTGGCTTCTCTTAAAACAGAGGTACAAGTTAGCCGAGATTCTGTTATTGTGGTTGATAATGCTTCGGGAGATGACTCCGTTGAATTGATTACCGCAGCGATCGCTAAAAATCATTGGGAACACTGGGCAAAGGTTCTACCTTCTGATACGAACGGGGGGTTTTCTGCGGGAAATAATATCGGGATAAAAGCAGTAGAAGCTGATGCCTATTTATTGTTAAATAGTGATACAATAGTCAGACCGGATGCCATCAACTCGCTGTTAAAAGCCCTGGAAAGCTATCCAGAAGCAGGGTTAATTAGTCCTCGTCTGGAGTGGCCAGACGAAACCCCTCAAATTAGCTGCTTTCGCTACCATTCTCCCCTCAGTGAATTGATTAACTCGGCAGCGACAGGGCCAGTGACCCAACTGTTGAAAAAATATGATGTCCCGATTCCCGTGTCTGATGTTCCCTTTGAACCCGAGTGGACAAGTTTTGCTTGTGTATTAATTCGCAGGGAAGTCATAGAACAAGTCGGCCTCATGGATGAAGGATATTTCATGTATTATGATGACGTAGACTATTGTCGTCAGGCTAGAAATGCAGGTTGGAAAATTCTTCACTGGCCTGAAGCTAGAGTTGTTCATCTCCGAGGTGGAAGTGGTTCTGTCAAATCAGAGGTTGCCGCTCGGAAACGACCCCGACCCTATTTGTACGCATCGAGATCGCGATATTTTGCTAAATTCTACGGTGTTCTAGGTTTGGGTCTGGCTAACTTTTGTTGGTTAGTCGGTCGGATGATTTCCCTTACTCGTGAGTTAGTGAAACATAAATCACCTCATATCTGCGAGTACCAAGCTCAAGATATTTGGATGAATTGGCAAAATCCAATGCAACCTCCCTTATTACCTGAAAAACAACAATGAGCAAATATCCAGATTTTATGATTATTGGTGGTATGAAATGTGCCACTAGCACCTTGCACGAACAACTGGCTCTGCAACCGGGTATCTTTATGAGTGAGCCAAAAGAACCCTATTTTTTTAGTAATGATGAGGAGTATATTAAGGGACTAGACTGGTATCTTTCTCTGTTTCAAGAGGCTTCAGAAAATGACCTTTGTGGCGAGTCTAGTACCCACTACACCAAGTTACCAACCTATCCTGAGACCGTTAAACGTTTAAACCAACATTGTCCAAATGCTAAGTTTATTTATGTAATGCGCCATCCGATTGATCGGTTGATTTCTCAATACATCCATGAATGGACTATGCGAGTCATTTCAGTTGATCTTAACTCCGCAGTTGATCAACATCAAGAACTGATTGATTATAGCCGTTACACAATGCAATTAGAGCCATATTTTGAAACCTTTGGCTCAGATCGAGTCCTTCCTGTTTTCTTTGAAAGGATGTTGACATCTCCTCAAGAAGAATTAGAAAGAGTCTGTGAGTTTATTGGTTATTCGGGTCAACCCCAATGGGATTTTGAGCTTGATGCAAAGAATGTTTCTACTCAACGACTGCGTAAAAGTGCTTGGCGTGACTTATTAACAGAAACTCCCGGTTTACGAGAACTGCGACGGTGGTTTATTCCTAAAAGTTTTCGGAACTGGGTGAAAGATTTCTGGACAATGAAGCAAAAACCTAAGTTAGCACCCGAAAATATCGAGAAACTGGAGGCTATCTTTGATCAAGACTTAGCAATACTCGGATCTTGGTTAGAATTAGATTTGAATTGCAAAAATTTTAAAACAGTGGTTAAAGAAACCGAAAAAAATTGGGTATCAGCACCGAAAAAATCAATATCAAAATCTGTTTAACTTTCGAGACTTGTTCCGTTCAAAAATTACTACATTTTTATTCAAAACGAGACTAATAAAATGATTAATATTCATCTATATTTTTATAAAATAGGTCACCAAAAGCGCAAACAACTTCAGTCTATAACTTTGAATTCAGCACCCCAAAGTAATTGGGAATGAATTGTGGAAAGAGAAAGGCTAGAGGCAGTTTATTTAAAGCTTTATTAACCAATTTTATGAAAAAGTGCAATGAGGTTAATCTTGATGACCATAAACCCTAAACCCTGAAGTTGAAAAATAGTTTAAGTTTTGTTTTGATTCCAGCTTAAAGCAATCAAAGCTTAGAATTAAAATTTACAATCAGTATTTGTAGATTGCCCCGGTGGGATGAATATGAACGGTACTTTCTCCGGAGAAGTCCGAACTGGGTAGAACTGTAACATTGACAAGATTATTATCAGTTGTCACCTGGAATTTCAGAGCTGAAGAAGTCGATTGAGGATTAATCACAATATAAGAATCTTTCGCCAAATTTGCTAACTGAGTCTCGCCACCATTCGCTACGGTTCGAGTTTCCATCGGACCTGTTGTTAGGCTATATTCGATCGCAATTCCACTTTGATTAACAATATTAACATTTACAGACTCTTGAGGGTTAACCCGAGCCACAGGTTGCCAAAAACCGGGTTGATAGGTAGAAGCAGGGCTTTGTTGTTGGGCGATCAGTTCATTAGTGGGAGTAAGAACCGCTTGGGCATTTTCCACTATCCCGAAGATACTGATCCAAGTAATAACTCCGCTAACGACAGCGACTTTTAACAAATGCACGAGAAGAACCTCCACTCAAACTAGATTATTGTTATTCTAGACTCCTAGTGGGTGGAGATGTTCCATTAACTCTGAGTGAATTGCATCGATAAAAATTCAAAGTACATTGATCAAACTTCATATAGAGGTGAAATTACAGAGAAAACTGATCACTCATTCAGTAATACAACCGCTATAATTTTAGCTGATTGAGCATTCTGTTTCTAAGTTGACAACTCAGCCTTGCTATTGTTACCGTTTTTGCTGGCGTGAGGATAGAAGTATTTATTAATGGTCATAGTGAAAAATTTGTTAATACGCGATCGCAATATTTTGAGTGATAAAACTAAAGAAATTAAGTTTAAAATCTATATCTTATGTCTGTATTGTTTAATCTTCACAGAGAGATAGCTAGATCGCTAAGTACAGTATCTTATTTTTAAGAGGTAGTTAGCCTATGTTAATTTTCAATCAATACTTTTGCT
>CAZNCM010000109.1:15706-16207 GCA_964571155.1 uncultured Lyngbya sp. | reverse complement strand
CCCTGTTCCCTGTTCCCTGTTCCCTAGCGCGTAGCGCTATATCTTTAGGTTGAAGCTTGTTCGAGTACCGATAGTACATAGTCGCATTGATTGACAGTATGATTGGTAGAAATATCAAAAATGATTCCGGTGACTTCGGTTTTCACTTCAACAATTTGGGGTAAGTTTTCGGTTTTGTTAAAGCTGAGAATTTGGTAGAGGGTTTCTCCGGTTTTGACGAAACTTCCAAGTTCAACTCGATTTTGAATCATTCCGCCTGTGGGTGCATAATATCGTTTAGCCTGGCTTTTTAGGCTGAGTTTTAGAGGATAGGTTGTGGTTTCAGGTAAAGGAAAATTTTCGATTTTTAACAGGTTTTTGTGAGCTAAATAGTTTTTAATTCCGCGAATTCCTTTTTCGACAGACTCCGGATTCATTTTCATTCCTGAACCGAGTTCTAATGTCCAGGATTCAATGTCAAATTGAACGGTTTTTTCCAGAGAGGACAATTGTTTTTCTAGG
>CAZNCM010000109.1:711-15623 GCA_964571155.1 uncultured Lyngbya sp. | reverse complement strand
TCAAAATTCCATAATCTAATAAGAAGGCTTTTGCACTTTCTTCTCGACTCTGAAAACAGTATAAATAATCAATTGCTTGATTGCTAGAACTGTGTAAATCGATCACATAATCTGCATCTAAACAGAGAGATTGTAAAATCGTGCGATAATATTCTGAATAAGAGGTTTGACTTTGATTTTTTGTGGTTTGAATTAAAGTTTGAAACTGTTCTAATATTTTTTGGCGATAGTTTGTCTGAATTTCTGCTAAACTTAAATGCTGTTGCGATCGCGCAAATTCTGCGATATCGACTTTTGTTTTTTCATAATCCCAAAAGATGCGATTCCAGTCTTTGCCATCATAACTATTATAGCGGCCAGAGGAGAAATGATGAGCGCGTTGATTGACTCCGAGAGGATTACAAACGGGAACCAGCCAAATTTCACCCATGAGTTGAGTTTCATCTAATTTGATCAAATCTGCTATCAAATGATGAATCACAGCGTTTCCACTAATTTCAGCCCCGTGTAAGTTGGACTGGATATAGGCTTTTTTTCCGGGTTTTGCACCTTGAAACTTATAAACTTGCAGAGATAAATGATCGCCAGAAGCGAGTTTAACCAGTGGAATTGTTGAAATTTGAGGTTGCATTTAATTATTAATAAAATAATGAAGTCCTAGTCCTAATCCTAAACCCAACAGAGAAGTAATTAACAGCATAAAAAAAGCTGACCAATTTTTAATTCCTAAAGTTTGTAGTTCCATCCGAACTAATGTCGTTGCAGAAAGAATTAACAGAATTTTAGCAAAAGTGTTTAAGTAAGTGGCAATCACAACAATCAGACAAGAACCTAACAGGATAGAAATAAAAGTCCCAAAATCGGTTTTAAACCACTTGACAATAGGCTTTTGCAACTGATTGATCGGAGTGGTAAATAATAAGCATAAAACAATAATACTCCCGATAATTCCTCCCCAGGCATAGAGAGTCATCTTCGCTTCAAACAGCGTCCATCCAAAAGTGATATAAGTTAAAATCAAAAGAAACAAAGAAAGCCAAGTCGCCTTTTTCACGTTGCAATTCCCAGAATCTCATTGATAAGATATTTGACCCTTAAAGATTGGTTGAAATTGCCTGTACTGGACAAGCAGAAATACATTGTTCACAAACAATACAGCGTGAGCGAGTAAAGGTCAAATAAAAGGTATCCGAATCCAGGGTTAAAGCTTCAGTCGGACAAACTCCTGTACACAAACCACAATCGACACAAATCTCCTCATCAATGAGAATTTCACGTCGTTCTAATGAAACCTTAATATTTTTGGATTGCATCCAATCAATAGCCGCTTCAAGTTGATCAATATCTCCCGATAATTCTACAACCAGAGTACCAATTTGATTCGGTGTAACTTGAGCGCGGATAATATTTGATGCTACATTAAAATCCTTCGCCAGCCGATAGGTGATCGGGACTTGAACGGAGGTTCGAGGAAATGTCAGCGTGACCCGTTTTTTCATCTGATCAATAGGGAAAACATTGCTATGATCATATCATTGACTCCGGAGATTTAGCAGTAGATTCTAGCACTCGTGGTTTGACTCTAGAAGAAGCTAAAACATTGTGCTAGCATAGATGCACCCCTTTTTGAGCATTAAGCACTTCAGGTCTAATTCTACCTGAGTTTTGAGATCAAATATTCCATAGTATTGATTGGGTAGAGATTAGCGTCTAATCTTGAAAATGCGACAAGTTTTGAGTGCTAAAAATAATCGGTAACTGCGATCACGATGAACAAGCGAACTCTAAGAGCTGAACAAATTCAGCCATTTCGATACCTAAGTCTACTAATATTACTTGTGCTTGGGATTCCCCATGTGGGTTTGGCTCAACCTTCCCCTACTCCCCAAACGAGTTCAGTCAATTTATCATTAAATTCTCCCCAAACAGAAGATGCTTATCGACTGGGGTCAGGTGATCGGGTTAGTATTAATATCTTTCAAGTTCCTCAATATAGTGGTGAGTTTGAAGTGTTGGTGAATGGAACCGTTAACTTACCGCAAATTGGGGGGGTGGTATTAGAGGGACTAACACTTGAGCAAGCCGCGAGTTTGATTGCAACTCAATATGAAAGTGCGAGAATTCTGAGACAACCGCGAATTACAGTCAGCTTAGTGGCTTCTCGACCTTTAATCATTGGGATAGCAGGAGAAGTTCATCGTCCGGGATCTTATACTCTAAGTCTAGAAGGGTCTAAATTACCCACCGTTAGCCGAGCCATTAAAATAGCGGGGGGGATTACTCAATCGGCGAATTTGCAACAAGTTCAACTGCGGCGTCCCCGTAGAGATGGTTCAGAAGAAATCATCAATGTAAACTTATGGCAGCTTTTGCAAACAGGTGATCTCAGTTATGACAGTTCATTGCGAGATGGGGATACAATTTTTATACCGACGATGAATGAGATCGATCCGGTTGTGGGTTCTCAACTGGCTAATGCTAGCTTTGCGGCTGATCAAAGTCAACCGATTAGTATTGCGGTAGGGGGAGAAGTTCAACGACCTGGCCCCTATGTGGTCGCGGGTGCGGGTGCATCCAGTGGAATTCCAACCATTACCCAAGCCATTCAGCAAGCGGGGGGAGTGAAGTTGATGGCTGATATTCGCCGGGTGCAGATTCGACGGGTCACAAAAACCGGATTTGAGCAAACCCTGGAGGTTGATTTGATGCCGTTATTAGAAGGAGGAGATCTCGGAGAAGATATTCTATTACAAGAAGGGGATAGTATTTTTGTTCCTGCGGTTGACAATATTAACTTAGCTCAGGTTTCTCAACTCAGGACAGCCAGCTTTGCGGCTTCTCAAAACGAACCGTTGAATATTGCAATTATTGGTGAAGTGTTTCGCCCGGGTCCCTATACAGTGACAGGAAGTTCAAGAACAGGTGAAGCGGGTATTCCGGGTAGTGGTGCTAATGGAAATACACCTCCAACCGTTACTCGGGCGATTCAAGTTGCAGGTGGGGTCAAGCCGCTAGCCGATATTCGCTCCATTGAGATTCGCCGGGTCAGCAATTCGGGTTTACCAACTGTGATTACGATTAACCTCTGGGAATTGTTGAAACAGGGAGATGCGACCCAAGATACGATCTTACAGGAGGGAGATACAGTTTTTGTGCCAACGGCAACCGAAGTCAATCCCGAAGAAATGGGTCAAATTGCCGAAGCCAGTTTTGCACCGAATACAATCCGCGTTAATATCGTTGGAGAAGTACAAAGACCCGGACTCGTAGAAATTCCACCGAATACCCCGCTCAATGAAGCTCTGTTAAGAACAGGTGGATTTAACTCTCGGGCAAACGAAGGATTGATTGAACTGATTCGCTATAATCCTAATGGTACAGTTGAGCAACGCCGAGTCCAACTTGACTTTACTCAAAATGCCAACGAGCAGACGAATCCCATACTTCGCAACAATGATGTGGTGATTGTGACTCCCTCCACCTTGGCGAATATTTCCGATACGGTCGATAAAATTGTTACTCCTTTGAATCGTATTCGGTCTTTATTTGTAGTGCCTTCAGCGTTTATTGATGTCTTCAGAAACTTTTAGGATCTTGAGTTAGAGTATTAACTATACTGGGGCTAGAGTGAGAATCAAAATGCGGTTATCTCGCAGTTAGGTTATTTTTTTGTAGGAACTTATGATTCCGGCTGGACGAAATTCTCAATCACTACCAACTACTTATGCTCCCCCTTTTGAGGATGATGACGAGGGAGGATTGGATCTGGGTCAACTTCTGGGGGCAATTCGTCGCCGGGTTTTGCTGATTATGGGAATGACAGCGATCGTGGCTTCAGGGGCGGCTTACAAAGCCGCAACAGATACTCCTGTTTATCAAGCCCAATTTGAAATCTTAACAGAGCCAGTCACGATTGAGACTCAAGTCATTTCTTCGACTAACCCCGAAACCTTGAGTAGCCGAGAGGATATCGTCGCAGTCAATGCCGATCCCGTTAAACTTAAACTGCTCAAAAGCCCTAAAGTTCTTGATCCGGTTGTTGAAAAACTTCAGGCTCAATACCCAGGGATTAATTATGGTGCATTGGTGAGTAACCTCAATGTCAAACCGTCAGATACAGATCTTTTGATTGTGGGGTATCGAAGTCCGAATCCTGAGTTAGTGAAATCAGTTTTAGACTTAGTGGCTGAAGCTTATCTTGAGTATAGTTTGCAAGTTCGCCAAACTGATATTTTAAAGGGAATTAAGTTTGTTGAAGAGCAACTTCCCTATTTACATGATCGGGTGCAAACTCAGCAAGAACGTCTACAAGGACTACGGCAGAAGTATAACTTAGTCGATCCAGCAACGACAGGTCAACAACTCGCCACTCAAATTACTCAGATTGAACAGCAGCGTCTTGATGCTCAGTTACAACTGCGTCAAGCACAAGCGGTTTATACCAATCTCCAACAACAACTGGCAAATTCATCAACGACAACTGAAACGGCTTCGGCTTCGATACTTACTCAAAGTTCTCGCTTCCAAGCAATTCTTAGTGAATTACGGGCGATTGATAATGAAATCGCAAAGGGATCTGTTCTGTATTTAGAAGAAAGTCCAGAAATTAAATTGTTGCAGGAACAACGAGAAAAATTACTACCGTTACTTCGTCAAGAAGGAGAACAAGTTGCCAGAGATTTAGCCAGTCAAGTTCGAGAATTAGAAGCTCGTTATGAGATTTTGACGGACACCCTAAATCGTCTCAATCAACAAGTTAAGCAACTGTCTGTGATCAGTCGGGAATATACAGATATTCAAAGAGAATTAACGATTGCGACGGATAACCTGAATCAATTTTTGTCTAAACGAGAAGCATTTAAAATTGATGCGGCTCAACGAGAGCAACCTTGGCAGCTCTTGACTCCTGCGGGTGAACCAAAACCTTCTGCTTCGAGTGTTAAGAAAAACTTAGTTTTGGGATCAGTTTTAGGGATGCTGTTGGGTTTGGGAGCTGCTTTAGTCATCGATAAATTAACCAATATGCTCTACACACCCAAAGAGGTTAAGGACATTGCAAGGCTTCCCTTACTGGGAATTATTCCGTTTGATAAAAATCTTAAACGTAACAATTCTACCGTCGATATTGGTCGTGTCTTTTTGCAGGGTGATGCCAATGAACTGAGTTTGGGTGTTCAAAATCAACCTCAACAATTAGTTTCTATTTTTTATGAAGCTTTCCGATCTTTATATACAAATATTCGTCTTTTGAGTCCAGATGCTGCGATTGGTTCGATTGTGATTAGTTCGAGCCAGCCAGGAGAGGGAAAATCAACAGTTGCAATTTATCTTGCTCAAGCCGCAGCAGAACAAGGTAGACGAGTGTTATTAGTTGATACGGATTTGCGTCACCCCAGTCTTCATCATTTTTTGGGACTCCCAAATATGCAAGGGTTAACAGATGTGATTTCGACTGAACTTGATTTCAATCATGTTATTCAGCAATCTCCTCAAGAAAATAACTTATTTGTGTTAACAGCTGGTTCAATTCCTCCAGACCCAATTCGAGTCTTAGCCTCTCAAAAAATGTTAGATTTGATGTCTAAATTAAGATCTGCTTTTGATTTGATTGTGTATGATACTCCTCCTTTAACTGGACTGGCTGATGCTTTTTTATTAGCCGCAGAAACAAATGGTTTGATTTTAGTTACAGGTTTAGGTCAGGTCAAGCGTTCGGCTCTTGAAAGTGCTTTAGATCAGTTAAAAGATCGTTCTAAGTTTAGCACTCCTATTCTCGGAATTGTTGCTAATCGAGCTAAAAATGTTCCGTTGACTTCCTACAGCCATAGTTATTATAATCAATCTGCTTACAGCCAAAAGCCAATCGGAAATAATTTAAACAACAATGGTGGAATTAACCAGGAAGAGTCTTCGCTGTTGACTTTCTTTCGGAAAAAATCAAAATAATCAAAACGTTGAGATGGATTTAGTAACCTAAATAGGGAAAAATTCGATCACTACTCCGACGATTGGAGTTGACAAAATCTTGGGTTTGATTTCCCTGAATCTCTCGAACTAAGACTTCGTATCCGGTTGCAGTCGGTAGATAAGAGCGGGTAATAATCGCGACTCTAGAGTTATCATTAATATATTGAGCCTGGGGAGGTGTGGTATCGGGAATATCAGAGTTAATATAAATAAATCCTCCTTGCACTACTGTAGAACCATTATTTCTGGTTTCCAAAATTGTACCCGGTTTTTCGGTTTTGAGTCCTAAAATCCAAAGTTGACCTCCATCATTAAGAATTTTGGGATCGGTTTCTGAAGCCGTAC
Source organism: uncultured Lyngbya sp. (assembly GCA_964571155.1). Classification (GTDB taxonomy): domain Bacteria; phylum Cyanobacteriota; class Cyanobacteriia; order Cyanobacteriales; family Microcoleaceae; genus Capilliphycus. The sequence continues at coordinate 9,311 of CAZNCM010000109.1, read as the reverse complement.
GTCCTTCAACATTTAAGCTTCTAGCCCAAACCTTTTGATGATGAATTTTAACATTTTCTGAGACTACATCTTCTAAAAAAAGATCACCAATACCATTGTCTGTATTTTGATAAGATTTTAACCAAGTGTGTTTAATTACAAGGGTACGTTGGGAGTTATGCTCAATACTTGGCCCTTCCATGCGTTCAATTACAACAATAGCTTCATCACCATCCTCAAAGCGAAAAACAGGATCAACTGACTCTCTGGAAAAACGCGCTCTCATCCCGATAATTTTTTTGACACTACCCCGAATGAGTATTGGTTCACTCACCTCATAAGTCTGGTTAGGAAGAAATACCGTTGTCACTCCTGGAGTATCAATAGCAGTTTGAATATCCGCTCCGGTATTCCCTTCTACAACTGCAATATTATTCAAGTCATGTGGGATGTAGGGAGTGTCTTTTACAGGGAGTTTAAGCATCTGATTTGCGCTTGAAAAGCCCGTTAATGGACTTCCGCAACTCCATTCTTCAATATTTCCTTGCAGGGTTTCTTTTTGTCCGGTTTCACAGTTATAAATTTCACCTGTATTTTGATATCCATTTTGCTTGATATCAGATAAAAATACATTGATTGTTCGTCTTTCGCCCGGAGTTGCTCGACCATTTTGGCGATATTCAGTAATAATTGCTGTTTCTCCGCCTGCTCCTTCAAGTTCTGCTCCAATTAATGCAAGTGTAGCACTATGCGATCGAAGAAATATAGCCGGAACTTGGTTAATACTTTGCAAATTGCGAAGGGTAAGAACTTGCATAGCTTGTTCAATACCGACTTGATTTTGTTGGGATAAGGTAATATTTTCCATCGTAATGGAGTTTGTTTTTCCACCTCCAACTAAAATTCCCCGATCAAATCCTTGCACTGAGACATTTTTAATCAGCAAAGGGCCAATTTCTGTAGAAGTTAAGTCTAGACCGTGAGCGCCCTGACCATCACCGGAAATAATCGAAACATTAAAGACACCTCCGCCATTATTGGAGTTTATTTTGATTCCAATAGCATTTAGATTTCCCGAACCTGTGTGAACAGTTAAATTCTCAATCCGGTTACGAAATCCGTTGGCTCGATTATCTTTTGTATCAAGAACGGGTTTGCTTTCTCCGCTGGAAAAACCGGGAGTATTATCTTGAAGTCGGATAATAGTTCCCTCTCTACTTTCCCCTAAAAGGGTGGTTCTTTTATAAAAAAGTCCCGCCTGTTTTCCTCTGGGCCATTCAATGGTATCACTAACCATATAAGTGCCATTTGGAACATAAATAATTTTACTGCTGTTGGCAATTTCATCTCGACTAATCGCTTGTTTAAAGGCTTCGGTATCATCAGTTACGCCATCACCTTTTGCTCCATAATCTTTAACATTAATGACACCGCCTTCTGCTTCAGAAAGTTGGGGAAATACTTCTGATCGAGGTTCATAATTCTGGTCAATATTATTCAAAGTAGCATAATTTTGAGATAAATTTAATTGTGAATTTGGAAAAAGTTTTTGCAGAAAAGTTTCCGGCCAGACACAACTTGAACTCAAAAAGGTTAATCCGATTAAAGTTAATGTTTTGTAAATCATGGTTCACCCTGTCGTTTATTGTTTAAATGAAACTAAAATTATATCTTACTTAAAGGATTACAAAAAATGCCCGAATTTATTTTAAAAGCAGTAAAATCCGAACTATATTTTTGATGGATTTAGGCCGTTGATCAGTTTTTGGTGTTGCCGCAACTTCATCCAGTCTATTTTGTTTTTTACAGTGATGTTCTTGCCATCGTAAACCAATAATACTGGCAACATAAAGCATATAACCGGGTTCTTCCATTTGGGTAAAAATCAAACCGAAAACCATAGGAGTAAGAGCCAGAAATTTAGACACATCATCAAAACAGAGCCGTCGCCAAACAACCCACCAAATATATAGAAAAGAAATTAAACCCAGCCATCCTAAATCTCCCCAAATTCCCGCCCAACCAAATAGGGGAGAAAACATACTGGATTGATCTCCTAACCAACTTGCTCCAACAGCTTGCCAAATCGCGATACTGGCGGGATGTTTAGTCGAACCCAATGGACTTAACAAACTATCGTACTGATACAACATCCATCCACCCAATCGTCCAACAGTATGACCAGGCCCTAAACCCAACCAGGGGTGCAATACAGAATCGTAGAAGGTAGGAACAATGCGAAAAGTGGCTGTTTTGAGAAGAGTAGCTTCTCCTTCAGGGCCGTAAATTTCAGGTCGCATCCAAGTTTGAAAAGCTTCCATTGCTTCGATATTATTTACACCCCAAAAAAACGCATAACCGAGTATAGTACCTCCGATCATATACTGAAGTGCCTGTACAATGTTTTGAAATTTAGTTAATAAAAGCATAATTCCAGCGATTCCAAATACAAGGACAACTTGTTTTGCATCCGCCATATTCATGTGCCAAAAAGTAGCCATAGCCACCGCAGCCCGAAACCAAATGGGGAGTTTTTTAGCCGCAGAAAAGTAGTAGACCCCAAAGGTTAGTGCGACAGAAGCACCCACAACATGGCCCGCTCCACCGCCAATAAAAACCCCTTTGATATTATCTTCTAGACCTTTACGGAGATGCAAGTTGAGAACATAGCGTTGAACATAAGCAAATATGGTATTTGTAAAGGAAGAAAAAATGATAAAGGCGCGAAATCTTAATAATTTTTCTGGGGTAAGAGGCAAACTAATAATTGCAATGACTATAAGAAAATGTTCAGAAAAGAATAAGAAATTCAAACAAGCATTAATTAAACCCGCATCATTTAATAAAGCACTGGCAACATTAACACTAAAAAATATCATAACTGCAATTGTGAGTTCCTGAATAATTGCAATTTGTTGGCGATCTTTAACTTTAGTTTTCATCAGCACAAATATACAGAGCCAAGGAATGACTCCGAGATGCGCTAGATTAATAATAGAGGGAAACTTTAATAATGTTAGAACTCGGGGAAAGAAAGCTGAAGCAAACCCAAAAAGCACCAAAATTGAGAGTTGAAAATATCCCTTGCGCTTTTTAGGAGGTGGATAATCATAGTGGATTTGTCTTGTCTCATCAAAGTATTTCACAAACTTTAAGCCCTTAGAGTCCGAAAAATTTTAACGAGATTGATCGCGAGAAATTTCATAAATTTCTAGAAGCTGATGATAGTTTTTTTCAGCAGTATATTTAGTCTCAAACTCAGCTCGAGCCGCTTGACGCATTTGCTTTAATTGTTGGGGGTTAGCCAGAGCTTTTTCCACTTGAGTTGCTAAATCGATGGGATCGCTGGGACGAAAATGTAGCCCAGTACGATCGTCATCAACTAATTCGGCGATCGCCCCCAAATTAGAAGCAATTACAGGAGTCCCTTTCGCAAAGGCTTCTACCGCAACTCGACCAAAGGTTTCATACCATTTTGAGGGAAAAATTAAAAACATTGCTTCTCCCATGATGTCATAAACCTCAGTCATGGGTCTGCGTCCCAACCATTCTATATTAGACAGTCGTTGTGTGGCTTCTACCACTAAAGGAGATAGGGGGCCGTCTCCGACGATTTTAAGCGGAATGGGACTGTTTAAATGTTCCCAAGCTTGTAATAAGATATCGAGACCTTTTTCTACAGACAGTCGCCCGACATAAAGCGCATAACCCCCGCTTCCTGAACCTATTTTAGGATCTGGAGAAACAAAGTTGGGTTTCACAATAATTTTCTCTCCAGGCCATCCCGCTTCAACAAATTTTTGTTTTGCAAACTGACTCAAGGTGACAAAAAGATTCACCTGTTTTAACCAAGTATTTAAAGCTTTGTGAGTGGTTAACATGGCAATTGTTCCGGCGGTTGCCAAGCGGCTTTCTCGGTAGCAAGCGTGTACAAAGCCGGGATATGGAATAGTTTTTCCAAGACAATCTTCGCAAACTTTTCCTTGACGAAAAAACAGTCCGTTAGGGCAAATCAACCGATAATTTCTTAAGGTTTGTACAACAGGAACCCCCGCAGAACGAGCGGCATAATAAACGGAGGGAGAAATCAGAGGAAAAAAGTTTTGAACGTGTACAATATCAGTGGACTTTTTCAGCTTTTGTTGAACGATGTGATAAGATTCTTGAGACCAAATGCTTTTTAGGGCTAAATGAGCGGGATTCAAGCTAGAAATGCGATCATTGTGTTCTTCGTAGCGATCAACTTCGTGTCCTTGTTCTCTAAGAAGATTGGCTTCGGCTTGGGTAGATTCATCTTCTCCGCCTCGGACTTGGTAATTGTTATGGATGCTGAGAATACGCATTTAATTTTTCCGTTACTCAAGAATAGATTGATAAATTGTTTCTAACACAGCAGCTTGTTTATCTTGGTTAAAATTGCTCTCAACCTGTGTTCGCCCTCGTTGACTAAATTGTTGCCATAATTCTAAGTTATCTAATAACTGTAAACTATATTCAGCTAATCCTTTAATATCTTTTTCTGGGGTGAGAAAACCTGTTTCTCCATGAATGATTGCTTCTGGAATTCCTGCATGGTAGGTACTCACCACAGGAAGTCCCATAGCTTGAGCTTCTAAAACGACATTGGGTAATCCCTCAGAATCTCCTTGAGAAGCAGTAATACTGGGGGCGGCGAGTAGACGAGATCGATTCATCCAATTTCGCACGGTTTCAGGGGGTTGTGTTCCTAAAAATTGATAGTTTTTAAGTTTTTGAGCGGCTAAAGTTTCAAGCTGAGTTCTTAACTCTCCATCCCCAATAATAACCAGTTTAACCTCGTGTTTTTCCGCTTGAACGTAGCTCATCGCTTCAATTAAATATTCACCGCCTTTTTTTTCAGTTAAACGTCCAACAAATAAAACAATCGGTTCTCGCTGTATTTCTGGACTTGAGCAGAATTTGTTAATATCTACGCCGTGATAGTGAGATCTAATTTTTTCCGGAGGAAAGCCGTTTTCTAAGAGTTTATTCTGAATAAATTTAGAAACAGTTAAAAATAAACTGGTTTTTTCTTTGAGTGCTTCTAGACGGTTAAAATAAATCCAATGATTTAAAGAAGTATAGCGAGAATGTTCGAGTTTAACGGTAGCATCGGCACCTCGATAGTGAACAATCAGAGGAACATTTAGGGATTTTATCCAGGGTAAGATCAAAGCTCCAGCCAACCCAAACTGAGCATGAATCAAAACAGGCTGTAACTGTTTAACCTTTTCATAAACTTGGGGAGCAAAGCCAGAGATTTTAAAGAGTTGTTCTTCTATTTTACCTTTTGAACTCCCGGAATTAATGACTAACGTTCGTTCGGGAGGTAATTCTAATCCCGGGACTCGACGAGAGCCAACATAATAGGCAGTAAACTGCTTAAATTTTTCGGCTGGATCTCGAATAAAGGTTTGCGAAGGTGGCAGCAACAAACTACTAAATAAAATAACGGTTGGTTGCTGGGAATTCAAAATTTTACAAGCCATTTAATAACTTCCTCAATCCAAGTGATTTACAGATTACAGGGCAAGCTGCTGCCAGCGTATCTAAACACACTAACCCCCCGGATTGGTGTAAATTAGGGTGAACTAAAGCTTTGATAAATTTTATCCAAAGCCTGAGTTTGTTTGCTCAGGTTAAAGTGCAATCGCATTCGCTGCTTTCCATTGTGACTCATTTTTTGCCACAACGCCTCATCTTCTAATAATTTTAGAATCGATGCTGCTAAACCTTGATAATCTTGTTCTGGAACTAATAATCCGGTTTCGCCATTAATCACAGCTTCGGGAATTCCAGCGTGTATTGAACCCACGACGGGTAGTCCCATTGCTTGAGCTTCTACAACTACCATAGGAAGTCCTTCGGAATCCCCATTTTTAGCGGTAATACTGGGAACGGCTAATAGTTTAGAACGATTCATCCAGCGTTTGACTTCATTGCTTGACTGTAAACCCAAAAATTGATAGCGTTGCAGTAATTTTTCTGCTAATTTTTCTAACTTGGTTCTTAAGGCTCCATCTCCGATTATAACTAATTTTACATTTTCGACTCTTTTTTGAACTTCCGCCATCGCCCGAATTAGATATTCACAGCCTTTTTTCTCTGCCAATCGTCCAACAAATAAAACCACAGATTCTCGTTTGACATTAGGGTCTGCTTGAAATAAATCGGTATCGACTCCGATATAATTCACTCTAATTTTATCGCTCGGAAAACCGTTTTTGATCAGAGTTTCTCGAATAAACTCGGAAACGGCAATAAATAATGTTGCTTCTTTTTTCAAAGCTTTTCGACGTTTCAAATAAACTCTTGTGCTGATAGTAGAATCTTGACGGGCATATTCATCGGTCATCATGGCATCAAATCCATGATAAGTGACAATTAAAGGTAGCTCCTGGGTTCGAGCCAAAGGTAAAGCCAAGGCTCCACAGGGGCCAAAATGAGCGTGAATTAACACCGGGTTTAACTGCCGAACTTTTTGATTAAATTGGGGAGCAAAACCCAATGATTTAAACAAAACTTCTTTAACGGCTCCCCAATATCCCCCGGAGTTCACGACTAAAGTTCGTTCGCGAGGTAAAGTTAATCCTTTGACAAACCGGGCTCCTAAATAGTAAGGAGTAAACTGTTTTATTCCTTCCGCTTGAGCACGAATAAAAGTTTCGGATGGAGGAAGTAAACGACCTGAAAAAATAGCTAAATTGGGTTTAGACATCACTAATAGTTATAAATTTCTTCATAGTTCAAAGCGAGACTTTTTCCTTTCTTTTCCCAAGAAAATTCTTCTAAAGCCCGTTTTTGAGCAGATTCTCCTAAAGTATTTCGCAATTGAGGATCGCCGCTCAAACGGATCATTATTTCCGCCAGTTCATTAACGGTTTGTTCGGGATCTTGAGCAGGAATTTTAAAGCCCGTTTCGGGAGTCACTTGCAATGCAGGGCCTCCCAAATCTAAGCAAATCACCGGACATCCGGCAGCCATTGCTTCTAAACAAACCATCCCCCCAGATTCATGTAAACTCGGATGAATTAAAGCCAGAGATTGACCGATTGTTTTGAAAGTTTCCGGGCGGGGAAGTTCGTTGCAAAATTTAACTTGATGGTCAATTTTTAAGGCTTTGGCTAGGGCTTGAAGTCGCTCTCTTTCGCTCCCATCTCCCACAATCCAATATTCTATTTCATTAGGAAAATTGGCAAGAGCAAAAGCTCGTAAACCGAGATGAAAACCCTTCCAGTGAAGCAACCGACCCACACTAATAAACCTTAATTTTTGTTGGGGATCTGAATTTTTATATTGACTCAGTTGAGCTAATTCTTCTGAGGATAATCCCAGTTGAGAAAGCACTTCTACCCGTTTAGCACCAATAGCAGTGAGTCGTTTGGCGGTATCGTTTGTTGTTCCCCAAGCAAGTACACTCCGATGGGCGGTTAGACGAGTAAAGGGATCGAATTCTCCGGCTTTGTGAGTCAGACTTCTGAGAAATTCATAGATGTGATTTTTCAAACTAAATTCTTGCCCAAATGATTGGGGTGTTGATTCTCCTCCTCCGACTGGTCCCCATATAAAGGGAATGGGTAAAAGTGAAAGAAAACTGGGGGAAGAATATCGCACGTAGGTGACATGATGCACCAAATCAAAATTCTCTTGAGCGTGTATTTTTTTTGCGGTAAAGTAAGCTAAAATTTGCCAAAAATAATAATGAAGATAAACGCCCCGATTTCCTTTTTTCCAAGCAATTGCCCAATCGGGAAAATCGCAATAAATGATCTGAAGATTGGGGATGGGATTTTGATGAATTTCTGCTTCAATTGTCGGGCGGTTGTTGCCGCGAGTAAGAACCCAAACTTGATGATATTTTGCTAATTCTCGACTCACATTCCAACCGACTCCAGGTTCTGAACCCATCCCGGGCCTACAAGCATAGGCTGACAGGAGAACTTTTAGACGTTTCATTCGTTTTTTTTGCTCCCTTATAATGGTTTTTTATAGTTTTTATTCGCTCCTAAACTCATTCAAAATCTGGATAAAATACAAAGTTTATGTTTTTTAAATTAGGAGTTTACAGAATAAATTACTTCATTGAAAAATTGAGCGGCTGCTTGGGGGGTATATTGATTCATTAATTCCTTAGATTGATGACCCATTGCTGTCACTTGTTCGGGTTGTTTAATAAAATAGAGCATGAACTCGGCTAATCTTTCGGGACTCTCAGGATCAAAACAGTAACCGTTTTTCTCATCTGTTATCAATTCAGAAGCACCTGCAAATTTTGAACAAAGAATGGGTTTTCCTAAGATCATCGCTTCTAAAACGACCATTCCCCAAGTATCTTCTAAAGTGGGTAAAACAAATACATCGGCCTTCTCAAAATATGATCCCAGTTGACCATAGTTAACTCGACCAACCCATTGAACGCAATCTGTTAAATCATTTTCTTGACAGAACTGTTGCAATTCTTCCTGTTGTTCTCCTTCTCCAACTATGAGAATAGTATAATCGGTATAGCCTTGTTTTTTCAAGTGGTTACAAGCGTCTAAAAGAAAATTTAATCCTTTTCGGGGAATAATACTTCCAACATAAATAAATATAGGTTGCTTCCA
>CAZNCM010000109.1:447-701 GCA_964571155.1 uncultured Lyngbya sp. | reverse complement strand
GGCATCAAGAATTTCTGTTAGATAAGCTTTACCCCCTTGAGAATTGGTAATACAAGCATCAGCCGCTTTCACCATCGCCCGTCTTACGGCTAACCGAGGAGCAGAATTACGAGCGTCAATACTGGGTGAACTTCCTTCATAAGCAATCACAACTCGCCATTTTCCCAAAGGTTTTAACAGCAAAGCCAGCATTGTCCAAACCCCAAAGGAATTTGAAAAAATAGAAAATGGAGCAGTAGAAGATGTGCGTGATA
>CAZNCM010000109.1:0-431 GCA_964571155.1 uncultured Lyngbya sp. | reverse complement strand
CTCCCACAATATCAATTTTAAAAGAGTCTTCAAAACCGGGTGCATAACCTCGCCAATTGGCAACAAAAGCTGTTGTTTCAGGAAACAGTTTTGCTAACTCAGAAAGGGGAGGATGCCAATAGTAAAATGCGGAGGTTAAAAGCCAAGCAATACGAATATTTTTCATTACTAAATAACTACATTAATGCCTAAAAAAACTAGATTTAGACCCCTGACGTGCTAGAGTGAGATATTGTCCTAAAAAGGGAAGCCCACCCAGTGCCGGGAGGAAATAACGAGAAGTACAAAGTAAACCTAAAGCCGCAGCAGTTGTGGCATCAAAATAGGGTTGATAAAGTAAGACTAATGCAGTGTCGCGAGTTCCCACTCCCGCAAAGGTTAAGGGTAATAATCCGGCTAAAATTGCTAAGGGAGAAAGGGCTAAATTTGCC
>CAZNCM010000108.1:13667-16392 GCA_964571155.1 uncultured Lyngbya sp. | reverse complement strand
ATTGTCTTGGAAGCCCACACTATATCCAAAACGGATTAGTGTGGGAGATGTCACTCTTTCCACAAACTCGCTTCGTGGGGTATGAAATCAGTAGATATCACAGACATCGGTAGCATCGCAATCGGCAGTAATCCCATCGACAACGAACTTAACACGACGATCACAACCAGGCTGAAGCGATCACCCCGCTTGGACTCAATTCGATAACACTTTAATTGTTCTTGAGTATTCATGCTTCGACTCTCTGACTGCGACTCTTTAATTTAGTTTATCAATTTTTTGTAACTCAAGATACAGAATGAAAAATCTGTTACAAAAGATACTTTTTGACAAAAAAGATGCAGGGGTGATCACTGTCTCCCAACCTCCCTATCCTCAACTCATCGATGCCAGACTGTTTCTCCCCCCGGACGATCAATTAAAGTAATTCCCGCTTCTTTTAAGCGATCGCGAATTTGATCCCCCTCGGCGTAATTTTTAGCTTTGCGGGCAGCCAGACGCTGTTGGATCAAGTCTTCGATCTCCTGATCGCTTAACCCTGGTGTGGTATCTGTTGAAGTTTCTTCCGCGTCAACTTCCAACCCCAACACCGAAGCGAGTTGTACCAAAGTCCACCAGGTTTGTTGAATTTGTTCTAAGGGAGTTTCGGTTTTACCTTCGTGAGTAAGAACGTTACCTTCCTTGCGTAACTCCTTCGCCAATTCAAATAAAACCGCCAAACCTCCCGGCGTGTTAAAATCGTCATCCATCGCAGTTTGGAAGCGTTCAACGGCTTCTGAATGCAGAGCAGGTGGCAAATCGTTCTCATCCCACCCCAGTTTTCCCCCGAATTGAGATTTAAACAACAACCCTTCTTTTAACGTATTCCAACCATTTTCCGCTGATGCGATCGCGTCATTTGTAAAATCTAGAGGTTTACGATAACTTGCTCCCAACACAAATAACCGAATCACCATCGGATCAACCGTTTCCAGCAATTGGCGAATTGTGGTAAAATTGCCCAAAGACTTTGACATCTTTTCACCACCGACAGTTACAAACCCGTTGTGCATCCAAAAACGAGCCAGGGGTTCACAGTTCGCCGCTTCTGACTGAGCAATTTCGTTTTCATGGTGAGGAAAGATTAAATCTCCACCGCCCCCGTGAATATCAATGGTTGCACCCAGGAGTTGCCGTACCATTGCAGAACATTCGATGTGCCAACCTGGACGTCCTTCGCCCCAAGGAGACTTCCAAGCGGGTTCTCCGGGTTTTGCAGCTTTCCAAAGGGCAAAGTCAGAGGAATGTTTCTTTTCGCCTTCAGCGCCCGAAACTCGCCCACTGGCGCCGGCTTGAAGTTGATCTTGTTTGCGTCCGGAGAGTTTACCGTATTCGGGGAATTTTTCTACATTGTAAAAAACATCACCTTTGCTGGCGTAAGCATACCCTTTTTTTTCGAGTTCTTGAATAAGCCGATAAATTTCAGAAATATTATCTGTAGCGCGAGGATAAGCATCGGCATCTCGAATGTTTAAACGCCGCAGATCTTCAAAATAAGCTTCGATAAAGCGTTCAGAGACAGCTTCCATTGAGGCGTTTTCTTTTGTAGCCCGGTTGAGAATTTTATCGTCAATATCGGTAAAGTTCTGCACGTATTTAACGGTATATCCTAACCATTCTAAATAACGGCGAACCACATCCCAAAAAATATAAGAACGGGCATGACCCAAATGACAATAATCATAAACTGTGACTCCGCAGCAATACATTTTAACCTGTTGGGGTTCTAGAGGAGTAAAGGTTTCTTTCGTGCGGGTTTGCGTGTTATAAATTTTAAGAGCCATTCTTTATAGGGAACCGTTTATAGTTTACAGTGACCAGTCTTTTCTGTGAATAGTTAATCGTTTAACCTTTGGAGTTAGAGCAGATTGGTTGAGGCATTTGTTAATGTTTAAATTATATTTGTAAATCTAAATTTTAGTCCTTAATTTCTCTAGAATTTTTGAGCGGAACAGAATTAAAAAAACAACTTCTAACTCCGGTATGACAGGCAATATCTCCGACTTGCTCGATTTTAATTAACAATACATCTGCATCACAATCATAGTAGAGTTCTTTCACAATTTGAAGATGCCCAGAGGTTGCTCCTTTGTGCCAAAGTTCAGCCCGAGAACGACTCCAATAGTGAACTTCTCCAGTTTCGAGGGTTTTTTTGAGGGCATCGCGGTTCATCCAAGCCATCATTAAAACGGTATGATCGTGATAGTCTTGGGCGATAGCTGGAATTAAGCCTTGGTCGTTAAATTTTAGGGTTTCTATCCACAAATAATCTTGATTGATCATCTTTTCTTCAACAAGAGCAGCCAGAGGAGGAATGAGGGGTTAAAATCAATTAGTTTTGAGTGGCGATCGCTTTTTGCTGCATCGTTTTAAAGATGTTATAAAATCCGTTCGCGCGGGAAGGAGTGAGACTGGCTTGTAAGCCTGTTTCTTGAATAAAGTCGGGGGCGATTTTTTCGATTTCTGCACTCTCAAGCCCATTTAAACCCCGAATTAATAGGGCAACTAATCCTTTGGTGAGTTGGGAATCTGAGTCTCCTTGAAATTGCACTTTACCATTTTCATCTAAATCGGCAATCACGTAAACTTGAGATACACAGCCGGGAACTTTATTGTCTGGAATTTTAGCATCAGGTGGAAATTCAGACAATTTTTGAGCCAATGTGATCAGTTGTTCGTAGCGCAG
>CAZNCM010000108.1:13311-13523 GCA_964571155.1 uncultured Lyngbya sp. | reverse complement strand
CTCAGTCTAACTGAAAGCGGGGACGGGGACGGTAGGAAATTGCACGAATTGTCAGAAAAAAAGATGCACTCGCAGGGTCGGGAGAGTTTAGGAACAGAGGGAAGGATTAACCTTTAAACTGAAGTCAGACTGACGAAGCAATTGAGTGATTTCAATGGCGGGAACCGGGGGACAGAAGTAATAGCCCTGGGCGAGATCGCAGTGAATGGAAC
>CAZNCM010000108.1:0-13301 GCA_964571155.1 uncultured Lyngbya sp. | reverse complement strand
GGCCGAGTGCGACAATGGTTTGAGCGATCGCCGCATCACTAGAATTTTCCACGATATCTTGGACAAAAGAGCGGTCAATTTTCAGGGTATTCAAGGGAAAATGCTTGAGAACATTGAGAGAGGAGTAGCCTGTGCCAAAATCATCAATGGTGATGTGCAAGCCCATTTCTCGCAGTTCTTGTAATGTTTGGATGGTAAATTCAACATCCTGCATCGCCGCACTTTCGGTAATTTCTAACTCCAAATATTGAGGATCGATTTCGGTGGCTTCGAGGGTTTGGAGAATAATTTTGATCAGTTGAGACTGATGAAATTGTCGGGCTGATAAATTAACGGCAATTCGTAGGGGAGGTAAACCTTCTGCTTGCCAAGATTGATGTTGAATACAAGCGGTTTGTAAGACCCATTGTCCAATGGGTGCAATTAAGCCAATTTCTTCAGCGAGGGGAATGAATTGGTCGGGGGGAACGAAGCCGAGTGTAGGATGTTGCCAGCGAATTAAGGCTTCTAAACCGACAATTTTGCCGGTGGTGATTTCGACTTGAGGTTGATAATAAAGTAAAAATTCTTCTTGGATTAAAGCCCGTCGCAAGTCTGCTTCTAGGGTTAATTGGTTGAGGGCTTCATGGTGCATTTCTTCGGCGAACAATTGAGAGTTGTTACGACCTTGCTTTTTGGCGCGATACATGGCGGCATCGGCGTGTTTGAGTAGGGTTTGGGCGTCTTCAGCATCATCGGGACACAGGGCGATACCTAGACTAGCAGTGACATACAGTTCTTGATTGTCGATCACAAAGGGAATACTGAGTTTATCGAGTATTCTTTGAGCAATTTTGGTGATTTCGTCGGTAGAAGCCAGATGAGGGAAAAGTAGGGTGAATTCATCTCCTCCCCAACGGGCAATGGTGTCACAGTTTCGTAAACATTGCTTGAGACGGGTGGCGACTTGCTGCAATAGCCGATCTCCGATGGCATGGCCGAGGGTATCGTTAACCACTTTAAAGCGATCAAGATCTAAAAAGGCAACCCCTAAAAGTTCTGGCTGTTGTTTGCTGTTGGCGAGGGCGAGGGCAAGTTGTTCATCAAACAGGAGACGGTTGGGAAGGCGAGTCAGGGCATCATGGCAGGCTTGATAACGCATAATGGATTCGACTCGTTTTTGAGCGATCGCCATGTAGAGATGAAGTCCGATGGCTTTAGCGAGTTTGAGTTCTTGCGAACTCCAAGTTGGATTTTGGTCAAATTTTTGTTCTCGCCACGCTTCAAAGGAAGCACGGGGCAGTTGGTGGCGTTCGTCTTGACTGTGATGACCTGCCCAGTAAATTTCGCTGTTGTAGCCGTTGCGAAAGATCGTCAGACAGCCGACTTGTTGGTGGTGAAACTGGAGGGGAATCAGAGCAATTGAACGAATATTGGTTCTCTCAAACCCATTGGCGATTGTGCTGAGATGGGGATTGGCTTGCAATTGGGTAAGGGTGATCACCTGATAGTTTTGTTCTCCAATATTCCAGGAGATGTCTTGAGAATTCTGAAGTTGTTGGTAATTTTGTTGCCATTGTTCAATTGACTCTATTTCGGGCTGTTCTCCGTCGAGTTTTCCGAGGCGATGAATAAAATTTTTCCATCGAGGGATTTCTTCGAGGAAGGGTTGACAGGGTTGATCTCCGGTGATGTGCAGTTGGGCGGGGATACCTGTCGGTTCCGCTACGATGTATAATCGACCTCCTGAACCGTTGAGGGCGGCTACAGCTTCTTCTAGGACGCGCTGGCGAATTTGATTGACGGAAAGCGGACAGTGAAGCAGTTGACTGACTTGATTGATGATCGCTTCATAATGGGCTTGTTCTCGGGTGCGACGGAGGAGGTCTGACTGAGAGATGGCGATGGAGACTTGATCAACGATCAGTTGAATGATTTGGAGTTCTCGCGGTTTGTAGGGACGAGGGGTTTGATGATGAATAGCCAGTAAGCCCCAGAGGGATTTCCCGTGTAAAATTGGAGTCACCAGTGAGGCTTGTACACCCATGGCATTGAGATATTTAATATGGCAAGGATCGACCGGGGCATAACGAATGTCTTCTTCTAGGAGTTGTTCTCCGGTGGTTTGACTGTCGAGGTTAGTGGTAATTCGGCGTTGCGTGGCGATATCTACAATAACTCGCTGTCTTGCTTTGAGAAAGAGTTGTCGATCGCGATTGGGAATATCGGTTGCTGGAAACTTCAAGTTTAATAGCGAAGGAAGACTATTTTCTTCTAGAGACTCAGCAATGACTTCACCACTCCCATCGGTATCAAAACGGTAAATTTTGACACGATTCACGTTTAAAAAGGAACGAATTTCTTCAACTGCTGTATTGAGGATTTCTGACAATTCTAGAGATTGCCGAATCCTGTTTGTGATTTGATGCAGAAAGTATTCTCGATGTGGCATTTATAATGTTTTTGTCTTTAAATAAGGTTGATTTTAGGATGAATTTATTTAAAGCTGAGTTTATTTTTATATTTTATATGCTATCATTTTTTGAAAATTATCGCCAAGTTATACAGAATTTTGCTCTGTTGTTCACAAAGACTTTATGAAAATTATTAATTCTTCATATTAAATGAGCCAAGAAGTTTTTTTCTCCCCGGCTCAAACGTTTTTAAATTGTAGAATAAAAACGTGAGGTTTAGTGTAGAATTAAAGCGACTTCTTTAGCAAAATAAGTTAAAATCACATCTGCACCCGCTCGTTTCATACTTGTCAGGGTTTCTAACATGACTTTTTTCTCATCTATCCAACCCTTTTCTCCGGCTGCCTTGATCATGGCATATTCCCCACTAACATTATAAGCTGCAACCGGAAGGTTCGTTGTTGATCGCACTAACTGAATAATATCTAAGTAAGCCAGTGCGGGTTTAACCATCACCATATCCGCCCCTTCTGCAATATCTAATTCGACTTCAGTTAACGCTTCGCGGGCGTTGGCGGGGTTCATTTGATAGGTCTTTTTATCCCCAAACTTGGGTGCCGAATCTAAGGCATCTCGGAACGGGCCATAATAAGCCGAAGCGTATTTTGCAGAATAAGCTAAGATACTGACATTTGTATATCCGGCTTCATCCAAGCCCTCACGGATTGCTCCAATTCGACCATCCATCATATCAGAAGGTGCAACAATATCAGCCCCGGCGACCGCTTGAGAAACGGCTTGTTTAACTAAAACTTCGACGGTTTCATCGTTGAGAATTTCTCCGTCATCGCTAACAATGCCATCGTGACCTTTGCTGGAAAAAGGATCGAGGGCAACATCTGTTACAATCATAATGTCGGGAAGTTCTTGTTTAATCGCCCGAACGGTGCGTTGAATCAATCCATCGGGGTTGTAACTTTCGGTTCCCGCATTATCTTTTTTGTCTTCCGCAACGAGGGGAAATAAAGCGATCGCCGGAATCCCTAAAGCATGGGCTTCTGTAACTTCCTTTAACAACAAATCCAAGGTATAACGGTAGCTACCGGGCATTGAAGGAACTTCAACTTTGGTATTTTCCCCTTCCATAATAAACAGGGGATAAATTAAATCATTAACGGTGAGTTGGGTTTCACAAGTCATCCGTCGCAGGGCTTCTGTACGACGAATTCGACGGGGACGTTGAACCAGATTTAAGCGAGAGGAGTTACTCATAAGATCTCAAAAGATGCGTTATAAAGTGTCAATTCTGGAGTTAAAAAACTGTGGCTCTAATGATTTAGTTGCTTGTTGAGAACATTAGACAACCAATCGAGATCATCACGGTCTGATTGCGCGGAGCGGTCGGAACCCCTTCGGGTTCAGCAGTCACTTCAAGTCGGGGAACCCTTTCAGCAGTCGCTCCACTTGGGGAGACCCCAAGATCGCGCTGCTTCACCAACGTGCTGCTTCACCGCGCCACCTGCGGGCGCTAGCGCTTGCCTCGCGACTTGGCGGAATGGTCGCGAGCGCAAAGTCCGGTCTTGGTGGTTTCCATCAAGGAGGAACTTTGCAAGAGAGCGAAGTTTGCAATCTTAGGGAACGCCGACCAAGAGAGCGCAGTGGTTGAGCCAATCAAGTTCATTATTATTGCATTTTGCGAATCACTTCAATTCAGCCGATACAATTCAATACAATTTTGTAAATAAGTATGAACATTGATTGACAACAGATCCCTCAGATTCCTCTAATCTGAATAGACTTTCCCATTCGGTAAAATCGCCCCTGTTAGATCTACATCTCGCAAATTTGTCCCTTTCAGACTCGCCCCTTTTAGGTTCGCTCCTCGCAAATTTGCCCCTTGTAAATACGCATTTCTAAGATTAGCTTCAGTCAGGTTTGCTCCTCGCAGATCAGCGCCTTGTAGATTCGCTTCCGTCAGGTTAGCATCTTTGAGATAGGCTCCAATCAGGTTCGCCTTTTCTAATTTTGCGCCTTCGAGGTTCGCATCTTCTAGATTAGCATCTTCTAGAATAACGCCTTCGAGGATAGCATCGGTTAAATTTGCGTCTTCTAAATTTGCGCCTTTGAGTTGGGCAAATCCTAATTTTGCTTTTTCTAAAATAGCATTATTGAGGTTAGCGTTTTCGAGTTTAGCAACCCAGAGTTTTGCTTCGGTGAGATCTGCACTTTCTAGGTTCGCTTGACTGAGTTGTGCATCACCGAGACTCGCTTTTTGGAGATTTGCAAAGCCCAGATCAGCGCGAGTCATTTGAGTTTTAGCGAGGTTGCCGCCTTTGAGAGAAGCTTGATGTAAGTTAGCGTTTTCTAAATTTGCACCAAGCAGAATTGCGCCTTCGAGGTTAGCTTGAACCAGTTTGGCATTACTAAGATTTGCGCCTTCGAGTTTAGCACCGCGTAAATCCGCTTGTTGTAAGTTAGCATCGACAAGATGCGCTTCTCTAAGGTTTGCTTGCCAGAGATTTGCATTGCTGAGATCGGTATTGGCGAGTCTAGCCCGCATCAAGTTAGCATAACCCAAGTTTGCCCCTTTGAGCATGGCATAACCGAGATCAGCACCTTCGAGTTTGACTCCCCGCATATCGGCTTTTTCTAGATAAGCATCGGAGAGATCGGCGTTGGAGAGATTGGCTTTCCACAGGTAGGCTTCGCGGAGGTTGGCGTCTCGGAAGTTTGCCCCCTGGAGATCACATTCGGGACATTGACGAGAGTCTAGGGTTTGCTGATGTAAGCGCTGTTTTTTCTCTTTTTCTGAGGGGGGTTGTTGACGGGATTCTGTGGCTTGAAGGCGATCGCTGAGTCGATGGTTTTCAACCCAGATACTAATGGCGATCACGGTACTGAGTACGGCTAGACTCGCCAGCACGGTAATTCCGACTAATGTTGTTGTTTTCTGTCTCTGGCTAGGAACCGTTGACGGGGACTTCTCTAGGGGAGATGTTAGGTTAGGACGAACTAGGGATTGAAATGCTTTCGCAACGAGAGTCGTCTTCTGTTCTATAGGATGTTTCGAGTGGGGTTCTACCATGTTTGTTCTTGAGTAGATCGCGATTCGCAACTGATCGTGCGCTCAGACGGTGTAACCCGATGCCACTTTTACCAGTAAATCACCGTCCTCATTAGACTATCAGGATCAGAGGCATCCATCAAGAACAGCATGAACACTCGGAAGCTAAGGCGGGGAATCTCGTCTCAAATTCTAACAGAGAAGATACTGGGGTTGAGTGGAGATGACTCAACGATTGATGTTTTATACAGGTTTGGGCAAGATTTGTATCTTGTGGCGATCGGGTTAATATTCTGGGATATTTTACACAATCTTTACTTCAATTTGTGCAATCTTTATATAACCCGGTTGAGTTTATTTAACTCAGACATTTATGTTGGTAATACGTTAGCTAAATCTGTTGAAATCACTTTTTGGACTGGGCAGAGGTTTAATGGTGCCCGCTAGATAGAGTTTGATATACCCCTTACAGAAATAATATAAGACTATGTTGAATATTTTCAAGAAAACTGCGATCGCATTGGGTACAAGTTTAGTCAGTTTGAGTGCTGTCTTTTTTCCGATTAATCAGGCTCAGAGTGCAACTTTTCAGTTTACAATTGACGGAGTAGAAGGTAGCGGTGAGTTAAGTTTTGATGATACCAGTTTGACTGGAGCAGACTTAGAGGTTATTTCTGGTGCTGATTTAATTGATGGGTCTTTTAATTTTGAATTTTTAATTGAGGGAGAATCGATTACCTTTCTAAATATTTTTGATCCAGTTTCAGAAACTGAAGAAGTGATTACAGAAGTTACCCCGATCACGCGAACTTTCACCAGCAATTTTGCTAATTTTAACGACTGCGGTAACGAGTTTTACGATAATCCAGCAGAATATTATCAGGAAGCTTCTTTTATTTTTGAATCGGGAACTCTCACTGGTATTACTAACTATGATTATTGTTATGATCGGGAGTTTCCCAGAGGTGCTTATGAAAGAGAGTTTGTCTCAATCATTGATAGTGTTGCTTCGTTTGAATACGAATCTGCTAGTGGGGGTTCCGGTGATTGTTCTGATTTCGTTTGTGAGTTTGACGGTGGAGATTTCTTTTCAGCAACAGATTTACCTCTAAATTTCTCGACTGTTATTGCATGGGAAGATCCCAATGTTATTCCTGAACCCAGTCTGATTTTTGGATTAGGGTTATTAGCGTTGGGTTTACGAAAAATAAAGAAATCGTAACTGAAAACTTGAAAGATAAGCGGATACCTTTCTTCTATGAGGAGAGAGGTATTTTTTATTAAATAGCTTTATTAAAGTATCAGTAATTTGACGGATGCGCTCGCCAGGTTTGGCTACAGAGGTGATCGGGGAAATCTTCTCAGCGCCCAAGCGGGTTTAAAATTGAGTTGACTCACTCTCTGGGAAACTCAGAGGAAAGTCACAGCTGTAAAAATATAACCTATTCTTAACCTAACTTGGGTGGTCAATTGGTTACACTAAATAGGATAACTGCATCCAGTTTGGTACTCACAATTTTTTTTGAACTTACTCAGAGATATTTCAGGGAATGACTAACCGCGATAAGATGTGTTAAATTTTTAGTTTCGGGGTGTATTCTCATCGATAGGATTAGTTGTTTATAGTGTCTAACAAAAATAGAGTTTTAAATGAATTATTGAGTGGTATCGTAGAATTTTTTTTATAAAAACATCATCGGGGTTATACGATTAGCTTGTTAATAAATTTACTCAAGAAGACTTCAGTTTATTATGGTTATGACATCGGAATCTTTGTTCTCTAATACTTCCGTTTTTTTAACTCAAGAGATCCATTTAGAATCAACACTCCAAGACTTACCGCTTTACAGCTTTACAGCCGATATCGAACAACCCGGAATTGCTCTGACTCGTATTTTTGAAACTCATCCTTTTATTCCCGGTATTATTCTAACAGATCAAGGAAAGTTTGTGGGAATCATTTCTCACCGTCGATTTTTAAAAATGCTGAGTCGTCCCTATGGACGAGAACTATTTTTGAATCGTTCTATTCGATTACTGCAACGTTTTGTTTCTGATAAATTGTTGTTATTATCAGGAAATACCCCGATTTTAGAAGCGGCGAAAAAAGCCGTACAAAGAGATACAGAAATGCTCTATGAACCGATTGTTGTTCGTCTCTTTCCTGAAGAATATCAAGTTCTAGATACGCAACAATTATTACTCGCTCAATCTTATCTTCATCAACTTGCAACTCAGTTACTTCATGAAAAAACTCAAGCCCAATTAATTCAAACTGAAAAGTTAGTATTACTAGGTCAAATGGTGGCTGGACTGGCTCACGAATTAAGAAATCCTCTCAATTGTATTTCGGGAAATTCTAAGTTTATTCAAGATAGTTATGAAATAATCTCAATGGTTTTAGCCGCTTATGAACAAAAATTTCCAGATTCAGGACATGAAATAAAACAGTTAAAAGAAGACCTAGATGTAGAGTTTGTTCAACAAGATTTTCCCGATTTATTAAAAAGTATACAAGTGTCGTCTGAACGGATGAATCAACTGGTCAGCAGTCTGAGAAGTTTCTCGTATATGGATGATTATCGCAAACAAGAAACTGATATTCACGACTGTTTAGATAGTACCTTATTGATTTTAAAAAGTCGTCTAAAGATGGGAATTGAAGTTGTAAAATATTATGATGATTTACCCCTAGTTCCCTGTTATCCCGGACAATTAAGCCAAGTCTTTATGAACTTAATTGCCAATAGTATTGATGCTTTAGAAGAACAGATGAAAAAGGATTGGAACGACTCACCTACAATCTGTATTAAGACTCAAATTAAACTCTTATCTGATTCTGATTTCAATTCTGATCATTCTTTATCTAATCCGGAGTTTAGTTTAGAAAGGAGTGATTTAGATGAGGCTAAAGACTATCTTTCTATTAAAATTTCCGATAATGGTTTAGGAATTCCAGACGAAATTAAAGCGAAAATTTTTGAGAACTTTTTCACCACAAAACCTGTTGGAAAAGGAACTGGACTCGGATTAGCTATTAGTCATCAGATTATTGTAGAAAAACATGGAGGTCAATTAATTTTAAATTCTACCTTTGGAGAAGGAACTGAATTTGAGATTTTGTTACCAATAGAAGATCAAGATTTAACCGACTATGAGTAAATTTTAATTGCTTTTTGTTGGTTTAGAAATGATTTTTACAAAATTCAATCTTTGACAATAAAGCCAAACTCCTCTAAGTTTATCCTGGGAAACTTGGGGAGAAATCAGTAAGGACACCAGAGAAACAAGAGTAATTCTTAATAAACGATATCCCAAAATCCAAAAGTTGCTATGCTTTTCTAAACTCAGAAGGTAACTGTAAATACTCTGTTGAACTTTTAACGATTGATTTCGGTTGGTAATGGATGAAGGTTGATGAATTACCCGAATTTGCGAAGACATAACAACCTGATGTCCTTGTTTTCCGTATCGCAGACAAAAGTCAAAATCTTCGTAATATAAAAAATAATCGGGGTCAAATTGGGGACATTCAGAAAACCGTTTAAGATTAATTAATAAACTACATCCCGTTACCCATTTCATCGGAATATAAGCTGAGTTCACAACAGCGGTTTCTGGGATACTATTCAACGCAATAATTTGACCGATTTTGGCGTTAAACTCTCCTCCCCCAAACCAAACTTTTCCCGTCGGTTCCTCAACAACGGTTCCTAAAATAGAAATCTCAGGATAGTTTTGAAAAAACGCAATAACTTGTTTCAGACTCTCTCTTGGTAAATAAGCATCCGGATTAATTAACCAAACAATTCCTTGACAATTTTGTTGATAAACCCAGTTTAAGCCCAAATTACAAGCTTGACCAAAACCAATATTTTTAGGGGAATCTAAAATAATAATTGACTCATTTTTAAAAGTATAAATCGAGCTATCATCTGGTGAATTGTTCACAATGATAACTCGATAATCGATGTCCGATTGAACTGGAATTGAGTTAATTAACTGCTCAATAAATGAAGTTGAGTAATAATTAACTGTTATCCAGTAAATCATGTTAGTTCAATTTGACTGTCATCTCCAATCATAAACCGCATGGCTTTTGGACGTTGAGGACTTGTTGTTAATAACGCTCGTCGTCCGACCAATGTATCAACAATTCGAGGATGAATATTGATGATTTTCGACCCTTGCAAAATGACGCTATGCTCTAATTCTGCCTCAATAATGGTGACTTCATCAGCAACACTACTATAG
Organism: uncultured Lyngbya sp.; assembly: GCA_964571155.1. Taxonomy (GTDB): domain Bacteria; phylum Cyanobacteriota; class Cyanobacteriia; order Cyanobacteriales; family Microcoleaceae; genus Capilliphycus. The sequence continues at coordinate 3,590 of CAZNCM010000108.1, read as the reverse complement.
GGGCCAACAAAGCAGTTTTCCAAGTGACAATTCTCGCCAATCACCACCGGGCCACGCACGCTACAATTGATTAATTTTGTTCCTGAACCAATTTGTACCCGTCCGATAATTTGACTCTTTTCATCAGTTTCTCCTTGGTTTGAAGGTTTGATACATTCATCAAGAATAATCTGATTTGCACTCAGGAGATCATCTTTTTTCCCGGTATCGAGCCACCACCCATCTAAACTACAAGCTTCAACTTTTTTCTCCGTCTCAATCAGTTTTTGAATTGCATCTGTAATTTCCAACTCTCCTCGGGCAGAAGGTTGAATATTTGCAATGGCATTATGGATCGTTTTATCAAAAAAGTAAACCCCAACCAAAGCTAAGTTTGAAGGAGGAATTTTGGGTTTTTCAACTAATTTTAAAACTCGTCCTTGTTCATCAACAACTGCCACCCCAAATGCCGTAGGATTTTCTACGCTTCGCAGTAAAATCAGCGCATCCAATTGTTTAGATTTAAACTGTTCTACAAAAGGACTCAATCGATTTTGAATCAGGTTATCTCCCAAATACATAATAAAAGGAGAATCCCCTAAAAAGAATTGAGAAATTTTGACCGCATGAGCCAAACCTGCGGGTTGATCTTGTAAAATATAGGTAATATTCGCACCGAAGCGCTCACCATTTCCTGTTACCGCTTTCACTTCTTCTCCCGTTTCGGGACTGATGACAATTCCAATATCGGTAATCCCTGCGGCAACAATTCCTTCAATTCCATACCACAAAATCGGCTTATTTGCCACTGGAACAAGCTGTTTGGCTCCCGTATAAGTCAACGGACGCAGGCGAGTTCCTTTACCACCAGAAAGAATGAGTGCTTTCATAAAAAAAATCTCTGAAGATTGGTCAAGTCTTTAATATTTGCACGGGAAATGTTGAGAAGGTGCAGAATTTGGGGTAGGTTTGTGATGGGTTTTAACCGTTTCTCAACCAACCTCAAACACCTCAAATCCAACCTAACCTGATTAACCCTTCTTTGCCAACTCTGAAAGCATTTTTCTCAAGCTTTGTCGCCAATGAGGAGGATAGGTTTCCAGTATTGTCGATATTTTTTGGGTATTTAAAACCGAATAAGCCGGACGACGAGCAGGAGTCGGATATTCCGCCGTAGAAATCGGGACAACCCGTTGAATTTTTAAGGGAAAACCGAGTGGTTTGGCTTCTTCAAATATAGCGATCGCCAAATCATACCAACTGGTTACACCACTATTTGTATAGTGATAAATTCCAGCCTTTTGTCGATTAATTTGCTGACTTAATTGAACGATTGCATTCGCTAAATCCCCAGTCCAAGTTGGGCTTCCAACCTGATCACAAACCACTCGTAATTCTTCTCGTTCGGCGCCGAGTCGGAGCATGGTTTTCACAAAATTACCTTTTCCGCCGACACCGTAAACCCAAGCGGTTCTGACAATAGCTGCATTAGCTTGAGTTGACAAAATCGCCTGTTCTCCAGCTAATTTAGACTGACCATAAACCCCTAACGGTTGAGTCGGATCAGTTTCTAAATAGGGATGACTTTGGCTTCCGTCGAATACATAATCCGTCGAAACATGAATTAATGTCGCCCCAATTTCTTGGGCTTGTTTCGCTAAAATACCGGGAGCAATACCATTAATTGCCTGTGCAAGATCGGGTTCGGTTTCGGCTTTATCGACTGCTGTATACGCTGCTGCATTAACGATCAGATCGGGTTTAACCTCGGCAATCATTTTAGCGATCGCTTCCGGGTTTGCCAAATCTAAGCTATCCCGTCCAACCCTTTTTATCTCTCCCAAAGGGTCAAGAAAAAGTTGTAATTCCTGACCCAATTGCCCATCTTTACCGATGAGTAAAATTTGTCTCATTGAAAAACATCCGCAGTTTTCAAGGTTTTACCATCTTGATCTTTAGCTGATAGAATTGGAGTGATTCCATCGAGAGGCCATTCTATGCCTAAATCGGGGTCATTCCACAAAATTGAACGTTCGTGTTGCGGGGCGTAATAGTCTGTCGTTTTATACAGAACTTCCGCCACTTCTGAGAGGACTAAAAATCCATGAGCAAATTTAGGGGGAACCCAGAATTGTCGTTTGTTTTCCGCCGAGATGATACATCCAACCCATTGTCCAAAGGTGGGAGAATCTTTGCGGATATCGACAGCAACATCAAAGATTTCACCCGCAACAACCCGTAAGAGTTTACCCTGGACTTGCTCGATTTGATAATGCAAGCCTCGTAAGACACCTTGACGGGATCGCGAGTGATTATCTTGAACAAATTCTGTTGTTACACCTGTCTGGTCTGCGAAACTTTTTTGATTGAAACTTTCAAAGAAAAATCCTCGTTCGTCTCCGAATACTTTCGGTTCTAGGATTAAAACTTCCGGAATTTTTGTGGGAATTACATTCATGCCTCATCCAAGCAGCGATTCGCCAAGATCATCTTAACAAACAATTTTGACTTTTCTGAAAATTTGACTAAATCTTTAATTTTTTCCCAATTAATGGACTTATTCGGTTGCAATGCTAATCTTTACTTGACTCTCCAATCGAACAAATTGCTGGTTTTGGGGATCATAAACCCAAGCTTTAATCTCTGTTTCCCCGATGGGTAGAGACTCCGCAGATAATATCACCTCCCACCGGGCTAAACGATAGCGGTTAGAATTGAGATAGTCTGCAATATCGGGACTTTCTCGCATCACATAAGCATTTGCAAAGAATGAATTTTGTTCTCCGTCAGATAAAAAAACTAAACGGGGTTGTTGTTTTTGCTCGGGTAATATTGCCCATCCTCTGAGGTTAATTCTATCATTTTGGTTGATTTTTAGAGGGGTTTCTGGGGTTGTCGGATAATCAATATAGCCGTAAATTTGCGGGGGTTGAGCCACAAAGGATATATTTTCAGCAAAGTTTCTCATCTGGATTTTCTCTAATGATTCTACTCCATCTCGAATCCACCAGGTTGATTTACTCATCGGAAGTAAACATCGATTGGGTGAGGTTTTAAAAAATTCCGAATCTTCGAGATAGGAAAATAACTTGAAGCAGGTTTGACTACTGGTTTTATAAGGAAATTCTAATTGAGCTTGAGTGATTGCGGCGTGAGAACTCACAGCGGTTAAACTGAATAGAATACCTGCACAAAAACTATAGATTAAAATGCTATTATTCCGGTGAAGTTTCCAGAAAGTTTGAGGATTAGTGATTAAAACTCTACACAGTTGAATCAGAGAAATAATTAAGAGTATCGTATGAGTTGTATATCGAGTTGCGGTTAGGGGATAGTTTGCACCCCATTCGACTCGTCCCCAGGTCATTAACAAAGAAGTGAGTAAAGAAAATAAGCCGATAGACAGCCAGGGTGTTAATTGAGTTAAAGGTTCTGAAAAGTTTAAATAAGCCGTTTTTAAATAATAGATAGATATTCCGATAAATAAAGATAAAAGGATTATTCCGATTATACTCGATACGATTGGTAATTGTACCAGAGGAGCGGCTAAGAGATTCAGAAAAAAATGAATAGCTGTTAGTAGATATTCACTGAATGAAAGATTAATAATT
>CAZNCM010000107.1:13702-16517 GCA_964571155.1 uncultured Lyngbya sp. | reverse complement strand
AAAATATCAGAAACCACAGCACTCGCCGTCGGACCAGCACCCGCACCAGGGCCAAAAAACATCACCTGTCCAATCGGTTCACCTTCAATTAAAATAGCGTTGTAAACATCATTAATACTCGCTAAAGGATGGGCTTTTGGAACTAAAGTCGGATGAACTCGAATCGAAAGTAAATCATGTTCAGGTGTTGCTTGAGGATCACGGCTGGCGATCGCGAGTAACTTGATGACAAAACCCAAACGATCTGCATAGGAAATATCGCTAGCATTAATATTGCGAATTCCTTCACAATAAACTTCACTGAGTTTGATCCGTCCACCAAACCCTAAAGATGCTAAAATCGCGATTTTATCGGCTGCATCTAACCCATCAACATCCGCCGTCGGATCAGCTTCGGCATACCCTAACTCTTGGGCGATCGCTAACACTTCGTCAAAATCGACCCCTTCGAGTTGCATTCGAGTCAGGATATAGTTAGTGGTGCCGTTGACAATCCCCATAATTCGATGGATGCGGTTTGCCCCGAGAGACTGTTTCAAGGGTTGAATCACCGGAATTCCTCCCCCAACCGCTGCCTCTAACATCACATAAACACCTTTTTCATTGGCTGCCGTGAAGATTTCATCCGCGTAGCGAGAGATGACGGCTTTATTGGCAGTGACGATGTGTTTTCCGTGAGAAATGGCTTTGAGAATCAGCGATCGCGCAGGTTCTAAACCGCCAATCAGTTCAACCACAATATCAACGTCCGGATCAGTGACAATTTCTTCTAAATCAGTCGTCAGTAGAGTTTCTGGGAGTTCCACTTGACGCGGCTTAGACAGCGATCGCACCCCCACTCGATGCAGGCTTAACCCTTGCAATAAAGGATGTCGTCCGTTGGTATCCAGAAGTATTTGTGCGGTTCCTGTTCCAACTGTTCCGAGTCCCAACAAACCAATCTTAAAAGCCACAATTCCCACCCGTCACTAATTTCGTATTCTTCCTATTTTAAAACCAACGGCCCCCCCGAAACCGCCAGTGAGGAAATAAAATTCGGGTTAGGGCTTGAGAGGCGAGGTAAGTGGTTAACCAAACCAGACTGTAATGACAGATAAACAATCCGATCTTGAAAATTTGGGGAGAAATACCGGGTAAACCGATCGTGTTAGCCAATCCCCCCACAAACAATCCTTCCCAAATTCCGGCGAGGAGTTGAAAGAGTCCTGGCCAGTCTCGATCCCATCGGAATTTTTGTAAGTAGATGTAGAGGGTATCCCAAACCAACCCAAACAGGGCGATATATCCCAGTAGGGCAAAGTAGATCCAACTGGGTTTACCCATTTTCCCCAACCAGAAGGGTAAACTCACCAACACACCGACTGTTGCGAGAAGAAATATACGAGTTTGCCAGCGTCCCAAAAGGGTTGGAGTCATGAAATTTTCGATGATTTAAGTCTGAGCGGTGAGCAATTGTAAATTTTTGTAAACTAACCTGTGGGGTAACACCCATCACGGGCTATACTACTTACATAGTAGATGCACCCTGATTAGATCGCCCATAACGTCATGGGCGTTTTTCTTTTTTACTAACCCAGGCCAAAGCCACAACGGTCTGCCGATGATCACAAAAGAAGCCCAGAAGAAACTATCTTCTAGACCGAGGGGCTTTATTTTTTCTCAATATCCACTCAAAAACGGAGAGGGCGTGAGTCGGACGTTGAGAGGTTTTGGAATGGGGATTAATAAGTTTAGTTTTCAGTAAAATTTTTGTCACCCCTTTTTCTAGAGGTTCAAAAGGTGATTTTTCCGAAGAACTCGGAACTTGATCAAGTTGCCACCAACTCCCCAGACAATAACCACAGATACTCGCAATCCCTCCAAAAACAATACTTAAATTCAAGGAATACCCTAACCCAAAAAAGGCAAGGGTCATTAGCAAGCCCAGGCTCAATCCGGTAAATAATCCAGCCGTTTTAGAAGAAGAGGATGCCATAGATTTTGACGATGGTTTCACTCTCCATTGAACCGCAAATCGATCATTTTGAACAATTAATTCAACTCATCTATCCTGACAGGCTAAAAGTATCCAGCAGGAATACCGGCTAAACAGAAGTGATCAAAATACGGGTCTAGTCTAAATTCCAAATGCTCAATTTTTAATTCTGAGGGCGGCGGGGTAAGTTGCTCACGTTCAACAATTGCAACATTCTGATAGAGACGGATCACAGTCTCCTGTCCGCGATCGGTACATTGCAAATATTCTAGAGCATCTCGAATATAAGCGTACACAACAGTATAGAAAAAATCAGGGTATGCGTTTCGTAAATCTTGGGGATGGTGATAACCTAGACGGCGATGAGTACCAACTTCTTCAAACTCACGAAACAGCCGAGTCATCTTGGTGAGATAATTAGGATCGGCTAACTGACCAATCAGATCAGCCGCTCGAACTAAACCTGCATAACTGCGAGTGTCTTGATATTTTTTGCCAGGGGGAACCGGAAAACGAGTGAGTTCAATATTATGCTGAATGGTATTAATATTAATCAGGTTAAATCGACTCAAAGTTTCCAAAACAAACAATTGTCCGCGATCAACATGATAGGGAGTCAGACTGGCATCGGTTGTTTCTGAAGATAAATAAATTGTTTGTTGATCGGCGCCGATCACATAGCGTCTTTTTTTAAAGCGATCACCTCGGCAAATTCCTTTACAATAACCAATATCGTGACATAATAAGGAGACTATTGTGTTTAACCAATCTTGAGGGGAGACACTACCTTCGTTAATTTGTTTGCCACGAAGGATTTCTAGTCCGGCTAAAGTGACTAAA
>CAZNCM010000107.1:4020-13692 GCA_964571155.1 uncultured Lyngbya sp. | reverse complement strand
TGTGTTCGAGATCGTGATAGGGTGCATCAGTTTGTGCGATCTTGGATAAAACAACACGAGCGATCTGATCAATGAAAGTAAGAGACTCTGATTCTAACTGGCCGTAAAGGTCAATATAACCGCTTTGAAGCTGCTGGATGCAGGTGTTGATCAGGGGTTGAGTACAAGGATGAGACATGGGTAATTCTCCTAGTCAATTCGATTAGAGGATGGATTGAAGATCAGAGTTAATCTGATCGGAGTTCTGTGATCTATTAACAGTTTATGTAACTCTAGTGACTCTGAAAACCATAAAAACTCATGATTTCCGAGAGATATTTATACTCAGTATACTCACGGAAAGTATATTTTGACTTGTGTTTTTTCCAACCTCATAAAACCTCACAAAACCTCATAAATACTTAGAAGTGTGACTTCAATCACAAAATGTGGGTTAATATTATTTAAAATTAAGTAACAAAAACTGATGTTAATATTTTCTCAGTGAAAACCCGGTATTATTTACACTTGAACGACCTTCAACTTAATTTGAAGACCCATGGATGCTCAAGCCGCCCTAGACTACATAGATGACCTAATTTTTGCTAAGTTTGGTAAACCGTTGAATGATTTAGAACGAGAAGTTTTTATTGGATCGTGGCAAGATAAAACCTATAAGGAGATTTATCCCTATAACCCAGAGTATATTGAAAAATCAGTGGGTTATCAACTTTGGCAGAAAATTTCTACCGTTTTAGAAGAAAAAGTCAGCAAAAAAAACTTCAAAGGACCGCTGGAAAGACATTTTAAAAACACGTCTTACAAAACTGTTTTAATCAGTTATCAACATCAAGAACCCGATACAAGTTTAGCCACTCAACTTGAGAAGGCAATTGCTGGGGAGGGACATCAAGTGTTTGTAACTCCTGTTGGAATCAATCAACCTCATTTAGTCAAAAAAACAACAGATTGGTTATCTCAAATTGATCATCAACTCCGACGTTGTGATTATTTTTTACTGTTGTTATCTCCCCAAGCAACCGTTAGTGAAATTGTTTTAGAACAACTCAAACAAACAAAAGAACTGCGAGATTTTCGGGGGAGTCAAAAACCAATTATCTTACCCATCCGAGTCAATTGTCCGGCTTGTTTACCCTTTAACCATGACTTGCGAAGTTATCTCTTAGGAACTTGTCAACGGGAATGGAAATCAGTCACCGATACCGCAATCATAATTGAAGAAATAAATAAATTTTTATCTCAAAATATTGATTGGGCAAATCATAAAAAATCTATTCCCAGTTGGGAAGAATGGAAAACAGTTGGAATCGAAGAATGGGAGCGAGAAATCAGTTTAGCCTCCAGTCAAACCTTAGATGTTCCTCTCCCCGTTGCTGAACCTGAACTTCCTCAAGGTCAAGTGCGTTTAGCCTCAGCTTTTTATATCAAACGAGATCCTTTTGAAGAACAATGTTATCAGGAAATCACCTCTCCCGGTGCATTAATTCGGATAAAAGCTCCCCGACAAATGGGTAAAACATCTTTGATGGCTCGCATACTATATCAGACAAAAGATCAGGGTTTTAATACTGTTCCTTTGAGTTTTCAGCACGCCGATCAAAGCGTATTTACCAACTTAGATCAATTATTACGCTGGTTTTGTATTCGGATTGCTCGCAAGTTACGGTTGCCCTATAAAGTCGATGATTATTGGGCAGATATGTTTGGGAGTAAAGATAACTGTACTGCATTTTTTGAAGATTGTATCTTACCTGATATGAAAATGCCACTTGTACTCGGTTTAGATGAAGTTGATCGCGTTTTTCAGCATCCTCATATTGCTGATGACTTTTTTAGTTTATTGAGAGCCTGGTATGAAGAAGCGGGTTATGGAACCGGAGATAGTAATCTCTGGGAAAAACTGCGTTTAGTGATTGTTCATTCGACTGAGGTTTACATTCCTTTGGATATTAATCAATCTCCATTTAATGTCGGATTACCCATCGAACTGACTGAATTCACCCCCGAACAAGTTGCAGATTTAGCTCACCGACATGGACTAAAATGGCAAGCAGAACAGATCGAAAAATTGATGAAAATCGTTGGGGGTCATCCTTACTTAGTTAGAGTCGCAATGTATCATATTGTCCGAGAAAATTTAACCCTAGAAAACTTAGCGGAAACAGCCTCAACCGAAGCGGGAATTTATGGCGATCATTTACGCCGACATTTATGGAATTTGCAAAAACATCCAGAACTCCTCCAAGCCTTCAGTCAAGTTGTAACAGTTAACGAATCGGTGGAATTAAAATCGGTTCTTGCATTCAAATTACATAGTATGGGATTAGTTAATCTAGAAGGTGATCGTGTGACACCTCGATTTGATTTATATCGCCAGTATTTTGCTCATCGTTTAACCTTAGAAAAATTTGATTTTCTCTGAAAACCAAACGCTGTCAATCCGATTTTCTAACCTTGAAGTTTAACCTCTACTATCTGATTTAATATGTCATCTACACTCAACCCAGCTATCAACCCAACCTATTTCTATAAAGTTGGAGGACATCTACCTTTTTATGCTCCTAGCTATGTCATTCGTCAGGCAGATATAGAGCTTTATGAAGCCTTAAAAGCCGGAGAATTTTGTTATGTTCTCAATGCTCGACAGATGGGAAAAACGAGTCTCAGAGTCCGCACAATGCATCGTTTACAAGCAGAAGGATTTGCTTGTGCAGCAATTGATCTGACTAAAATTGGTTCTCAAGACATTACGCCCGATCAATGGTATGCCGGAATTATGCGACAACTTGTCAGGAGTTTTAAGCTGTCAATTCGTCTGCAACCTTGGTTAGAAGATCGCAACTATCTTACTCCTTTAAATCGTTTAAATGAGTTTATAGAAGACATTTTACTTGAATATATTAATTTGCCTATTATCATTTTTATCGATGAAATTGATAGTATTTTAAGCTTAAATTTTTGTGTTGATGATTTTTTTGCTTTCATCCGCAACTGTGAAGGTTCTCACTCCATTGCTTTTGCATTGTTGGGAGTTGCCACCCCTTCAGACTTAATTCAAGAAAAAACCTGTACTCCCTTTGATGTGGGAAAGGCGATTGAATTACATGGATTTCAATATAATGAAGCCCAACCTTTAATTCAAGGATTAGTTGAGAAAATTAGCCATCCTGAATTAGTGATGAAGTCTATTCTTAACTGGACAGGAGGACAACCCTTTCTGACTCAAAAACTTTGTAACTATATTCATAATAAATTTCATAAAAATCTACAAAAAATAGAGCTTGAGTCTCACCAAATTGAGAAATGGATTGGAGATTTGGTTCAGACAAAATTAATTAATAATTGGGAAACTTTAGACGAACCCCCTCACCTAAAAACGATTCGCGATCGTTTACTCCGACCCGATGGCAACAGTATTTCCCGCCTGAAAGTATATCAAAAAATTTTACAAGAAAGAATGATAGCGGCAGATAATAGTTCCGAAAAAATGGATTTAAGACTATCTGGATTAGTCGTTAAAAGAAATAATCATCTACAAGTTTATAATTCCATTTATAAAGCGGTCTTTGACCCAGATTGGGTTGAAAAAATCATTAAAGAGGAACCCGATCTCGCTCAAGTTATTTCCAAGCAAGAGAATAATATACTTCATTTGCTACAAACCATGAGTGAAAAAGGGTTTGATGATATTCTTAATGAAATTCTTAATCCAATTGTTCTCACACTAATTGCAATAATGAGTGTTGATCGAGTGGCGATTTATTTGGTTGATTGCGAGAAGAATGAAATTTGGATTATTAATGCAAAAATGACAGGAGGTAAAACAACAAAAATTCAAATTTGGGATAATAGTTTTAGTAAACATAAAACCATCGGTCGAGTTACAATTTTTAGACAACCGCTTTATTCAGATTTAGACTTTTCTAAAGACTGGTATTCTGTCATTGCCAAAGAGCAAACTCAATGGACAAACTATAAAATTTACAATCAATTAACGATACCCTTATCAAAAGAAGTACAAAAGATCTGTGCATTTGTACAGTTTAGCAATAAATTAAAACAGCCGAATAATCCTGCTTTATGTTTTCCCGAGCAAATTGATTCACGGGGATTTACATCCTTAGAGAAAGATCATCAATTTTACAAGAATATTCCCGCACTTCAACGTCTCTTAGAACGCTGTTGTGATAGTTATAAACTTGCTCAAAAAATCCAAGTTTCAGAAGCACTTTCAGAGGCAACTCGTTCAGTTTCTTATAGTAGTTTAGATACAGAAGAAATCATTCAACGGGTGATGGATGCAGCCAAAAAATTAATGAATGCTGATCGGAGTACACTCTGGTTATTTGATGCAAGAACTGATGAACTCTGGACAAAAATACCTTTTGAAGATGGTTCAGTCAAAGAAATACGAATTAAAGTCGGTCAGGGTTTTGCTGGACAAGTCGCCCAAACCGGGGAAGCATTAAATATTCCCTTTGATCTTTACAATCATCCCGACTCAGAAACCGCCAAAAAAACCGATCAAAAAACAGGATACCGCACCTGTAGTTTACTCTGTATGCCTGTTCATAATCCCGAGGGAGAATTATTAGGCGTAACTCAACTGATTAATCGCCGCAAACCCGGTCAATATCCCGAATACGATCCTAGCACTTGGCCAGAACCTCCTGAATGTTTTGAAGCCAGTTTTGATGCGAATAGTCAAAAATATATGAAGATTTTCAATTCTCAGGTGGGAGTGGCTTTAGAAAATGCCCGACAATTTAAAGAAATGAAAGATCAGGCAGAAAATAGCCCTCAAAGCATTGTTAGTAAGACTCTTACCATGCTAAATCAAGTCATGGATGGTCAGGGGTTTGATGAGATTTTAGATGCAACTTTGCGGTCAATTACCCTAAAAACAGGTAAATCTTTAAAAGCCGACCGAACGACGATATTTTTATTAGATGATGAGCAAAATGAATTTTGGTCAATTGTTGCCGAAAGTGAAGAAAATCGCTCTTTAGAAATTCGAGTTCCTGCTAATAAAGGAATTGTCGGTGAAGTCGCAGCGACCAAAAAAGCGATTAATATTCCCTATGATTTTTATGATGACACCCGCTCAGAAACAGCGAAAGAACAGGATAAAAAGAACGGATACCGAACTTATTCTATGTTGGCACTTCCTTTGTTAAATGAGTGTGGAGACTTGGTGGCTGTTGTGCAGGCGATTAATAAATTAAAGGCAGATCATAAAAAAACAGATAGTCTTTTTGACAAGATTGATCAAAAGAGTTTTACGCTTGAAGATGAACAACAATTTACAGAAAATGCAGCTTTAATTCGGATGATTTTAGAAAGCTTCTGTTCTTTCCATAAAACCGCTCAGGGACGACGAGTGGCTGCTGCATTAATGGCTGCTACCCGTTCAATTCAGGGGAGTAGCTTAGAAAAAATTGATGAAATTATTAAACGGGTCATGGATGCGGCTAAAAACCTGATGAATGCAGACCGCAGTACATTATGGATACTTGACCGTAATCAACCGGATGAATTGTGGACAAAAGTCACCTTTGATGATCGTTCTCAGCGAGAACTGCGGATTAAAGTCGGACAAGGTTATGCCGGAAAAGTTGCTCAAATGGGAATTCCGTTGAATATTCCTTTTGATTTGTACGACTATCCTGACTCCGAAACTGCCAAGAATACCGATAACAAAACTGGATATCGAACTTGTAGTTTGTTATGTATGCCTGTGTTTAATCCCGATGGCGATTTAATTGGGGTAACACAATTGATCAACAAAAAGAAATTAGGAGATGAAATCAATATTGACTTGAAAAATGATGCTCCTATACCCGATCTATTTCAAACAAGCTTTACCCAAAGTGATCAAAAACATATGCAGATTTTCAATAATCAAGTCGGTGTGATTTTACAAAATGCGGAATTACTCAAGGCACTAGGAGATATCACCGAACAGAATAAGATCTAATCGGAAATACTGAACTTGACTTGAATTTACCAATCTTGCTGCTTCAGTTTTTTGGGTAAATTTAATCGGGGAAACTGATAAAATGTATTGCCTTCATCATCGATATCAGGTAAAGCAGAAAAAACCCTCGCTTGTCGTTCAAGATAGTCTTGAGCAACTTCTGCACTCACTTGAGCGGTTGCGGCGAGTTGAATCAGTGAAATACGACTATCTTGGATATCTAATAACTGATAGAATGCGTTATCCAACCTGCGATTTTGGTCTTGATTTCCCCCAACTCGAAAAATCAATAAACCGACTAAAACTCCTAATCCAGCGATACTAAAAAATTCAATGAAAGCCATAAATTTCAAAATCCAATGAACCTCTAGCTTTAATCGTAAACCACTTCTGATTTTCGTCACATCTGGGGAGCGTTGCTAACGGCTAATTGTGAATAAAATTAGGATTAGCCATTAGCAGTTCAATCAGTTTGAGATTGAGATTGTTTGATCAACTTCTGAGCTTAAGCATCTTGAGGTTTGACAAGATTTGCCGCCCCTTTAGTGACTTTAGCCGACTCAATTTGATCTCCTTGCTGAATATTTTCTAAAACTTCTTTGCCCTTTGTCACGTATCCAAACGCTGCAAAGCGACCATCTAGTAAGTTTAATCCAGCCGGAGTTAATTCAGGTTCAAACAAGAAAAAGAAAATCTGAGAAGATCCCCCATTGGGTAAAGGTTCAGGACGCGCCAAAGCAACAGTACCATAAGCCGAAAACGGCAAAACAGGTTTATCTCGATACCGACCGATTTCTTCTAATGTAAAACCATAAATCGGTTCCGTTTCTCCCCGAACTAAAATCTCTAACGGAATATCACGCTCTTTACCCGTTTTCGGATCAATAAATCCTTCTTCTTTTCCAGGAGGATCACCCACTTGTAGATAAAAGGCATCTTGAGCGCGACTAAACTCTAAACCATCATAAAATCCCCGTTCAACCAAATCCACAAAATTACCCGCAGTCAAAGGTGCGCTGTAGCCATCAGCCACAACAGTAAGATCACCGCGACTGGTTTTAATCTCAATCGTCGCTCGTCCTTTAAGCTGAGGTAAATTTGTATATTCGGCAGGGACTTCATAGGGAAATTCCTCAACCATTAACTCCTCAAGTTCACTCACTTTTGCGAGAACATCGGCTCGGGTTTCAAGTAACATTTCCCCATCTTTGGCTTCCAACGCTTCCCGTAAAGTCTCCATTCCCGCTTGGAGTTGGCTAATGATCGCTTCGGCTTCGGGTTGTCTGTCTGAAGGGATACTCGCCAACAATTCAGATTCTTGTGTTGTGAGAACTCGGGAGGCGACGGCAATATCACTTTTAATCGGACTCCAACGCTTACCCCGAATGCGTGTGGCAATTTCTTCTAAACTGCGTTGCATCTTCCGTACCGGTTCGTTATCAATCGGTAGAGCATAACGCAATAACGCTTTGCCATCCGTAATCGCATTTCCTTGGGGTAAGACACTCTCACGCTTGGGTTGACTATTACTCCCCCCAAAATCCCACCACGCTCCACTCAAACCGATTGAGAGTGAACACAACAGCAGTAGAACAACTCCCGTTTTCAACCAACGTTTGCAAGTCTCCATCATAGAATCAAGCCAATGCAGCATAAGTCTCCGATTTCATTCACTTTCTCATATTACGGGTCAACTGTGACCCTTGGATGGTAAATTCTCCCGTGAATATTAAGAACTCAAGGACAACACTATAGATGAGTACCCGTTGAGGGGTAAAATAAAAAGCCGATTGTTTCTGCACCCAAAGAAACTCCATGATTTCCAGTAACGATTTTCGCACAGGTGTCACGATTGAATTAGACGGGCAAGTTTGGCGAGTGGTAGACTTCCTCCACGTCAAACCCGGAAAAGGTTCTGCATTTGTTCGCACGACACTCAAAAATGTGCAGACAGGTAATAAACTTGAACGAACATTCCGAGCGGGGGAAACGGTCCCTCAAGCTAACTTGGAAAAAAGTGTTATGCAGTATACCTACAAGGAAGGCGAGCAATTTGTCTTCATGGATATGGAGACTTTTGAACAAGCTCCGCTCAACCCCGAACAAATTGGGGATGGTGTTAAATACCTCAAAGAAGGAATGGAGGTGAACGTTGTTCGCTGGAATGACCAAGTTTTAGAGGTGGAATTGCCCAACTCTGTCGTTCTCGAAATTACGGATACTGATCCCGGTGTTAAAGGGGATACTGCAACCGGAGGGACTAAACCCGCTACTGTGGAAACTGGAGCAACGGTCATGGTGCCGCTGTTTATTTCCATTGGAGAGCGGATCAAAATCGATACTCGTAGCGATACATATTTGGGCCGGGAATAGACTTGCAATCCTTTCCATCAGGCTGATCATCCTAAGTTCATTATTAGGAGAAACACGCTCAATTTAATATCCAATATCCAACATCAATTGAAGGGAGACATACCAACTGTGCAACTCGATCTCAACCAGCTCCGTGAATTGTTGGCTGACATTGATAAAACGAATATCTCTGAGCTAACTCTAAAGAGTGACGATTTTGAACTGACGGTTCGCAAGGAACTTCCCTGGCGCGATCGCGCTTTGTCACCAATGGATTCTATGCTAACTGGTGGGGTTGCTCGTTCGGAGTTGGCATCGTCTCCTGTTGCTTCGACATCAGGAAGTTATCAATCTGAAAAAGCAACAACCTCGGGTAGCGGCTCCTCAACTTCGGGTAGCTCAACTTCTCTGTCGTCTGATAGTTCTAAATGGGTAGAAGTTACTTCTCCGATGGTGGGAACCTTCTATCGTTCCCCTAGTCCTGACGAAGTGCCTTTTGTCGAAAAAAGCGATCGCGTTACCGTCGGACAGGTGGTTTGTATTATTGAAGCGATGAAGTTGATGAATGAAATTGAATCGGAAGTCTCCGGTCAAATTGTGGAAATTTTAGTTGAAAATGGTGCGCCTGTTGAATATGGTCAAGCTTTAATGCGGATTAATCCAGAATAATCACAAGGCAAGAGACCAGAGGCAAGATCTCACACCTCCCGACCTCCTGATCTCCTCATTTTTTCTGTCACCCTGAGTCAAATCAAGGGTCTATTTAAAGATTCTTCGCGATCGCGCAGCGTCTCCGCAGGAGAATCGCTCACCAATGACAAAAAACTCCCGATCCCTAAAATTAATTGGATTGAAATTGAGCCTCAAAGTTTTTGCGGGTCGCAGGTTGAGGAACTTCTAAACCTTCCCCTCCGAGTATTTCCAAAGGTTGACTCCCGACAGAGATCCAAACCTTCGCATCGGGGTTTAGACTGGTTGCAGTATAAATCACCTGTCCTAAACGTCCAATCATCGAAGCACTTCCGCCCCCGGTGGTAAATTCCGGCGATAGATCGACGTAGACCTCATTAGAATTGGCCTGAACGCCCATAATCTCAGTATTGGGGGGAATCTCACTAAAACGGTTTTCATCGGTAGGTTGCGCCAATAAACGCCGGAACGCAGCTTCTAAAACCACCCCCGGATCATCTTCACTCACCTCAAGGGTAACAGGCGTAGACACCCAGGCAATTTCACCGTTTTGATCTTGAACCCGGTAAATTTCAACCGTTTTTTCAACGGTTCCCGGTTGTTGGGTTTGGGGTGGCGGTACGGGTGAAGGTGGGGACGTTTCCCCTGGACTT
>CAZNCM010000107.1:0-4010 GCA_964571155.1 uncultured Lyngbya sp. | reverse complement strand
GTGAAACCACATCCGGTTGTTCCGTTTGACGGGTACTCAGCGTCCACCAGGTAATTCCTCCCCCCACTGCAATTAATAATGCCGCCATTGCAGCGATAATACCCACAGGTTTAGTATTCTCTTGCATCGGATCTCTCATCGCTATTTTCTGATTAAAATAAGCCCTTGTTTTCGGGCAACAATCGTAAAAAGATCTACAGCCTGTTACCCGATCTATTCCGACATTTTTATCAAGAACTTGAGTTGAGAAGACAAATTAAGACGGGTTCGGAGTTAACAAAATCAGCTGTCGCGATCGCAACGAACGTACCCCCTCTAAGTCGAGTCTGACTTCAGACAAAATCTCTTGAACCGTTTTTTGAGGAGAGTTGGAGGTTTCAGATGGTTCGGACTGCATCCACCCAGTATTGACCTCACAAGCCCGCATAAATTCAAATTCCTCCTCAGATAACTGTACCAATTGGTAGTCATAATCAAATAAAGTTTGATTCGGCCAGCCATTGATACAAGGGCTTAATTGAGCAATAGCAGCCAGTAAACTCTGATCATTCGACCAATTTGATCGCGCTACCGGAGGACGACCCAGGAAAAACTCATAATGAGTAATTTGGGGGTCAAGGAGTTCAATTAAGCGATAACGTTCGCGATCGCTAAGTTTTTGAACTCGTTCGATCAGGTCTGGAGAAGTTCCAAATAAACGCTCAATCTCCCAATAACCCCGATTAGAAAATCCCACAAATTCTAATCCCGAAGCATCAATCAACTCAAATAATGTTTCAATATTGTAGTCAATTTCTTGGGGATGAACATACATATCGGCAAAGCACTCATCCCGTTGATTTTCTAACGCCCAACGTTGAGCTTCATACTGCACCAAACGGTTATCTTGAGGCAGTGCTTCAAAAATCTCACGACCGATCTTGACCCCGGCTTGGTAATTATTTCGATCTGAACCTTGCATCAGGGCGATCGCTTGTTGCATCAAACGAATTTCCCAGCGTCCCAACTCAGCATACACAAAAATGTGCATTAAGCCACCCGGAGCCAACTTCAAGGCTAAAGTCTGTAGTCCTCGAACCGGATCGGGTAAATGATGTAGGACTCCGACACAATTAATCAAATCAAATTGACCGGGTAGTTGACCGACATCATACAAACTCAAACAGCGAAATTCAGGCACTGGAGTTCCGGGTGTCGAGATACCCGATCGTTGAGTCCGTTCTTTGGCAACTCGGATCGCCCCTTCACTGAGATCCATACCAATAACAGCAGCTTCGGGGTTCAGTCCAATCAAATATTCGGTAGAAGAACCCGTCCCGCACCCGGCATCTAAAATGCGAATGTTTTCTTTGGGGGGAGTACGACCCGTACAAAAATTATAAGCCGTTCGCCAACACCACCGCCAATTGTATCCAGGTGGAGGTTCATCAAGTAATGGATCGGGAGGAAAGGGGTAAGTATCGTAAAGTCGTTGAACCGCAGTGCTAATTTCTTCCATAGTTTACAAATTTGGTCAGACGGTATCGGATGGTATCAGAGGGGGCGAAATTGATCTCAAGAAATCGGTTGACAACAGAGAACTGTAGCAGGATGGTTGCCGTTAACCAATAGCGCTAAAGTGTGACTTGCCCTCGGTACTCTCGCTGCGATTTCCCCATCCTCTGCCCTCTGCGTGACCCCCCGCTGTAATAAAACTTATTCTTTTTTCTCAGATAACTTCTCCTAAATCTATACAATAAGTTTCGATACGCTTTTTAACAAAAACCGAGTAATCAACCCAAATCATTTTAATCTGAAAGAACAATTTGGCTATAACGGATTGTAATCACACAGAAAGGTCAGCACGTACAAATGCTTACCCAATCTGTTTACCGTTCGCAAGCCATCAGATTGAAAACTGTCGCGATTTTATTGTAGGGAGCAGATTAGATTCACATGAGTGTTAAAGCAAGTGGTGGAAGCTCTGTTGCACGTCCGCAACTCTATCAAACTTTACCGATAGCAACGATTTCTCAAGCCGAGCAGCAAGATCGCTTCTTGGCAAAAGGTGAACTGGGCGAATTAGCAACCTTCTTTAGCTCGGGGACGCTGCGTTTAGAAATTGCTCAGGTTCTGACTCAAAACTCAGAATTGATCGTGTCTCGTGCGGCGAACCGGATTTTTACAGGAGGTTCTCCTCTAGCCTTCCTCGAAAAGCCAGAAGAACCAGAAATGGCAATGGCAGGTGCAGGCGCAGGGGATATGAACGTCGCCGAAGGCATGAAGTTAGGAACCGTCTCATACATTGATAACAAAGGCGGCAGTGGTGGGGGCGGAATTTTCTCGGGTCTGCGGTCGCTGTTTGCAGATGCTGGCGGTGGCGGTGGCCCAGCTGTGTTTGTTCCCCCTGGTTTCCAGCCGATTAACGTTTCTCGTTACGGCCCGGGAAACATGACAAAATCCCTGCGAGATTTAAGTTGGTTCCTGCGCTATTTAACTTATTCTATTGTTGCAGGTGATCCCAATATCATCGCCGTTAACGTGCGAGGACTGCGGGAAATTATCGAAAACGCTTGTTCAAGTGCAGCAACTTTAGTCGCGTTGCAGGAAATGCGACGGGCTTCAATGGGGTACTTCAAGCAAAACGCAGACGCTCAAGAAATTGTCAAGCAATACTTTGAAGTGCTGATTTCTGAGTTTCAAGGGGCTACTCCTTCTAACAAACTCCGTCAGCGTCCGAGTATCGACCAACAAGGCTTAGAATTACCGCAAATTTACTTCAACGCGGCTGAACGTCGTCAGAAGTTTGCAATGAAGCCGGGTTTGTCTACCTCGGAAAGACAAGATATCATCAAAGCCGCCTATCGTCAGGTGTTTGAGCGTGATATTACTCGTGCTTATAGCCAAAGTATTTCTGACTTAGAATCCAAAGTCAAAAATGGCGAAATCTCCATGAAGGAGTTTATTCGTCGCTTGGGTAAATCTCCCCTGTATCGCAAACAGTTCTATGAACCGTTTGTTAATAGCCGGGTTGTCGAACTGGCAGCGCGTCACTTCTTAGGTCGAGGTTTATCGTCTCCCGAAGAATTTAGCAAATACTTTGCGATCATCTCTGAGGGCGGTTTAGCGAAGCTCGTAGACGCGATGGTAGACTCAAGCGAGTATTCCGACTACTTCGGTGAAGAAACCGTCCCTTATCTACGAGGATTGGGTCAAGAAGCCCAAGAATGCCGCAACTGGGGGCCGCAAATTGATCTGTTTAACTACAGTGCGCCTTTCCGTAAAGTACCTCAGTTTGTGACGCTGTTATGGTCAAGGAAACGACCCACTAGAGATTCAGTTTGGGGCGATTTTCCCGAAAGAAACTCGTAACCCCAAAAATAGTCCAGCACCGTTTAGCAAGGATACCCGCCGAATTTTAATTCGCAATGGGGCTGGAATTGATAACCAACTCAGCAACCCTGCGGCCCGTCCGAAAGATCCGGGTTCCTTAGGGCCGAAAGTGTTCAAGCTCGATCAGCTTCCAGGGGGTTATGTTAGCAGTCGGTTTAAGCGGTCTGGAGGCAGTAACGGCGCAAGCGTTAAGTTTTCCGAAAGCTCCACCCAAGCGGTGATCAAAGCGGCCTATCTACAGGTGTTTGGTCGCGAAGTTTACGAAGGTCAACGTCTCAAGGTGGCTGAGATTAAACTCGAAAACGGTGACATCACGGTACGCGAGTTTATCAGAATGTTAGCCAAGTCTGATACTTTCCGTAAGATGTATTGGACATCGCTCTATATCTGTAAAGCGGTTGAATATATTCATCGCCGTTTATTAGGGCGACCCACCTATGGGCGTGCTGAAATCAATTCTTACTTTGATATTTGCGCCAAGAAAGGGTTTTATGCTTTGGTCGATTCTATTATCGACTCGACGGAATATAACGAATCTTTTGCGGAAGATACCGTTCCCTACGAGCGTTATTTAACCCCTGGCGGCGTTTCACTGCGAACCATGCGGGCGGGTGCTTTACCCGAGAAAATGCCGCAGA
>CAZNCM010000106.1:6891-16546 GCA_964571155.1 uncultured Lyngbya sp. | reverse complement strand
TGAAGACTCATGCAGTGCTTTAAACGCTTTGTAAAGGGCTTGACTTTGATTCAGTTTATTAATAAACTCTACCACTTTCGGCTGAACTGTTTCATGGGCTTTTCGGAGTTCAGGACTATTTTTTACCCCCATTAAATGGTTAACCACACCCCAACTCCAGGTCAACCGTTCCTCTAACCGCTGTAACGGTTCAACTAAACCTTCCCACGTCGGTTGTACATTAGCCTCAAGGGTCGTCAGTTCAGCATCAAGTCCCTCGATCAGTTCCATCATCTCCGGAACCACCGTATCCGGCTTGATCATCTCAAACGGAGGGAGTCCTTTTCCTCGCAATAAGGGTTTATCTGTTTTTGTGGTGTTCGCGATCATTCCTTTTTCCTGTAGGGGTCACTCAATTGTTATACCAAGTTATAGGGGTTTAGTGCATTTTTAGGAAACTCCAGAACAATTGCAACTCCCCTCTCCTCAGTATTTATAGCGTGACTCAATCAAACTTGATAGCCAAAACACTAGATGTAGACTATCATTGTGAATCCCCGTCGAAATCTCTCACCCGCACCATGTCCGTGAATCATCTGATCGAGTGGAACGCCAGCTGCGTTGACGAACAACTGACTCAACTTAATGTTACTCCCTTAGAAGGCTATCGTCCCCTAGATTATCTACTCTATTCTGACACCTTACCCCGACGCAATGATGGCCGAGTGAGCGATCGCATTCTCAACCGCTATCAACACCTCTACGAAGGCGGTTGGTGGTGTTCTGGAATTGATATTCTCACCGGAAAAGATGACCTCTGGGGCTGTTTTAAACCCGTTCATCCGCGTATTATCGGCGATCATAACAAAATTATTAAATATGAACATCCGCCCCAAACTCCCACCGGAATTTTTGCGTTGCGAGTCTCTCAACCCATCTGGGAAAAAATCGCCCAACGTTATCATTTAACTCTTTGCGAAAAAGAGATTCAAAGCGATCAAAGTGATCTCGGGTTTTGGGACTGGGTGATTAACCATCCTCAAATTCCCCTTTGTATTACCGAAGGCGCGAAAAAAGCCGGGGCGTTACTAACAGCCGGATATGTCGCTATCGCCCTTCCCGGTATTCATGGCGGTTATCGAGTTCCCCGAGATGAGTGGGGAAAACGCATCGGAAAATCGCGGTTAATTCCCCAGTTGCAAAAATTAGCCACACCCCAGCGAGAAATTTATATTGTTTTTGATCAAGATAGTCAACCCAACACCATAAAAGCCGTTAATACCGCAATTAAACAAACAGGTTATTTACTCACAAAAAACGGATGTTCAGTTCAGATTGTCACTTGGAACTCTCACTTCGGAAAAGGAGTAGATGATTTAATCTTAAGCCATTCTTCCGAGGCGTTTGATCACGCCTATAAAACCGCAATTTCCTTAGAAGATTGGCAAGCATTATCATTAAACCGCCTAACTTTTACCGCAAATATTCAAGTTAACCAACGGTATTTATCCAATCTTGCTATTCCTCAAACTGCCAAACTCATTGGCATCAAATCCCCCAAAGGAACAGGTAAAACCCAATTCATCGAACAAATCGTTAAACACGCCCAAAAACAAGGTCAATCAGTCTTAGTCATTAGCCATCGAATTCGTTTAGTCGAAGCCTTGTGTCAGCGCTTTGGATTAAAATATCTCCAAGAAAAAGATCCGAAATCCTCTCCAGAACAAAATCTGGGTTATGGTCTTTGTATTGACTCTCTCCATCCCGATTCTCGTGCAAATTTCCATCCCGAAAATTGGTCAGATAGTGTTGTTATTATTGATGAAGTTGAACAAGTCTTATGGCATGGATTAAATTCAGATACTTGTCGTCATCAACGAGTTGCTATTCTCAAATCTCTCAAAACTCTGATGCAAAATGTTATCGGAGGACAGGGAAAAGTCGTCATTGCGGATGCCGATTTAAGTGATATTTCTATTGATTATCTTCTCACTTTAGCGGGAGTTCCTCAAACTCCTTTTATTATTCAAAACGAATGGAAACCACAAACAGAAGAAGCATGGTCAGTTTCTAGTTATAGTGGAAATACACCCAAACAACTGGTTAAAGATTTAGAACAACACATCGCTGAAGGCGGTAAACCCTTTGTTTGTTTATCCGCACAAAAATTAGCCAGTCAGTGGGGAACTTGTACCCTCGAAACCTATTTAAAAACCCAATTTCCCGACCAAAAAATTCTGCGAATTGATTCAGAATCTCTCGCCGATCCGACCCATCCGGCTTATGGTTGTATTAACCAACTTAATTCAACACTCAAAAACTACGATATTGTCTTAGCTTCACCTTGTATTGAAACCGGAGTCAGTATCGATATTCAAGGACATTTTACCTCAGTTTGGGGCATTGCTCAAGGCATCCAGGGAGAAAATTCAGTCCGTCAAGCTTTGGGACGAATTCGAGAGAACTTACCTCGTTATTTGTGGATCGCCACTCATGGATTTAATCATGTTGGAAATGGTTCTGTCTCCATGGCGACTTTACTGAGTTGTAATCATCGTTTAACACGGTTAAATATTCGTCTCCTACAACAATCTGATTTTTCGAGTTTAGATGACTTAGAAATGGGATTTCAAGCCGAATCATTACTCTGTTGGGCAAAAATGGCAGTGCGGTTTAATGCGTCAATGAGTCGGTATCGAGAGTCAATTCTAACCGCCTTAAAATCTGAAGGTCATCAAATTAGAGAAGTTCCGCTTGAAAAGAGTCCTTCCAAAGCCCATTCTACCTCGAATAGCAAACAAAATACAGACCCTAAAAACTCATTACGTCCCAGTTTATCAGAAATGATTTCAGCCGTCCGCGATCAAAACTATCAAGCCGAATGTCAAGCAGTTTCTCAAGCCCTAACCATTAGCGATCGCCAATATCAAGCCCTACAAAAAAAGCTAGTTAAAACCACACCCGAACGACGTTCACAGCGTAAGTATGAGTTAAAATTAAAATATGGAATTCCGATCACCAGCGATTTAATCGAAAAAGATGATCGAGGATGGTATGATCAACTGAGAATTGAATACTTTCTAACTCTAGGTCGTCCTTATTTAAGTCATCGAGATGCAGCGATCGCCCATCGGTTAATTGAACAAGGTCAAGGGAATATATTTGTTCCTGATTTTAACCGTTCCCAACTGGGGGTGATCATTGGAATTATGGAATTACTTGGAATTCCTGCTTTAATTCAAAATCCCCAACGAGAATTAAAAAATACCGATACAGATTTACAGAAAATCACAGACATTGCATTACGAGATCGGTTAGCGATTAAATCAATTATGGGAATTGGATTAGCTAAAAATTCAAGTCCAATCGTTGTGATTAGGCGATTTCTAGATAAAATAGGATACAGTTTAGAATGTTTGCGGTTAGAACGCCATCAGAAAAAACGAATTCGGATTTATCGGATCGTTGAACCCAATGATGGACGCTTAGAAGTCTTTCAAAAATGGTTAGCTTGTGAACCTCAATCTCCGGGACAGTTACCCCCGCAAACGGAACAATCCCTAAATGCGATCACAACAATTAACTCAGGAAAAGCAGAATTTCAACAACTCTGTTTCCAGTTTTAAACCCACATTCACATCCCAGGATAAACCGATAGAGTTGTCTAAAAAGTTGGTTGATGAGTCAGTTGTTCATTCAGGAATCAGTCAGCAATTCCATGATCTCGAAAACGTGACTAACCGGATTTTTGACAGAATAAAGCTTTAAAATACCGAAAATTTGTAAAGCCTCTGTAAAACTTCAGTAAAACCACTGACAACTCTAAAAGAAAATGCAATGATGATAAATAGCAATACCGAAGACCTCCAAGAGAAGGGAGCGGTTCTCGATAAGTTGCTGAATGGATTGATTGTTATAAAACCTATGGGTGTTTACCTTAAGAGTTAAAGTTTCAGAAACATTCTGAATATAAACTCTAACTTCTTTCTCAAAAGGATCATCTAAGTTTCCTGTGGTCAATTCTCCTGTGTTCAATGTTTTCTGTGTGTGATTTGTTTAAAGCTTGAGTTTTCTGTGGTCAATTAAAAATAAAAGTCTCAACTTCGGTTGGGGCTATTTTTTTGTTTACCTAACCCTAAATCCCTCACTTTTGAGGAGAGGGACTTTAAAGCTAAGTATAGTATTCGTTTTGCTTCCTCCAACTCTTTATAGGAGAGGAAGTTCCGAAGGTGAGATTAAACCGTTTTACTTTCCACTTCAGCCACCCGTCGTTTAACCTTAACCACACTATCAGGATTTAACGAAATCGAATCAATTCCCGCTTCCACTAAAAACTCCGCAAAATCGGGATGATCACTCGGCGCTTGACCACAAATTCCAACTTTTCGCCCCGCTTCATGGGCGGTTTTAATTAAGCGTTGAATCATCCGTTTAACGGCTAAATCTCGTTCATCAAATAAATCTGCTAATTCTCCAGAATCGCGATCTACTCCTAACACCAACTGCGTCAAATCATTAGTTCCAATCGAAAACCCATCAAAGCGTTTGGCAAACTCATCAGCTAATTCAACATTAGACGGAAGTTCACACATCACATAAACCTGTAAACCATTTTCACCCCGTTTCAAGCCGTTACTTTCTAACACCTCCAACACCCGATCCGCCTCTTTTAACGTGCGACAAAAAGGAATCATAATAATCACATTATCCATCCCAATCACTTCTCGCACACGTTTAATCGCCTTACACTCTAACGCAAACCCTTCGCGATAGCGATCGCTATAATACCGCGAAGCCCCCCGAAATCCTAACATCGGATTGGCTTCTACTTTTTCAAATTGTTGACCCCCAATCAAATCCGCATACTCATTTGTTTTAAAATCACTCATCCGTACAATCACAGGTTTAGGATGTTGAGACGCAGAAATTTTAGCAATTCCTCGGGATAACAAATCCACAAAATAATCAGTTTTATCTTCATATCCGTGTGTCATTTCAGAGATTTCGTGACGAATCGAATAATTCGTAATTTTGTCAAAATGAATCAACGCCATTGGATGAACTTTAATGATATTATTAATTAAAAATTCCATCCGGGCTAACCCAATACCATCAGCGGGAAGTTGCCACCATCGAAACGCCGCAGTTGGACTGCCAATATTCATCATAATCTTTGTTTTGGTTTGCGGAACTTCTTTTGACTCAAATTCTAATAAACCTTCATAAACATAACCTTCCTCACCTTCTGCACAAGAAATTGTGACTTCTTGGCCGGCTGGTAATAATTGTGTCGCCTTTCCGGTTCCGACAATTGCCGGAATTCCTAACTCTCGACTAATAATCGCAGCATGACAAGTTCTTCCCCCATGATCGGTAACAATTCCCGCCGCTTTTTTCATAATCGGAACCCAATCGGGATCAGTCATTTCTGTCACCAGAATTGTTCCTTCTACAAACTGTTCAATATCCGTAACATTGCGAATTAAACAAACCTTTCCACTAGCAATTGCATCCCCCACACTCAACCCCACTAACAAGCGATCGCTTTGTTGTTTGAGTGAATAAGTTTTCAACACACCCGCCTGTTTTTGAGATTGAACTGTTTCTGGGCGGGCTTGTACGACATAAAGTTCACCTGTATCCCCATCTTTTGCCCACTCAATATCCATCGGACAACGATAATGTTCTTCAATCAATTCCGCCCATTTTGCAAGTTGTAAAATATCCTGATCATCTAACACAAAAGATTGTAATTCAAACAAAGAAGTAGGAACCGTGCGCGTTGTTTTTGTCGTTCCAAACGCATAGATCATTTTTTCCTGTTTATTCCCCAAATTTTTCTCAATAATGGGTTGTAAATCAGGTCGCTTTAACAACGGTTTAAACACCCGATATTGATCCGGTGTCACTGAACCTTGAACCACTAATTCTCCTAATCCCCAAGATGCCGTAATTAAAATATCATTAGGAAAACCCGTTTCGGGGTCAATCGAAAACATTACCCCAGAACAAGCTTTATCCGATCGCACCATTTTTTGAATCACAATCGATAGGGCAACATCCAAATGATTGTACCCTTTTGTTTCCCGATAACTAATCGCCCGATCTGTAAATAAAGAAGCATAACATTTGCGGCAAGCTTCCAAAACTTCCTCAGTTCCAGTAATATTTAGATAGCTTTCTTGTTGTCCGGCAAAACTAGCATCGGGTAAATCTTCAGCCGTCGCACTACTACGAACCGCAACATCAACTTCTTCGAGGTTATAGCGATCACAGAGTTGACGATAACCTTCTCGAATCGCTTCGGCAATGTCATCGGGAAACCGAGAACGAACTAATAAACGACGAATGGTTTTTCCCGCTTTTTCTAGCGGAATTTCTCCCTTTTGAAACTGTTCAATTTGATACAGAATTTTGGATTGAAGATTGTTAGCTTCTAGAAACTGCCAGTATGTTTGAGCCGTAATCGCAAATCCATCTGGAACACGAATCCCTTTAGATTTCAGGGATTTTACCATTTCTCCCAAAGAAGCATTTTTCCCCCCAACAATGGGAACATCATTCACTCCAATGCTTTCAAACCAACGAATATAAGAACTTTCCTGAGTCATGGTCATTTTTTCCCTGGTGTTGTTTTGTGTGTTCTGTTCAATTATGACAAACCTTTTTCAAGAGTAGTGTGCAAAAATTTTAGTTAATTCTTGACTAAAAAGCTTAATTTCTATACTTCGCTGTAAAATTAAACCCAAATTTGCATCAATTCACTCTCAATTCACAATACAACTCTTTCTAAATCGCTGAACTGATCAATTCACCTTCCTATTCTTAGTTTTGACAATTTTCTTCATTGATTTGATTCAAATCACATCCAAAATATAAAAACAATAAATCAGCCCCTTCTTGATCCATCTCAATCAACTTTTGTTTAATCGCTTGTAACGCTAAATGAGAAGGTTGAGTACGTCCTCGTTCCCAACGATTCACCGTTTGAAAGGAAACACCCAGTTGCACCGCTAATTTTTCTTGGGAAAGTCCTAAACGTTTGCGTAACGTTAAAATCAAAATCGGAATACTTTTTTTCATATTAATCAAGCTCATTTCCATAACAACTTCAACCTCAAAATCAAAAATTTGAACACAAGGTATAACACCCTTCTATTGATATTATTAATCTTCAGTTCAAGGAAGACTTCCTCTGAATGGATGAACAGAAAGGGTGATTTCCGTAACCCCCATTCCGCCTATCCCTTCTCTAAAATGAGGCTAAACCGATGAATCTTCGCCTTTAAACTGTAGTTTACGTCACAATAGAGAAAGTCAAAGCCAAAAAAATCGATGACCACAGCAACAGCACAACACACAGAAACTCAACTTCCTCCTATAATTTCCCGTGATATACTCTTTGGCAACCCAGAACGGACTAGCCCTTCCCTATCACCCGATGGTCAATACCTCGCCTACGTCGCCCCAGACGACAAAAACGTACTTCAGGTGTGGCTGCGAACCGTCGGACAAGAAGATGATCGCCAACTCACCGCCGATAAAAAACGAGGAATTCGGGCTTTTTTCTGGACTTATAACCCCGATCAACTGATCTACGCCCAAGACTCCGACGGCGACGAAAATTGGCATTTATACTTGGTTAACATTCAATCCAATATTGTCCGGGACTTAACGCCCTTTCAAGGGGTACGGGCGCAGGTTGTCGATCTCGATCATAACTTTCCCGAAGAACTCCTCGTCGGGATGAACCTCAACAATCCCCAAGTCTTTGACGTTTATCACGTTAACCTTAAAACCGGGGCGGTCGAATTTTATACCGAAAACCCCGGAAATATCGTCAGTTGGACAGCAGACAGTCAGTTAAAAATTCGCGCCGCCACCGCCACAACACCCGATGGCGGTTATGATTTACTCTATCGAGAAACCCCCGATCAAGCTTGGGATACCCTACGGCATTGGGGACCAGACGAAGAAGGCGGAGCGGTATACTTTTCTAACGACGGTAAAACCCTCTATATTGTCGGGAATCATGATGCTAACGCCGAACGTTTAATTGCATTCGATCTGGCGACTCGCACCGAAACCGTGATCGCCGAAGATCCTCAATATGATGTCGGAGGTATTCTCGCCCATCCCACCACCCGCAAGCTAGAAGCGGTTTCCTTTTATAAAGATAAACAAGAGTGGCGCATTCTAGACTCCGATCTTGAAGCCGACTTCGCCGCCATCCAAGCCATTCGTCCCGGTGAATTTGGCATTCGTCGCATCTTAACTGATCAGAAATGGTTAGTGAGTTTTGTCGATGATGATGGCCCGGTTTCCTACTACGTTTATGATCGCCCTTCCAAAACCCACACGTTCCTATTTACCAACAAACCCAAACTAGAAGGGTTACAACTGGCCCCCATGGAACCCATCTCTTTCACCGCCCGAGACGGGTTAACCATTCACGGCTACCTGACTAAACCCGTCGGTGTTTCCACTCCAGTACCGACAGTAATGTTAGTGCATGGTGGCCCCTGGGCGCGAGATGTTTGGGGCTATGACTCCGAGGCGCAGTGGTTAGCCAACCGGGGTTATGCGGTGTTACAACTCAATTTCCGGGGGTCTACAGGCTACGGAAAAGCGTTTGTGAATGCAGCTAACCGAGAATGGGCGGGAAAAATGCACGATGACTTAATTGATGGAGTCAATTGGCTGGTCGAAAATAACATCGCCCAACGGGATAAAATAGCGATTATGGGCGGATCTTATGGCGGTTATGCCACATTAGTAGGGTTGACGTTTACCCCCGATGTGTTTGCTTGTGGGGTCGATATTGTCGGGCCCAGTAATTTAATTACACTCATGCAGAGTATTCCGCCCTATTGGGAGCCGATTCGTGCTAATTTTTATCATCGAGTGGGTAATCTGGAGACAGAAGCGGAGTTTTTGAAATCCCGATCGCCTTTATTTTTTGTCGATCAAATTCAGAAACCGCTACTGATTGGACAGGGAGCCAACGATCCTCGGGTGAAACAAGCTGAAAGTGAACAAATCGTCGAAGCGATGAAACAAGCCAAAAAGCCTGTAGAATACGCTTTGTATACCGACGAAGGGCATGGGTTCGCTCGTCCCGAAAATCGGTTACACTTCTATGCGATCGCCGAAGAATTTCTTGCTAAATATTTAGGCGGTCGGTTTGAACCGATTAATGAAATTTCAGGTCATTCGGGTGTCGTTGAGTCTTATTCCTAACTGCAAAGTCAGGAAATTAAGAGTTAAGAATTAAAAAAATATCATCAGTCTGAACTCCCGAACTTCTTGGTAGGCGCGCTCCGGCGCGTCTCTCAACTGTAAATCTTGATGATATGGCTGCCGACTAAACTCACAATTAAGCGTCACGATTTAAAACTATGGTCAGCTTTTTTAAGGGTCTTTTTTCCGGACAAAAACCGGGAGTTGGAATTGAGTTAGCATCGGAACGAATTCATATTGTAGAACTGCGAAAAAAAGGAAATGAGTTAAAATTAATTAATATCGCCACAACACCCGTTCCCGAAGATGTTGTTCAAGACGGGCAGATTATTGATACTCCGACAATGGCGGAATTAATTCAATCGACTTTAGCCGACAAAAATATTAAAACAAAACGAGTAGCAACCGCGATTCCAGGGCGAGAAGCCGTCACTCG
>CAZNCM010000106.1:6580-6881 GCA_964571155.1 uncultured Lyngbya sp. | reverse complement strand
TCAGTTCCGGCCGAACTCAACGAAGACGAACTCAAAGATTACATGAACGCTGAAGCGGGACTGTATTTACCCTTTTCCCGGGAAGAAGCAGACGTTGACTATCAAAAATTAGGAATGTTTGTTGATGAAGACGGGATCGAAAAAATGCAAGTTTTGTTAGTGGCAACCCGGAAAGAAGTCACCGATACCTATTTAGAAACCTTTGAACAAGCTGAACTGAAAGTCGATGTAATTGAAGTGAGCAGTTTTGCCCTAATTCGCACACTCAAACACCAACTCGAACAGTTTTCCTCATCAGAAG
>CAZNCM010000106.1:1322-6491 GCA_964571155.1 uncultured Lyngbya sp. | reverse complement strand
CCATTGGATTATTTCAAGTCCAAACCGCCCTCAACAACGCCATGAATTTGCCCCCCTCCAGAGATGTGAGCGAACTGCAAGCCATGACACTCCCGGTGACTGATACAATGGGAGCATTGAACGATCCCAACCCCGGAACGAATGCAATTATTAAAATTCTTTCCGAACTCGCCGATGAACTCCGCCGTTCCATTGATTTTTATATTAATCAAAGCGACGGTTTAGAGATTGCCCAACTGCTACTGGCAGGCCCTGGAGCCTCAATCGGACAACTCGATGAGTTTTTCATGCAGCGCCTCGCCATGCCCGCCACTCAAGTCGATCCCCTAGAAATGCTTTCATTGCAAAGCGATCAAGAGATTCCAACCGATCAACGTGCTAGCTTAGGAGTAGCTTTAGGGTTGGGAATGCGAGTCAGTTAATCTCGGGTTGAGAATCATCAATCTGGGATTTCGCTATGATAGACATAGTTTAAATCCCCTCGGAGCGGTGGGAAATTCAGACTTGAATGTGCAAGTTACGGATCAAAAAACTTAATCTTAAAAATTTCCCCCTTGCTACCATCAGCACAGGAAATCCTCGACACCCGTCTAAAATATACACATATAATGATGCCCTCAAGCCATAAACAAATCCTCAAAGAGGTTTGACGCAATGTACAGCCTTGATATTAATTTTCTTAACGACCGTCCCGACTACAAACCCGTAGATCGAAAAGCTCCGTCTTCTCCAGGTAGAACTGGTGCAACTGTTGATCGAACACCGATTATGATTGGGGCTGCGGTTGCTTTAGCGGCCAACGCATTGGTTGGGGGAGCTTGGCTCATCTTCAGTCAACGCAATACTCAGTTACAAACCGAGTTAGCGGCTTTAGAAGCCCAACTGGGCGAAAAAACAAATCTCGTCGCCGAACTTGATAAAATTTACGCTCAAGCCAAGCAAACCAACGAAGAAGCCGATGCGTTAGCCACCGTCTTCAACGAAATTAAGCCTTGGTCAGCCTTGAGTCAAGAACTCGCTGAACTGATGCAAGTAGCCGGGGTGAAGATTAACACCATTAAGCAAACTGAACCCGAGTTAACAGCGACTCCCGCTGCTGCGCCCCCTGAAGGAGAAGCCGCCACGACCGCTAAAGATACTGCCACGCTGGAAATTACCGGAATTGCCAATTCCTTTTCCCAACTCAGTGACTTTATGTTGTTGCTGAAGCAATCGCCCTTCTTTGATGACGAGCAAACTAAATTGCTCTCAGCTCGCTTGAAAGACAATCCGACCAAACTGGTTGTTGATGAGTCTCAAGGCGGAAGCAATAATTTACCCGATTTACAGCCTGTAGTCGAGTACAAAATCGAGACGAATTTGAGCCAGGCGAATGCTTCGGAGTTGCTTCCGCAGTTAAAGAGTAAAGGAGCGGTTGGATTAGTCAATCGTATTCAAACCCTTCAACAAAAAGGAGTCATTCAACCATGACAGCAGCAAACGAATTTATCGCAGTCGATGACGAACAGGATATTGAAACGCCAGTCGTTTTGGGAGTCCCTCTCACACCCAAAAATATTGGGATAGCCGTTGCGGTAGCCGGAGTCTTGCTGGCTGGATTTGGGATGTTTAAGTTGGTTCTCCCGACAATTGCCCAGGGAAAAGAACTCGATAATCAAATTACCGCCAAGCAGCAAGAAATCGAGCAACAAGAAGAACGGCTCAGTAAAAAAGGAGAAGCTGAACAACAGCTAATCGAAGCCCAACAAAGACGGGCATCCGTAACCGCTTTATTTGCTGACGAAGAGACACTAGAGACGTTAATCTTTGATATTGAAGAACAACTCAACCGGGTTAATGCGGGCATTACAGAGGATGAGGAAAAAGCCAGAATTACCAAGTTTGAACCGGCTCCATCCTCCGATGCGAATCAGTCCAACTCGGCGATTGAAGTGGTCAATGACGGTTCTTTAGGACCAGCCGTGAATGGAAAGCTGAGACGGCGTGCATATGAAGTGGAGTTTGAAGGCAGTTTTGCTCAGACCCGGCAGTTTTTGATTATTCTAGAACGGATGCAGCCGATGTTAGTCGTTAGAGACTTAAAAACGGAGTTGGTAGAATCAGCGCCCGTTGTAGAAGGAGAATATAAGCAAGGTAAATTTATACCCGCGAGTGAGCAACCTCAACGCCGCTTGAAAACGTCTTTTACCCTGAGTGCGTTGATGCCGTTGAGTCAGGAACAACTCGATGCTGCCTTAGATTCTGCTACCCCAGCCGATGCCCAACCTGCTCAGTAATTTTAACGCCTTCAAAACCCAAAACGATTTTAGCCTCAAGCCGCGTTCAGATCGAGCGCGGTTATTCATTTTTTTAGGGGTCACAATCAAAACAAAGATTTGGCTTGACACGGTACGACAAATGTTCTAATCTGTCAAGCGAGTTAAGCTTTACTTAAATCCTTTATCTAATAAAAAAAGGTTAGACCCTTTAACTTGTGCTTCGCGATCGCATACAATCCACTTACACGCTAATTATCAAATTCAAATCCCTGTAAAAAGTATCCTGTTAACTCAAGTTGGAGTCTTACGGCTCTCAAAGCTAAATCGGCTCTCAACGATTAACAATTGACAATAAACACAAAAGCCTTTAATTCTAAGCAATAACCACAGTCCAGTTGAGGAGGGAACGTGAAACAAGTTCTAGGATGGGGAGCAGGACTATCGGTAGCTGCCGTTGTTCTGATGGCACAAGCCCCTGCCATTGCATTTACCGTCATTCGAGATGTTCAAATTGTTGATAGCAACGGAGAGACAAATCTCGTTCTGGTAACAGAAGGGGGTGGACGTCCAGAAGTCTTCGTTGTCAGACGAGGCAATGATTTTGTTGCTGATGTGATTAATACACAGCTCAACATGGGCCAGGAGATGTTCCAAAAAAACAATCCCGCCCCTGGAATCGCCTCAATTGTGGTGACTCAACTTGATCCAACCAGCGTTCGAGTGATTGTCACCGGCACCAGCAGTCCACCCGATGCCCGCGTGGTGCAAGGGGCCTCTGGAGGGATTGTGATCAGTATGCTCTCAGGCGGAACAAGCGCTGCAAACGTTCCCCCGAATTCGAGTCGTCCTGATTCATCCCCGGCTCCAGATGTATTAGTCCCTGAACCCCAGGTCGAGATTGACCGAGGTTCACTAGCCCAACAACCAACTCCGCCGACAACAACTCCGGCTCCCTCTCAACAAGAGCCAATTATCCCTGATCCGGCAACTCGAAACCGCGATCCGCAGCTTTCTCCCGGTTTACCCCGGACTGTCGATCCGACTCCTCCCTACCTGCCTCGGGCTGTAGCGCCGCCAGTGGGAGATATTGCTGTTTCTAACGTCAATCCTGCCGTTCAAGCTGTTAACTTAAACACCACAGAAGTGATTCCGCGTTTGGTGTTGCGGGATGCTTTAGTGCGAGATGTTCTCTCGTTGTTAGCTCGGACAGCCGGACTCAACGTTGCCTTTGCATCGGATTTCGGCAATACAACCGGACAAGGAGGCGCTCAGGGGGGTACAGAAGCACTCACCATTTCCCTTGATATCGAAAATGAGTCCGTTCAAGATGTCTTTAACTACGTTCTGCGTTTGAGTGGACTCGAAGCCAACCGTCAAGGAAATACTATCTTTGTGGGGCGCCAACTCCCCAACACCGCTCGCGATGTCGTGGTTCGTTCCTTCCGACTCAACCAAATTCCAGCCGGACAAGCGGCGGCTTTCCTGGTCAGTATGGGAGCAGAACGAGCAATCACTCGTGAACAACAGGTGACTCGGGCTAACTCTGTCAACATCCCCGGAAGTAGCCAAGCCTTAACTACAACGGATACTCAGGTGACAACGGTTGTCGAAACTCTACGGGTGGAAACTCAGGACTCTATACCCCTTTTACGGGGAATGCAGGTGATTGTTGATGACCGTCTCAATAGTTTGACCTTGATCGGGCCGCCAAACTTGGTGGAAGTCGCTTCTGCTCAATTGATCCAACTGGATCTGCGTAGACGTCAAGTCGCGATCAACGTGAAAGTCCTCGATATCAACCTTGATGGAGAAGATACGTTTGATAGCAGTTTCTCCTTTGGGATTGATCAAACCTTCTTTGTTAATGATGGAGGTGCAGCCGCTCTCAACTTCGGCTCCTACAACCCACCTAATCTTAACCAATCGACCTCCGGAATTAACGCTCGACCGATTGTTCCCAATCTCCCGGTTGGAAACGAAGAACCCTTCTTTGATCGCGATGGAACCACAACTACTCCGTTAACGGCACCCGGACGAGGTGGGGTGACACTCCGACCCGTTTCACCGGTCACTGATCGTTCAGAACGAGTGGGGATTTCTGACTTTGATCCGTTTGATCGCAATGATGACGGTACATTTGATCCGGGTAATGTCGAATTTGATACCTTCCCCCTATTCCAATATCCCCGTCGTTTCCTGCAAACCCTACAATTCCAGATTACAAACCGAAACGCCAAGATTCTCACCGATCCCACCTTGCTCGTGCAGGAAGGAGAAATTGCACGGGTTGAACTGGTTGAGAACATTGTTAAACGATTTGAAACCGATACCATTGAAACCGATGGAGGTCAGCGAACCGAAACCCAGCCCGAATTTGAAGATGTTGGTCTGGAAGTGAGTATTAATGTTGAGCGCATTGATGATAATGGATTTGTGACAATCAATGTGAACCCAGTGGTGACTGCCATTACAAACCGTATTCCGTTAGGTGGAGTAACGAATGGGGACTTTGCAACAGAAACTTCTAGACGAGAGTATCAGTCTGGACGTATTCGGTTGCGGGATGGTCAGACTTTAATTGTCTCGGGGATTATTCAAGAACAGGATCGCGTTATTGCTAGTAAGATACCCTTCTTAGGAGATTTGCCGATTCTTGGAGCTTTATTTAGAAGTTCGACTCGTGAAACCGGACGCGCAGAAGTGGTGGTGTTGGTGACTCCGATGATCATGGATGAATCTGATCGCGCCCCGTTTGGCTATGAATACAACGTTAGCCCCGATGCGCGAGAAATGTTGCAACGAAGCCGTTAAACAAGGGATTGTTACAGGGGAGAGGGAACAGGTCGAAGTCAAAAGGTGAAGCAGTGCGGTAAGAGCGGGTTTCCCCCATGAGCAACTGCGGAACCCGAAG
>CAZNCM010000106.1:0-1312 GCA_964571155.1 uncultured Lyngbya sp. | reverse complement strand
GGGTCTTGGTGGTTTCCATCAAGGAGCGCTTGCCTTGCGGCCCGGCGGAATGGTCGCGAGCGCAAAGTGCGGTAAGAGCGGGTTTCCCCCACGCAGCACCTTTGCAATCTTAGCGAAGTAAGCCGCTTTGCCGCAGGCTACGCCAACGCGCATAGAGCAACTGCTGAACCCGAAGGGCAATCATGCGCTTAGGCAAGAGGCAAGATCTGCACACCTCCCCAACTCCCCACCTCCCCACCTCCCCAACTCCGGTCCCCAAGTGCCATATTGGGGATGTTTTTTTGGGCCAAAACCGATTCAAAATGAGAAAATTATATGAAATCTATATAAATTTAAAGATTTGATCGATCCATATTCGACTTAAAAACATTAGAATAAGTCAGTGCAAGTGAGATACGGTCAGGGTTACAGCGATCTGAAGTTAAATTTTGATCAAAAGACAATCCGCGATCAGAATCACTTGACAACTCCATAGCAGATTGGCAGTCTTTGTCAAGAGTCCGGCGGGACAGAAGCAACTTTTCTTTTGTCCTGCATTTCAATTGATCGATTGTGTCATCTGTTTTCCGCCCCGATCCCTTGTGATGCGGGGTTTCCAGACAAGGAGGTTTTATGAATAAAGGTGAATTAGTTGATGCTGTGGCTGAACGGGCCAGTGTCACCAAGAAACAAGCAGATGCTGTTCTGACGGCTGCCCTCGATACCGTTATGGAAGCGGTATCCCGTAACGATAAAGTAACCCTCGTGGGTTTTGGGTCGTTTGAGTCTCGTGAGCGTAAAGCTCGTGAAGGCCGCAATCCGAAAACGGGAGAAAAAATGGAAATTCCCGCAACTCGGGTACCGGCTTTCTCAGCAGGTAAACTGTTTAAAGAAAAGGTAGCTTCCAAAGCAACGACCAAAGAGGAATAATGGTGTCGGCT
This sequence comes from uncultured Lyngbya sp., assembly GCA_964571155.1. Taxonomy (GTDB): domain Bacteria; phylum Cyanobacteriota; class Cyanobacteriia; order Cyanobacteriales; family Microcoleaceae; genus Capilliphycus. The sequence continues at coordinate 392 of CAZNCM010000106.1, read as the reverse complement.
CAATCGCTTGCCAGACCTGGACATGGGGGAAACTTAACCTGGGCAGCCTCAATTGCAGGCTGTTCTCCTTCAGAGATTCTGGATTTTTCCGCCAGTATCAATCCTTGGGGGCCGCCCCAGTCGGCGTTAGAAGCAATTCAAACCCATCTCGGTGATCTCAGAGCCTATCCCGATCCTCAATATCGGGTCTTACGAAATGCTCTGAGTCAGATTCATTCCCCTCTAGAAGCAGACTGGATTTTGCCAGGGAATGGAGCGGCAGAGTTACTCACTTTGGCCGGATGGGATCTCGCTCAACAGGAGACAACCTATCTGCTTACCCCGGCCTTTGGAGACTACAGGCGATCGCTGAGTGCTTTTCAAGCTTCTGTGATTGAATGGCCGCTATTAGA
>CAZNCM010000105.1:6400-16643 GCA_964571155.1 uncultured Lyngbya sp. | reverse complement strand
TGTTTTTCCCTAATTTTATTGGGTATTTTTTCTGAATTATATCAATTTAAGTCCCCAGATTTGGGGGTTTGGGGGCTATGCAGTTGGAACCGACAATACTAGCTTCTAAACAAACGAGTATATTGGGTTTCATGCTGCATACTCGCCAGTCCTAAACCCCAACTACAACTAACCAAATCATCATCTTCTAACAGGAAAATTTCTTCGCTGGCTTTGATTATTTCTGGATGGAGTTTTAGGAGTGATTTTTGTCCGTGAGTTTGACCTATCGGAATGAGTTTAACTCCGGCATTAATGACATTAGTTGCCCAACTATGGAGATATCCAAGTAACGCATTTTTTTGTTCAATTTGCCAATAACCTGCCCCCAAACCAAAGGCAATTGCATAGTTACAAGGTTTACCAATAATTGCTGCACAGGTTTCAAGTTTGAAAAGATCCGATTGAGTTGATGAGGGTTTTTGAATCCCTTCCAACTCTAACAATAATTTCATTAAACTGTTGCCCATTTGCCAGCTTTGTTTTCGTAATTCTGAACTTTCTCTGGCAGCACTCAGCCATTGATTCCAATCCGTTAAGCCCATTAACTCATCAACAATAAAATACCGATATGCCCTTAACATGATAGCAGATTCTATTCTAATTGAACCATATTTTATTTCTTGTATTAGCCAATTTTCTAGACTGTTTTCATCGGTGATTATTTCATTATCAATTAAGGCTTCTAGGCTTTCTGAATAACTATAAGCACCCAAAGGTAAGGCCGGACTTGCCAGTTGTAAAAGATTGAGAATCAAAGTATTATTCTCCTAAATTTAAGCTAATGATGATGTCCATAGGCTCCTTTTTCGGGATCAAAGGGAGCAATTTCTTCGATAATTTCTAACCCTAGTTTGACCAACATTGACTCTAGCACAGAATCGGATGATAATCTTAAATAATTTGCGGTAATTTCCAAAGGAACATGACGATTTCCGAGATGATAAGCGGCTCGAATTAAATCAAGTTCAGTCTTCGCTTTCACTGTAATCACAGGTTCGGGTTTGGCGATGATTTGAGCAATGTTCTCTTGAGTTTCAGACTGCAATAAATCCCCATCTTCTAACACCGTTCCTCGGGGCAAACGCAAATATATTTTTTGAGTCGATGATAACTCAATTGTTTGACGACTGCGATTGCGTTGTTCGGCGGTTAACGGGATGATAAAATCGATATTACGGTTTGTGTTGGGTTGGAAATATTGGGTGAAAATAATCATAGAAACAATAATTATTTTTTGGAATTGACAATTTCAGCGAACCGTTTGAGTATTCTTAAAACAGTATAGAGTTCGTTTTCTCTGCGTCGCATTGAAAACACATCGGACTCTGCATATTTAGGTGTGCCTTGTTGAGTTAACTTTAAAAAGATAACATCGGTTCCGTTTGTAACTAATCCAAATACAGGTTTTTCAGGACGAGGATCGGCTAACATATAGGTTAAAGCTTGGGGAATTCCTACATCTAATGAATATTGTGCTTTTTTGGCTTCAATCACCAAGACCCAAAATGGCGGCGTAAAGACCAACAAATCTAGTCTTCCTTGAATCATTAAATCTTCATCTTGAGATAACACTTTTACCTCTTTTTCGCCGACAATATAAAAGGGAGAACGATAAAAACCCGCTTGTTTGAGTAAAGGAGAAAGTACCACTAGCTTAACAACCGATTCTAACAGGGGATACTCAAATAAATGAAGATAATCGGCTTTAACTTCATCCATTACTTGCTGTTCATCTGGCGAAAGATCCGGTAAATTTTCCTGCCATTCTTGAAAAAAAGTTGAATCATTCACTCGTTCTAATCCAAACTTTTCTCTCAAGTCAATCAAGTTTATTTTTGTAGCAGAAATGGTTTGACTCATGGGTTGACACTGTATCTTTTGATTTAATTATGGTATAAAACTTGAAAGAATAACCGCTAAAGGTGGTAACGTATACCTAAGTCATCTAAAATTAGTAATCTGCCCATTCTGCGATCGCTCCTATGCCAAGCTTTTTACTCGAAGTCGGTACTGAAGAACTTCCCGCCCCGTTTGTCGAACAAGCCCTCCAACAGTGGCGACACCTCATTCCCACGACGCTAGAGGAACAATTTCTCCAGTCGGAGTCTACCCAAGTTTACGGCACCCCTCGACGGTTGGCGGTAGTGATAGAGGGACTCCCGAAGCAGCAAGCAGACCGTGAGGAAGAAATCAAAGGGCCACCTGCATCGGCTGCTTTTAAGAATGATCAGCCAACAAAAGCAGCAGTTGGGTTTGCGAAAAAACAAGGGGTTGAACTTGAAAACCTGGAAATTCGCCCCACAGAAAAAGGGGATTTTGTTTTTGTTAAAAAGAAAATTGTAGGTCGTCCAACGGCTGAGATTTTAACAGAATTAATTCCCGAATGGATTACTAAATTAGAAGGAAAACGGTTCATGCGGTGGGGAGATGGAGACTTGAGATTTCCTCGACCGATACGCTGGTTAGTGGTGTTGTTGGATGATAAAATTTTACCTGTTACTTTGGTGAGTGGTTCAGACAAAGTTGAGAGTAATCGCATTTCTCAAGGACATCGAGTTTTGCATCCTAAACCGATAGAAATCTCGACTGCAACTCATTATTTAAACTCTCTACGTCAAGGGTTTATTGAAGTTGACCCCGAACAGCGTAAAACAACAATTGAAGCCGAAATTAAAACGGCGGCAAAAAGCATCGGTGGAGATGCAGAAATTCCTGACGAATTGTTAGCAGAAGTGGTTAATCTAGTCGAGTGGCCGACGGCGGTTGTGGGAAAATTTGAAGATGAATTTTTAAATTTACCGCCGGAAGTGATTAAAACAGTAATGGTTACACATCAACGCTATTTCCCGGTGTTAGAAACGACTCAATCGGTTCAATCTCCGCTCAAATCTTATTTTATCACAATATCTAATGGAGATCCAGCTAAATCTAATATTATTGCAGCGGGAAATGAACGGGTAATTCGGGCGAGATTGGCGGACGGTCAGTTTTTCTATAAATCGGATTTAAAACAACCTTTAGAAGCTTATTTGCCCGACTTAGAAACGGTAACATTTCAGGAAAAATTAGGGTCAGTTCGAGATAAAGTTAACCGCATCGGTCAAGCCGCAGATTTAATTGGTCAACAACTAGAAGTTAGCGAAACCGAACAAACTCAAATTCAACGGGCGGCGTTACTTTGTAAGGCGGATTTGGTTACGCAAATGGTCTATGAATTTCCGGAATTACAAGGGGTAATGGGTGAAAAATATGCCCGAGAATGTGGCGAACCCGAAGCGGTTTCTACGGCGATTTTTGAGCATTATTTACCGAGGGGTGCAACTGATAGTTTACCGCAAACTTTGGTCGGTCAAGTTGTGGGTTTAGCTGATAGATTAGATACTTTAGTCAGTATTTTTGGCTTGGGTATGATTCCGTCTGGTTCTTCAGATCCGTTTGCGTTGCGTCGGGCTGCGAATGCGGTGATTAATATTACTTGGGACGCAAATTTAACGATTAATTTACATCAAATTCTCGAACAGTTGGCGGCTGATTTTACTCAAAGTTATGACCAAGCTATTCCAGATTTGTTATCGCAGCTTTATGAATTTTTCTTACAACGAATTAGAACGCTCTTGCAAGATGAGAAGAACATCGATTATGATTTAGTGAATGCCGTTTTAGGAGAAGATGATCCGGAATATACAGAACGAGCGTTAAAAGATTTGTTAGATGTGCGAGAACGGGCGATTTTCTTACAAACTATTCGTCAAGATGGTAGCTTAGATCAAATCTATGAAACCGTTAACCGTTCAACTCGTTTAGCGAAACAAGGTGATTTAGATACAGTTCAATTACAACCGAAAAAACTTGTTAATCCTAAATTGTTTGCCAAATCATCGGAAGAAGCGTTTTATCAAGCGTTAATTGCGTTAGTTCCGAAAACAGAAGCCGCCCAAAAAACTCGGAATTATCGACAGTTAGTTGATGCTTTAACCGAAATTGCCCCAACCGTGAGTACCTTTTTTGACGGGCCAGACAGTGTATTAGTGATGGATGAAAATCCAGAGATTCAACGTAATCGTTTAAATTTGTTAGGACTGTTGCGAAATCATGCTAGAGTTTTAGCGGATTTTGGGGCAATTGTTAAGAGTTAAATCAAGTTAAAAGTATAAGACGAGGAGGGCGTTGTCTAAACAAACTCTAACTCATACATTTATCCCGAACCTCCAACAAACACGGTAAAATAGGGATTGATCTTCCAGGGAAACTACCATTTTGTCTATGCCAAACGCTCAGATTATCGGCTTAGGAAAGTCTGGAAATGCAGCCGCCCGACTCCTAAAATCTCAAGGCTGGCAAGTCACCGTTAGCGATGGCAATACCTCACCCAAATTGCATCAGCAACAAGAGGAATTAATCAAAGAAGGAATTAACGTTAAGTTAGGTGAAAATTTTGATCCGGAGACTTCCCCGAATTTAGTTGTTGTTAGTCCTGGGGTGCCGTGGGATATTCCTCCTTTAGAAATCGCCCGTCGCCGAGGAATAGAAATTATTGGAGAAATGGAACTTGCATGGCGAAATCTTAACGCTGTACCTTGGGTGGGAATTACAGGAACCAATGGAAAAACAACAACCACCGCTTTAATTGCAGCTATTTTTAAAGCCGCAGGTTTGAACGCACCCGCCTGTGGTAATATTGGTAATGCAGCTTGTGAATTAGCCCTACAACAGCAAGAAATTAGAGCTTTAAAAATTGGTAAATCGGTAGATTGGGTAATTGCAGAAGTGAGTAGTTATCAAATTGAATCTTCCTCAAAACTGGCTCCGAAAATTGGAGTTTGGACAACTTTTACACCCGATCATTTAAACCGTCACTATACCTTAGAAAATTACTATAATATTAAAGCAAAACTACTCAACAACTCGGAAATACAAGTTATTAATGGTGATGATCCTTACTTGCGCGACCATGCTGCTCAACAGTGGAATAATGCTTGTTGGACAAGTGTTCAAGGAAAATCTGCATTAATTGGCAATCCCGATTTAGGGGTTTATATTGAAAATGATTATATCGTCCAAAACCAGCAGAAAATAATTCCCTTAAAAACCTTGAAAATGGTGGGAAAACATAACCTCCAAAACCTATTAATGGCAGTAGCAACCGCCCGTTTAGCGGGAATAGAACCTCCAGCGATTGAACAGGCTATTTCTAACTTTCCAGGTGTTCCTCACCGTTTAGAAGCTGTGGGAAGTTGGCAAGGAACTGATTGGATTAATGATAGCAAAGCCACAAATTATGATGCCGCACAAGTGGGTTTAGCCGCCGTAGAAGCCCCGGTTATTTTAATTGCGGGAGGTGAAGCCAAAGCCGGAGATGATACCCAATGGTTGCAAACGATTCAAGAAAAAGCCGCAGCAGTCTTGTTAATTGGGGATGCAGCCGAACAATTTTCTCAAAGACTCAAACAAGTCAATTATCAAACGGTAGAAATTGTAGAAACGATGGAAAAAGCCATTCCTAAAGCCGCAGAATTAGCGAGGCATTTCTCCGCAAAAGTCGTGTTGTTGTCACCTGCTTGTGCGAGTTTTGATCAATATGAAAGCTTTGAACATCGAGGCGATCATTTTCGTCAATTGTGCTTAGAGTTAATCCGTTAATCATGAACTTTCCAATCTTCCACTGTGCCTTTAGGCAAAAAAGCTGGCGGTCGGATTTGAACCCACAACCTTCCGATTACAAGTCGGCTCCTGATTTTGTTTTGAATTTCTTGTCGGTCGGTACTTTCAGGGCTTGACACCTCCTTGGTTGGAGTGAGATTCGCTCCAAATTCACTCCAAAAACAGCAGTATGGTGTCAAAATGGTCAGATTTCTGGGACGGATAACTCTGCTCTGTGACCCGCGTAATTTTTGTAAATTATCTCAGCGCTATTACCTACCCACTTGGCGATATCCTTTGCATCTACTCCAGCCTCAAGGCAAAGGGTGATAAAGGTGTGTCTTGTCTGGTACGGTTTCCGGTACTCAATCCCCAAGCTTTCAAGTACCTTGACCCAGACTTTGCGGAAGTAACTGGTGCTGAATACTTGACCTTTGGCTGAGGTCAGCACTGAACCGTTAGCCGATTGACGGGTTGATTTGATTTCTCTGAGCAGTTCTTGAACTTGGTTGTTGCAGGGAAACACTCGTCTGCTCTGGGTTTTTAGTCCGTTGCATTTTTCCCTTCCTCCAACAGCCGCTACTATTGCATTTCTGAATGTGATTTTGCTCAAGTCGTCTGAGATGTCATTCCAAGTTAAGGCGATCGCTTCACTCGGGCGACACCCCACATAAAAACAGAAGGCGACGTAATGGTAATAGTGATGGTGTTGAGAGTGGGTTTTAAAAGCTTCTATGATGGCATCTCGCTCGAGCTTGGTGAACGGGTTGATGTCTGTCTCCTCATCCTCTGATTTCTTGATCAGCTTTTTGGCTTTCCCCGCCATACTCTCAAATGGCGAACGGGTGACTTTAACCCGCTTGGATTCTATCGCCCACTTCAGGCAGGCGTTGAGTTGGGTCATTAGCCGTCTGCAAGTGTCCGGTGAAAGGGTTTGACTTGCCCAATCCAGCATCTTCTGAGCATAGCCAGTGATTTCTAAGTCTGGATCAGCATTGGCAAAAGGCGATCGCTGGATGTGACGCAACATTACCAGATAGTTTCCCCTCCAAGTTCCGGGCCGGACGCTTGAACGTCTGGTTTCTATGTACTGTTTGTAGAGTCGCGCCAGTGTCTCTGATGTCTTTGGCTGCTCAATTGCGACAGCTTTCTGAGGGTGATACCGTTCTAGGGTTGGGTCAAAGCGCTCGTAGATGATATCCGCTTCAATCTGTTGGGCTTTTGCTTCTGCAAGTTTTCGGTTGTCTGGGTTGTCTTGCAATCCCAAATAGAGGTGTTTCCGCTTGCCTTCATACAGAAAACGGGGAAGCGATAACCTCAAAACTCCCTTGCAGGACGACACTCCAACCCGACCTTTGCGGCGTTTGGATGGATTTTGCATGAGTTGTTTAAAGTTATGCCCGAGTCAACTGATTCTCTGGGTAGAGCAAATCTTGAGTACCTATTCCCTGGTCAATTTGAATGATGTAAGTGTGGATTTGCTTGCTGTCTGGGCCGTTGTATTTCTTGATCAAAGCTCTGTAGCCCTTGTGTTCTCCATCGCTGATCACAGCCTCGTCTCCTTCCTTAAACCTGCGTAATGACAAGGCGTAGATGTATCCACCTCTGCGACAAATCCGTCCCATATCTTCAATTCGTTTAAGTAGTGCCTCTACCTCGTCTTGGTGATTGGGGAAGTGACTCAAAAGCTCTTTCTCACTAACGCGCTTGCGGGACATTAAACCTTCTTTGAGATAGGTCTTAATTTGGTCTTCAATCGGTTCGGGTGATAGTTGGGTGTCTGGGATTGTATTTTTTTGAGAAATGTCGTTTTTTACCGTCTGACCGTCTAGTGATAGCTGAGACTTTTGACTGATGGGAGTTACAGCGTAGACAACCCCCTTAGACGGCTCCCGTCTTCCGTCTTCAGAGTTGTCTTGAAGGTTGTCTAGTCGTTCGTAACCCCGGTCTTGTTTCCCGTCTATTGTTACCCGACCACTCTTAGGCTTTATCCATCCGTTCTGTTGCAAGACCTTCTTGATGGTTAATTCTAGGTCTTTCCGATCTCTGGAGGTATCGGCTTTAATTCCATATTTATGGACAAGGCTCTCTACAATCCATCGGGTTGCAACCTTGTCCTTGCCGGATACCAGTTCTAAAATTTCATCCTCAAATGGTAAGGCATCCATGAAACCTTGATTGATGTCTCTGGATTGTCCTTCTTCCTCTTGAGTGAGCCACCATATCTCCCTTTGTCTGTAGAGGTGATATGCAGCAGCCCAAATTTTATCCCGGTTTTCTTCCAGCCATTTAATATCAACGGGTTTTTGAACTTCAATCACCCAAAAGCGTCGGTTTCCGGTTCTGTCCTGTAGAAAATCATCTGAGTTTGTGGTACCAACAATAATCCCTCTTCGCTTGTATTTCTTCAAACTCCGAGCATAGGGGTCACGCATCCAGTCTATTGAGGTTGAAGTAAATTGCTTAACTTTGTCAGCGTCCTGTTTGCGGGTTATTCTAGCAATCTCGCTCAGTTCACAACCCCAAGCTTTCCTCATCTTGGTTACTTCATCTTTGTTGGAAATATCGCCCACATCTTCACAGTAATTATCCTCACCAAACAGAGTTTTCCACGTAGTTGATTTTCCAATCCCTTGTTTGGGACTGTATAAAACTGTGGCTGTATCACACTTGCAACCGGGCTGGTAAGTCCTTGCTACAGCAGCAATCAGTGTCTTTTTAAGCATGGTCTGATGAATCGGGGCTGATGTTCCAAACAATGTCTCAGCCAAGTTGTCTAAAATGCTTGTGCCGTTGAATTCTTGAGCGCATTTATCTAAATAGTCTCGAACAGGTTCGTAGCTGTTTTCATCTGCAATTCTTCGGACAATCCCCTCAATAACGGTCTTGGTTCCCTCTATTCCTATTCCAAAGTATTCGGCAAGGTCAACGTCTAGATAGTCTAGTTCAAACCGTTGTCCTTGGATGCCTAATTCTTCACTGAAAACCTCAATTTCTTGACTGCGTTCATTGAGCCGTAACTGATCGCCGATTATCTGTCTAGCTCGGTCGCGTTCCATTTCTATTTTGATTGCTTTATTGTCTTTTGCTCGTGGTGGTGGTTGAACAGTATTTAATTGCTGTGGACAGTTGAGTTTTGAGGCTATTAATAACTGTTTAACCCGTTCATCGGGTGTCAGTTCAACTCCTTCAATCCAGTCAACAATATCACCCTTTTCTGGCATTTCTGACCACAGTTCAACGGGGTCAACAGTTGCAATAGGAAAGTCTATTTGTTGTGCTGCTTTGATGACTTTCTCTGCTTTGTTGGTTCCGGCTTCATCGTGGTCTGGGAGGTAGAGAAGTCCTTTGACTCCTGAACGCTTGAGTGTCAGCAGGTCAGCTAAGATGTCATCAATTGTCCAGCTTCCCCCTTGCCAGGTGATAGTAGGTATTTGATTTTGACGGGCTGCTTCAACGCATTTCTCACCCTCAACAGCTAAGACCCATTTACCCTTGCCGTAAGGGATAGCCTCATTAATCCGGTAGGCATTCCAGGGTAAATCGCCTTTGCCTTTGACCATCTGGTTGTCTTGCTGATGGTAGGGGATGACAACTTTGTTGACTCGCTGATCTCCCTCAAACTCCTCAATCCGTTTCACCTGCTGTACTGGGCTGTAAGGATAGGAGGTGATAACTTGATTGCCTTTGGTTTCAGCTCGATGAATTTTGGGCTGTTCGGGTAGCCTTGCCAGTTCAATCGTTGGTGTAGTTGGGGGTGAACTGGATGATGAACTAGGACGTGGTGAGTAGCCGTTGCGAGTGAAGGATGAGTCTGGACGTTCGGGGGCGTAGAAGTAGTCACCCTCTTTGTCTGTCTTAGAGGTCTTTATCCATCCAGTAGCGGGGTCAATCCCTCGTTTACAGACCGTCAACTCTCCCAAACTATAGCACCAATCGGTCTTACCACAGTGAGGACAAGAATTATCTTTTGTGACGCGCTTGAGTTGTTCGGAGGCAACCATTAGCGATTACCTCCTTTTTCAACTTGTAAGAAGTTTTCTTTATTCTGTCGTCTTGGAGTGACTTTCATGATATAATTTAAAGCGATTAAAGAATGCAACTAACCAACACCTTCCTCTCTCAAACCCCAAGTACAGAGAAGAAGGTGTTAGCTTTGGCATCAATAATTGAGTGGAGCAAGGGGTGAGCATTTCGTCTTGGAATGATGCGAGTTCCTTGACCTCGTTAGCCTACACGTATAAAGCCTGTAACGACTCCTGGCCCCAAAACCGACTCTAGGAATATTCAGCCTTCTAACAGTCTGTTAGAAGCGTGCCTGACTCTTGCCACATCATCTCTAGAGTTAGTTAAGGTTAGTTACCCTCACGAGTAATTGGTCTTTCTCACTCAATTATTTTTTCGCTTTCTAATATCTGTACCTGGTTTAAAGCTGATTGTCAATATGCAAGGCTTGTATTCAGCCATATTCAATTTAGGAGAACCTGTCAGGATTCCGGATGTAATAACCTGTATTGAGCTTGGTTTCGCCCGTAAGACTCAGTTAGCTGTTACAAGCGGT